>CAVKOT010000171.1:0-6342 GCA_963658045.1 Opitutia bacterium UBA4654
GTCCTGGGCCGGGGTGTAGATGGGGGCTACCAGCATGTCGTTGCCGAACATGAACTCATCCTCAAACTGGTAGGCCTTGCCCTCCTCGGGCCATTCGTAGTAGAGCGGGCGGCTCATGCCCACTCCTGTGTCATAGGTCTCGCGGGCTGCCGTATAAAGGTAGGGAAAGAGGCGGTAGCGCATGCGCACGGCCTCGCGAAGTTGTGTGAAGTTGCTGTATTTCCATATCCTGCGCTCCAGTTTGCTGTCGTTGGTGGCATGGGTGCGGAATATGGGGGTATAGGCACCGAACTGCAGCCAGCGCAGATAGAGTTCGGGGTCGTTATTGCCTCCCTGGTGTCCGCCCAGGTCATGCCCCCAGTAGGTGTAGCACACGTTGCTGGCGTTGCTGGTGAAATACACCTCATAGCCCAGCATACTCCATGCCGCGAAGGTGTCACCCGAGAAGCAGATGGGATAGCGGTGGCTTCCCAGGCCTCCCCAGCGGTGATAGATGACAGGGCGCAGCGTGGGGCGGTTGATGCGCATGTCCTCAAAGAAGGTGTGGTTGCACCAGAAAGTCTCGCCCAGCGTCATATTGTCCACCAGCAGGTGCTGCTGCCAGTCGAGCCACCAGAAGTCAACCCCCATGTTCTCGTACTTCCTCAGGAAGTTCTTGAAGAGTGCCTTGTAGTAGTCATAATCCTCAATGGCCCAGGGCAGAGTGCCCTTGTAGTCGGCGGCGTAGCCCAGGTCGGCCTTCATGCCATCGTAGTAGTCCTCGCTGGATGACACACCGCTGGCGGGGTGCAGGTTGAGTGCGGTGCGCAGGCCATGGCGGTGGATGTAGCGCAGGAGTTCGGTGGGGTTGGGGATGAGACTCTTGTTCCAGCTCCATCCAGTCCAGCCCGCGCGGTGCCAGTCCATGTCCATGATGAGCACGTCCATAGGTATGTCGTTGCGCTCCACGTCGCTGATGATTTGCTTAAAGTCACTGGCGGTGTAGGCGGCATAGCGGCTGTACCAGTAGCCGAAGAGGTACTTGGGAGGCATGGGTACACGTCCGCCCACCTTCACATAGTCGGCCAGGCACTGCTTGTAATTGTGTCCGTAACCCAGGAAATACCAGTCGGTGGCCGATGGGTCAACGGGGTTTGCCCACCAGAGGAAGCCCTCGGCGTTCTTCTCCATGGCATAGGATGTGCTGCCGTCGCCACGTGTGGTGGCGGGGCTCTCGTCTATCACAGCCCATCCAGCGCGGGAGAGGAGTCCCTTCTCCAGTTTGTACCGCATGTTGTCGCCCCATGCGGTGTCCAGCGTGCGGTTGGTGCCCAGCAGGTTGAGCGCGTCGTCCTTGCCAGGGTACCACTGACAGGTGAACCCGTTCATGCGGAAGGTGATGAGCAGATTGGTGGGTGCCTGGTCCTTCTCCCTGGGCACTGAGCCCAGGCGATAGCGCAGAGAGAGGCTGTCGGTGTGGATGTACAGGTACTTGTCATCACGCTCGGTGGTGAAGTGCGGCACGGGCAGGCGGCGGTTGACAATGGCAAACGTCGCGCGGTCTTCGAACTTCTCCTCCTGACTGTACTGGATGCGTATCATGCGGTCGGTCAGTATGGTAAACCGCATTTTGCCTTCCGTGACCACAGCCTCGGGGTTGGGCACGGGATTCAGTTCCTCCTCAGCGTGTCCGGAAAGCGGCAGGACACACAGGGTCAGCACGGCAAACACGGTGCGTAAACTGCGTCTGATGGTTATGCTCATGTGGTGGATGGGTAATGTGAGTGAATTATGTAATTATCTGCAAAGTTACTCATTTTGCTTGAGATTGGGTTCCCGAAGTCTGTGGAAATGCTCGTGTCACAGCCAGGAGCGGGGTTCACGCCTCAGAAAATGTCCCCAGCCAGGCTTTCTCTCCAGGGACTATGGCTGCTGGCATGGGGATAAGGTGGGATGCCCACCTGCATGTGCAGGATGTCAAACAAGAGAAGTGGCCATGCCGCAGGCGCGAGGCTTGCGGCATGGCCACTTCAAGAATTGCTGTCGTGGTGTCCTGGTGCGGTTAGTCCATCACCTTTACACGCACGTTGCGGTACCACACATCGTCGCCGTGGTCCTGGAAGGCGATGTAGCCACCCTTCTTACCCTCATCGATCATCAGACCGTAAGCGTAGGGGAACTCGCCACCCTTCTGGAACTTGCTGGCATCGAGCATCTCCTTCCACTTCGGAGTCCACAGGTGGTACTCCAGTACCTTCTCGTCGTTCTGGTAGTGGATGACAGTGCCCTTGAAGACAACAATCTTCACCTTGTTCCATTCACCGAAGGGCTTAGCGTTCTGGGGCTTGGCAGGTACCATGTCATAGAGTGAGGCCGACTGGCGGTTGCCGTCCACGCCAAGCTGTGCATCTACGTGGTTGGCGTTGTCCAGCACCTGGTACTCCGAGCAGCTCTGCCAGATGGGGAGGTAATTGCCCTCGGCATCCTTGGCCTCCTGGGCCAGGTAGAAGATACCTGAGTTGCCGCCCTTGCTAATCTTGTACTCACACTCAAGGGTGAAGTTGGTGAACTTGTGTGCGAAGAGCAGGTCGCCGCCACCCTCAGCCTGGGCCTCGCCTGTGCCGCTGCCCTTGAGGTGGATGCTCTCTCCGTCATTCTCCCAACTCTGGGGCACAGCGTCCTGGCCGTAGCCGCGCCAGCCGTCGAGGCTGCTTCCGTCAAAGAGGATGTAGTAGTCATCGGCATCCTTCTTCAGCTTGCTCAGGTCATACTGCTCGTTCTCCACAATCTCGGCAGTGGCAGACATGGCAGCGGTGTCCTTGGCCTTGTGCTCACAGTTGGCACATGCCTCGCAGTCACAGTTGCACTTCTTACCGCCGCAGCACGAAGCCATCAGGGCTACGCATGCGGCCAACAACATTGTCTTTTTCATTTCTCTTGTTGCTTTTTGCGTTTATAATATGTTTGTTTTATCCTCTTGTTTGGGTCAATCCTCCACAAAGTTACACCTTTTCTCTTATGTCGCATCCTCTTTGGCTCACTTTTCCTTTTCGAAGATGAGCACGTTGCCCGGTGTCAGGATGAATAGTGGCCCGTAGATTGCGGCTGGCTGGCGTGTGCCGTCCTCCAGCACGAGGGTGAGTTGGCCATCAGTCTTGATGTCGGCCTGTAGTGGGGTGGTGACGGATGTGTTCTGTATCACCACATAGTCCTTGCCCTTGTTGGTTAGGCAGGACACGAGCGCGCCCTGTCCGTGGGTGTCCAGTTGCAGGAAGTGCGGTGGCAGCCCCTCCAGGCGGTGTGTGCCCATGGGGATGTCGTTGCCGGTGTGGCGCACCGAGGTCACCTGTGCGCCCAGGAACACGTCGGCCCGCGCTTGTATCTCGCGGTTCATCTGCCTCACTATCTCATACACGGGGCTCCGCTGGCCCTCCTGCGTGACTGGAGCCTGGTGGAAGTTCCACGTCTCGGTGCCCGGGTTCCAGTAGGTGAAGTACTGCAGGCACTGTGCGCCATAGGCCAGGTCGGCATAGAGTTGCAGGCGCAGGTGGTCGGCTGTGGGGATGGGATATGCGCCATGGGCTGTGGCGAGGGCGAATGCCCAGAAGGGCTTGTGCGTCCTGCGTGCCTCAGCCGACACTATCTCCAGGTTGTTCCAGAACTGTCCGTTGAGGAACACGCTGTCGCCCACCTGGTTGACGGGGTAGTGGTCATAGGATATCTGGGGCAGGTTGACCAGCGAGTCGAAGAGTTGCACATGCGCCCTGTAGGCCTCACTTGACGGGAAGGCCTGCACGGGCAGCAGGTTGAGATAGCAGGGATGCTCCTTGTCGGCACTCTCGATGCGGCGTGCCCACTGTGCCAGGTCGGGCATGGCGTTGTCCATGGGCTCGTCGCGCAGGAAGTAGGCACCCAGCCCCGGGTGGTGGCTCACCTTGCGCACCGTGGCCTCTGGCTCCTTTTCCAACTCGGGACAGGTGAACACGCTCTTCATCCCTGTCTGGGCACACAGGTCCAGAGCCTTGATGGCATCGTCATAGTTGTAGATGTGGGAGAAGGAGATGGTAAATCCCGCGTTGCGCAACTCCTGGTACCGCTCCAGCGTGGCATATTTTCCGCCGGGGATGCTGTACCAGGCCAGGATGGGGATTTGCGGAGGCTCGGGCTTCCGCTTCCGGGCTTCCGCAGGAGCGGCAGCCAGCATGAGGCCAATGGCCATGATGAGGGAGATACTCTTCATGAGTCTTCAGGTTTTGGGGTTCGCTGTACGCTGGTCACCAGGCGGACTGGCCTTGCAAGGCATTCGGGGCCTGTGACGCAACGGACACACAAAGTTAGTGAATTTTGTCTAACAGGCCCAGGTATCGTGCCTGTTTGTCATCCCCGACGGGCACTTTTACCCCTTGGAATTAGGAAAAAATAACATCCCTATGCCTTGTGTGGCGCAAAAGACTTCATACCTTTGTCCCGCAAAGGGCACCTGGGCAAAGCGTCCATGCCCCTTGCGCGTGTATATATATAATGCAATATATGATAGTCAATCTGAAATGGCTCGTCTTCATCATGGCCTGCTTCTGGCTGTGCGGGCGGATGGGGCTTCGCAGTCTCAAGTGGACACTTGCCATCATGGGACTTTCCCTCACCCGCTCTCCCATGGGAGCCTTTGCCGGGCTGCTGCTGGGATGGCTGATTGAGGGCTTCTTCCACCGCCCTCCCAAGGTGCGTTTCTACTATGAGCGGCGCACCTTTGCCGGACAGCCCCATGAGGATGCCCGCCCTGGTTATGTGCCAGGCTCGGTGATAGCCGCTTACCAGCTGCTGGGCATCAGTCCCGATGCCACCGACGATGAGGTGCGCCAGGCCTACCGCCGTATGGCCATGAAGTACCACCCTGACCGCGTGGCCACCCAGGACGAGGAGACCCGCTCCCGTGCCGAGAGGCTCTTCAAGGCCGTGGGCGAGGCCAAGGAGAGAATCTTCAGGCACAGGGGCATCAAGTAGGCCATGCGGAAAGCAGAATAACAGGAAATGGCCGACAGGCCAGGCAAGACACGACTCACTTATGGAACATATCTTGGAGACTGCCCTCTTTGACCTCGATGGGACGCTCATCGACACAGAGGGGCAATACACCCGCTTCTGGGAGGAGGTGGGCGAGGAACTGGTGCCTGACGGCAGGGCATTTGCCATGAAGGTCAAGGGGCGCACGCTGAAGTCCATCTTTGAGAACTTCATCCTGGAGCCCGCCGCGCAGCGCGAGGTGCAGCGCAGGCTCGACCTCTTTGAGGCGCAGATGGACTATACCCCCATTCCCGGGGCCATGGACTTCCTGGCCGACCTGCGCGAGCACCATGTGCACATGGCCGTGGTGACC
Source organism: Opitutia bacterium UBA4654 (assembly GCA_963658045.1). Classification (GTDB taxonomy): domain Bacteria; phylum Bacteroidota; class Bacteroidia; order Bacteroidales; family Bacteroidaceae; genus Physcousia. Next base: position 5,354 of record CAVKOT010000171.1, read on the forward strand.
AGTTCCAACCAGCAGAAGATGCGCAGCGTGAGGGAGCGCATGTCCCACATGCTCGCCTTCTTTGACCGCGTGCTCACGGCCGAGGACTTCACGGCCTCGAAGCCCGCTCCTGACTGTTACCTGCTCGGGGCCAGGGTGTTCGGCACACCGCTGGACCGCTGTGTGGTGTTTGAGGACGCTCCCAACGGACTGCGCGCGGCCATGGCGGCGCACATCTTCACCGTGGGGCTCACCACGGGCTATCCTGCCAGCGTGGTAGGGGAGTTGTGCGACCACATGGAACCTGACTTCCTGGGGCTGGACTACGAGCGTGCCAACAGGCTCCTTGATGACCACAACCGTCATGTCGTGGCATAGCGGGGCATGCTCCGTGTCCCACGGATGTGCGTGGGCAGCCCGGTGACGGGCGTGCCGTAATGAAGCGATGAAGCGGATGTCCCTGCCTGGGGGCATCCGCTTCATCGTCTCATGGGGGCGGTGGCGACCCGCCTCAGTGGCTCTTGATGTTGGGCAGGAACACGGCCACCACACCCAGCAGGGGCAGGTAACAACTGAGGTGGAAGACGTGCTGGATGCCTGTGCAGTCGGCCATCCAGCCAAAGAGCGCGCTGGCAATGCCACCCAGTCCAAACATAAGACCGAAGAACACACCCGCAATGACTCCCACCTTGTCAGGCATCAGGTCGGTGGCATAGACCAGTATGGCCGAGAAGGCCGACGAGATGACCAGCCCCACGATGACGACCAGCACCACCGTCCACAGCAGGTTGGCATAGGGCAGCAGCAGCGCGAAGGGGGCTGACCCGAAGATGCTGCCCAGGATGACATACTTGCGCCCATAGCGGTCGCCCAGCATGCCGCCCAGCAGGGTGCCCGCAGCGAAGGCTGCCAGGTAGGCAAAGAGGCAGAGCTGGGAAACCTGGACCGACACATGGAATTTCTCTATCAGATAGAATGTGAAATAGTTGGTGATGCAGGCTGTGTAGAAG
>CAVKOT010000172.1:0-6310 GCA_963658045.1 Opitutia bacterium UBA4654
GCCGATGTGCGGGGCACCGGGCAGGACGGCCTCTATTATTTCGCCAGTTGGAACAGCTATGACCGCAATGCCTCGCGGTATAACCTCACCTGCATGTGCGACGCGTGGTTTGAGCCGAAGGGTGACTTTGCCCGGGAGCACAAATACACGGTCACCAGGCAAACCTACTACGACGACAAGTATTTCCACTATGGCAAGAACGGCACGCGCTGGGAAAGCAGCGGACAACTCACCCAGGTGGAACTCATGTGGTGGTTTGGCGGTGGTGATGCCGAGTGGTGCAACTCGGCTGCCCTGTGTGCCGTGAATGACCGCACGGTGGGCAAGCGGCTGAGGTTCAAGTCAAGGACAGCCGCCTATTCCGAGCCGCGCATCTATGCCATGCTGGCCGCGCCTCCCACCTATGCCTACGGCGAGGGCGAGCAGGACCCTGGCTATGACTTCGTCACCTCGTGGGGCTACTCGCGCAGCAGTTCCACCGAGACCACCAAGTCCAGCAGCATCTCCTCGTCGGCCATATTGGGATTTGAGATGGAAATCAACGCCCCCATCACCGGGCAGAAGATAGCCGGCATGGACTTCACCACCAAGATACAGCAGGAGTGCACCTCCTCGACCAGCACGTCCAGCACCGTCACCTACAGCCAGCAATACGAGGCCCGTGACGATGACCGCGTGGTGATGCAGGTGACCCCTTACACCATCTATACCTATGAGGTGGTGCAGGCTGACAATCCCGACGAGGTGGGCGGTGACTTCATCATTGCCATGCCTGGGCAGGCCAGGACGGTGGGGCTGGGCATCCAGGACTATGAGTACCTGATGGCTGACGCTCCCGGTACGCCCGACATCAGCCAAGTGTTCACCCACACCATCGGTGACCCCTATTCCTATCCCGCATCGGGCCAGGACATCCGCTCGGTGGGCCAGGTAATGTGGGGCAATGGCAAGGAGGATGACTGGGTGACCACGGGCTCGGGTGGCTCGGTCATACGCGAGATAGCCCTGGACAAGAGCAGTTCGAAGACGGCCGGCTTCACCTTCGGAGTCGAGAGTGAGCTGGTGGTCACCACGGGATGTGTCAAGGCCGGGGCTGGTTTTGGCTACAACAACACCAACGAGACCACCCACACTGAGGGTGAGGGGTTTGCCGTGTCGGCCTGTGTGCCTGGCCTTGCCTCGGGCGACCGCAACCCCAGTCGCACCTTCTTTGACTGGAACCTGTGCTGGTACAAGTACACGCTTGCGGGGCAGACCTTCCCTGTGGTGAACTATGTCGTGAGGCCCAGGGGCGTGTCGCGATGAGTAGGGTGGGGGAGCCTGCCGGAGGCCATGAGGCAGCCGGCAGGCCCCGCCCATGCTGCAGGCCTGCGGCTCCTGTGGCCCTTCGCGTGTGTGCGTATGCGCGCAAGTCATTTATTATGTACATATAGTTGGCTGTCTGAGATATAATTAGTATCTTTGCACGCATTTTTGCAAAGACCAAGCAAAGAATATAAGATAACAACAAACAGATAGCAACGATGAATATTTCATTCGAGAAAGTAAACGATGTGAATGCCCTGCTGACCCTTTCGCTGGTGAAGGCAGACTACGAGGAGAACGTTAACAAGGCTCTGAAGGACTTCCGCAAGAAGGCCTCGATGCCTGGCTTCCGCCCCGGACAGGCTCCCCTGGGTCTGCTGAAGAAGCGTTTCGGCACAGAGATTACCGCTGAGGAGGTGAACAAGCTCCTGGGCAAGGAACTGACCAAATATATCCACGACGAGAAACTCAATGTGCTGGGTGAGCCTCTGCCCAACGAGGAGAAGACTCCTGCCATCGACTTCGCAAACCAGGAGGACTTCACTTTCGTCTTTGACGTGGCACTCGCTCCCGAGTTTGACGCCAAGATCAGCGACAAGGACGAACTGGACTACTACACCATCACGGTGGATGACGACATGGTGGACAAGCAGGTGCAGGTGTATGCACAGCGCGCTGGTGAGTACAGCAAGGTGGACACCTATGAGGACCGCGACATGGTGAAGGGCATCCTGACAGAGCTTGACGAGAATGGCCAGCCCAAGGAGGGTGGCATCCGCAAGGAGGATGCCGTGATGCTGCCCGGATACATGAAGAACGAGGAGGAGAAGGCCAAGTTCAACGGCTTGAAGGTGAATGACGTGATTGTCATCAACCCTGCCAAGGCTTATGACAACAGCGATGCAGAGTTGGCCAGCCTCCTGGGCATCACCAAGGAGCAGGCTGCCGAGGCCAAGGGTGACTTCACCTACCAGGTGACGGAGATTACCCGCTTTGTGCCCGCAGAGGTTAACCAGGAACTCTTTGACAATATTCTGGGTGAGGGCAAGGTGAAGAGCGAGGAGGAGTTCCGCGCAAGCATCGCCGAGAGCATGAAGAAGGACTTCGAGGCCGACAGCGAGTTCAAGTTTGCCCGTGACCTGCGCGCTTATCTCACCAAGCGCATCGGTACCCTGAAGTATCCCGAGGAGATGCTGAAGCGCATCATGAAGCTCAACAACAAGGACAAGGATGAGGAGTACATCAACCGCAACTTCCAGCCCAGCCTGGACGAGCTCACATGGCACCTCATCAAGGAGCAGTTGTGTGACCAACTGGATGTGAAGATTCAGCAGGAGGACGTGCTCGAGACAGCCAAGATGGCCGCCCGCATGCAGTTTGCACAGTACGGCATGACCAACGTGCCCGAGGACGCGCTCACACACTATGCCAACGAGATGCTCAAGAACGAGCAGCAGGCCGAGGCTCTCGTGACACGTGCCGTGGAGAACAAGATTGTGGAGAAGGCCAAGGACGTGGTGAAACTCAACCGCAAGGAGATCTCCATGGATGAGTTCAACAAGATGATGGGCGGGCAGGAGGCATAAGGCCACCTGTGCGCATGCGTGCGTGCGCGCACGCATATAATTATATAATGAGTGACGTTGGGGACGATTCCGCCTGTGGAACCGTCCCCAATGCCCAAAATAAACCTATCAAGCACATTATGGACAACGATTTCAGAAAATATGCGACCCGCCATCTGGGCATGAGCGGGCAGGTGCTGGATGATGTGGTGAGCATGCAGAACCAGTATATGAACCCCTACATCCTGGAGGAGAGGCAACTCAACGTGACGCAGATGGACGTTTTCAGCCGTCTCATGATGGACAGGGTCATCTTCCTCGGTACGCAGATTGACGACTATACAGCCAATACGCTGCAGGCGCAGCTGCTCTACCTGGACAGCGTTGACCCAGGGAAGGACATCAGCATCTATGTCAACAGCCCGGGCGGAAGCGTCTATGCAGGGCTGGGCATCTATGACACCATGCAGTTTATCAGCAGTGACGTGCGCACCATCTGCACGGGCATGGCAGCCAGCATGGCGGCTGTGCTCCTGGTGGCTGGCACCGAGGGCAAGCGCGCCGCGCTGAAGCATAGCCGTGTGATGATACACCAGCCCCTGGGCGGAGCGCAGGGACAGGCCAGTGACATCGAGATCACTGCCCGTGAGATAATGAAACTGAAGAAGGAGTTATACACCATCATCGCCGAGCACTCGCACACGGAGTATGACAAGGTGTGGGCCGACAGTGACCGCGACTACTGGATGACATCCCAGGAGGCACTGGAGTATGGCATGATAGACCGCATTTACAGCAAAAACGAAAAGGCATAAGATGGCAGGAAAAACTAAGGGAAGCGGGCGGCACTGTTCGTTCTGCGGACGCAAGGAGTCAGAGGTCGCGCTCTTGCTGACGGGTCTGGATGGCACCTGCATCTGCGACGACTGCGTGCGCCAGGCCAATGAGGTGCTGCTGGCCAACTTTCCCCAGGCCAGGAAGGGCAGCACTCTGAACCTGAGGATGGAGGAGTTGCCCAAGCCTCATGAGATTAAGGAGTACCTTGACCAGTATGTCATAGGGCAGGACGATGCCAAGCGCTACCTCTCCGTGTCGGTCTATAACCACTACAAGAGACTCATACAGGACAAGACCGATGATGGTGTGGAGATTGAGAAGAGCAACATTGTCATGGTGGGACCCACGGGTACCGGCAAGACACTGCTCGCTCGCACCATCGCCAAACTGCTCAAGGTGCCCTTCACCATCGTGGACGCCACGGTATTTACTGAGGCTGGATATGTGGGCGAGGACGTTGAGAGCATCCTCAGCCGCCTGCTCCAGGTGGCCGACTACAACGTGGAGGAGGCCGAGCGAGGCATTGTCTTCATCGACGAGATAGACAAGATAGCGCGCAAGAGCGACAATCCCAGCATCACGCGTGACGTGAGCGGTGAGGGAGTGCAGCAGGGACTGTTGAAGTTGCTTGAGGGTTCGATGGTCAATGTGCCGCCCAAGGGAGGGCGCAAGCACCCCGACCAGGACTACATTCATGTGGATACGCGCAACATCCTGTTTATCTGCGGCGGAGCCTTTGACGGCATCGAGCGCAAGATAGCCCAGCGTCTCAATACCCATGTGGTGGGCTTCGACAGCGTGCAGAACGTGCAGCGCATCGACACCAAGAACCTCATGAAGTACATCCAGCCGCAGGACCTCAAGAGTTTCGGCCTCATCCCCGAGATTATCGGCCGCCTGCCTGTGCTCACCTACCTCAATCCCCTGGACAGGCAGGCGTTGCGAAACATCCTCACGGAGCCCAAGAACTCTATCGTGAAGCAGCAAATCAAGCTCTTCAAGATGGATGGCATTGACCTCTCATTCGAGCCCGCCATGTTTGACTATGTGGTCGATAAGGCCATGGAGTACAAACTGGGAGCCCGTGGACTGCGCAGCATCATGGAGGCTATTATGATAGACGCACAGTTTGACGCTCCCTCAAATGAGAGCAAGAAACTGGTGATTACCGCCGACTATGCGCGCAAGCAGCTTGAGAAGTCCCAGAAACTCCTCTCCTGAAGCCGCCTGGCTGGTGGCTTGACGACAAGGCGAGAGGGACACCCTGCAGGGATGCGGGTGTCCCTCTCGCCTTGTCGTATGGGATGGCCTGGCTGTGCCTCGGGCCTTTCCAGTGGGCCGGGTGGCAGGTATATCCATTGTGTTCCCAGCCATTTTCCCGCCCCAGTTGTCACCGCCAGTGCGCATAATGCCTAATAATGTGGTCATTATCGAAAAAATATATCCCCAAGAACTTGGAAAGCAACAAAAATGCCTTATCTTTGTAGAAGACTAATACTGCGCGATGGATATAGATAAAGTCAATCTCTCAGCCGAGTTGAAGCGGTATTTCGGCTTCAATGCGTTCAAGGGCGACCAGGAGGCAATCATCAGGAATGTGCTTCGTGGCAATGATACATTTGTGCTGATGCCCACAGGCGGAGGCAAGTCACTCTGCTACCAGTTGCCTGCCCTGCTCATGGAGGGCACGGCCATTGTCATCTCCCCCCTCATCGCACTGATGAAGAACCAGGTGGATGCGGTGCGCATGGTGAGTGACAATGACGATGTGGCGCACTTCCTCAACTCCTCGCTCAGCAAGGCGCAGGTGGATGTGGTGAAGCGCGGCGTGCTCTCGGGGCGCACCAAGTTGCTTTATGTGGCCCCGGAGTCGCTCACCAAGGAGGACAACGTGGCCTTCCTCTCCAGCGTGAAAATCTCCTTCTATGCCGTGGATGAGGCCCACTGTATCTCAGAGTGGGGGCACGATTTCCGTCCCGAGTACCGCCGCATCCGCCCGCTTGTCAACCAGATAGGCGTCGCCCCCATCATCGCGCTCACGGCCACCGCCACCGATAAGGTGCGCGGGGACATCAAGAAGAGCCTGGGCATCACCGACGCGGTGGAATTCCGCAGCTCGTTCAACCGCCCCAACCTCTATTACGAGGTGCGTCCCAAGACCGCCAATGTGGAGAAGGACATCATACGCTTCATACTCCAGCACAAGGGCAAGAGCGGTATCATCTACTGCTTGAGCCGCAAGAAGGTGGAAGAGTTGGCCGAGGTGCTGCGTGCCAACAACATTAACGCGCGCGCCTACCACGCTGGCATGGACTCACAGGTGAGGAGCCAGACCCAGGACGACTTCATCATGGAGCGGCTGGATGTCATCGTGGCCACCATAGCCTTCGGCATGGGCATCGACAAGCCTGACGTGCGCTTCGTCATCCATTATGACATTCCCAAGAGCCTCGAGGGCTACTACCAGGAGACCGGACGTGCCGGGCGCGATGGGGGAGAGGGCATCTGTCTCACCTTCTACTCGCCCAAGGACGTGCGCAAACTGGAGAAGTTCATGGAGGGAAAGCCTGTGGCCGAGCAGGACATAGGCCGCCAGCTGATAC
>CAVKOT010000173.1:0-6277 GCA_963658045.1 Opitutia bacterium UBA4654
CCGGTTTGCTGAGATTGCCAAGCGTGCCAGATTTTATCGTGACGAGAAGCACCCCATCAACAACTACACTTATGCTGATGTGCTCAAGGGTGGCCAGGTAAACACGGTGTGGGCTCCAGAGAACAGCGCTATCAGTGACGAGGAGTACCAGAGGCTGCTGAATATGGCTGAGACGGATGGCTATAACCTCCAGCAGCAGTTCATCGGCAACCACATTGCCCTGTGGAGACATACCTTTTCAGGGACAGCGGTGGATACGGTGAAGACCATCAATGGAAAGAATCTGGTGTTTGACATGTCCAAGGGAACTTTCCAGAACGAGCCCATCAACGAGAAGAACGTGCCTGCCATCAATGGTACGCTGCACACTCTGAAGGGTATTGCCGAGTTCAAGTACAACCTTTATGAGTACTTGAAGTTTGGCGGAACTACCACCACTATGCGTGATTATGTAATTGCCAGGGACACCACCTACTTCTCCTCTGGTGCCAGCATCGAGGGCCGTCCTGACGAGAATGGTAATCCCACCTATGTAGATAGTGTATATTACACGTCTAACCGCATGCTCAACAATCGCTACTATCTCCCCAACACAGGTGCTGACGACTGGATGATGGGTGAGAAGAGTTTCGGCGAGGGCATCAATCGTGAGGACTCCTCTTATGTGATGGTTATCCCCACGGATGCAGGTTGGACTGCCGCTTACAACAAGTTGAAGCCTTACTATAACTATGCCACCTCTTACGAGGACAAGCAGAAGGGAACACAGGGAACAACACTTGTGTATAGCGGCTTGAATCCCGACTCTCTGGCAGAGATGAGCATCAACATGGACATTGTCACTCCTCTGGTGTTCAACGTGCACAAGATAGGCAAGGCCAATGGTGACAAGGCCAGCTCTGTATGGGAACTGGAGACCTTCGCTCCCACCAAGGCTGCCTCTGCCGAGTATTACCTCAACTCTGTGGGTGACACCCTGCGCAGCACAGACACCTGGGACAAGACCTCTCTCTTCGAGGGTGAGCCCGTGAAGATGAGTAATGGTCTGGGCTATATGTCCAACACCTGGAATTATCCTGTGGAGTTCTACAAGCCCGATGTGGTGGTGGAGATGTCCTACGGCATGTTCTACAACACTTCCAACAACGCTTACTACAAGGCTGGTTCTGGTACTTCCTCACAGGCCTTCAGCAATGAGAACTACAAGGACATTACATCCAAGTATGGTAAGGTGAGCAACAACAACTTCTATCTGCTCGAAAACCCCGGTGCCTCATCTGGTGCCTTGGTTGAGGTGGCTCTCTATGGCAACTACTCTGGCGCTTACGTACCTGGAGCCCAGGTGATGAGCGGCAAGTATGACATCCAGGTAGTGGTGGTTCCTTACTTCTACAAGATGATTGCCGACGCAGGCACGATAGATTCCGTGTACTATGACTCGCTCTATGTGGACTCTGTGGCCCAGAAGAACATGAACAAGTTCACCACACGTGTGCGTTACAACAATGGCGGCTCACGCGATGTACAGAGCAAGAAGGTGACCAGCATGACAGATGGAACCCGCGTGGATACTGTCACAGTAGCCGAGGACTTTGAGTTCCCTTACACTTACAAGAACATGCGCTACAGTTATCCCACACTGATTATCCAGAGTGAGGCCTCTGCAAGTGACAGGCGCAAGGGCTACATCCTGCCCATCTGTATTGACCAGATTATTCTGAAGAGCAAAGAGACAGGTAACGTAATTGTTGTTGACCCCAAGGAATAAATTAAGATTATGAAAAATAATTTCAATCATACATTTGTGCACAGAGCCTTGGGCGCAGGTCTGTGCGTGTTGATGCTTTCTGGCTTGAGCATTACCAATGTGTATGCTCAGGCAGAGGGCGGTGACACGATTGCAGTACGTCGTATTGCCAAAGCCAAGAAAGGAAAGCAGTACCCGACCAAGAGCGTGACAGGTAAGGTTACCGACAACGCTACAGGCGAGCCCATGGGCGGTGTGCGTGTACAGGCCTTGGGACTCGAGGCCTACTCAGCCCTGACCGAGGAGGATGGAACCTACAAACTGGACATCCCCACGTTCTCCGATGCTCTGTATGTCTATGCCGAGGGTTACAACCCCTTGCAGGTGGCAGTAAAGGACGGAAAGGCTGATGCCTCGCTGATGACTACACAGTTCAACAGCTATTTTACTGAGGGCACATCCATCACGGCAGAGCGCAAGACCATACTGAGCGAGACCAGCAGCGTGAGCATTGACGATGACATCGAGCGCCGCCTGGGTGGTGACATCTACACCACCAAGCGCAATGGCCTGCCTGGCATTGGCTCGTATATGACCATCCGTGGTGTCAACTCGTTGAACGCAAACTCCCAGCCGATAATCATCGTGGATGGCAACATCATCGATGCCCAGTATGACCGCACCACTATGCACGAAGGCTTCTATAACAACATCCTCCTGGGTCTCGACCCCGAGAATGTGGAGAGCGTGCAGGTTATCAAGAACGCCACCACACTGTATGGTGCCAAGGGCGCAAATGGTGCCATCGTCATCACCACCAAGCGTGGTAAGAGCATGGCCACCAAGATTAACGTGCGTGTGTATGGTGGGGTAGAGCTTACTCCCAAGAAACTGGATGTCATGGGTGGTGATCCCTACTCTGCTTATCTGAGCGACCTGGTGAGCACGGTGAAGAACAACACTTCCAGTGCGCTGGACTCCTACCGTTTCCTGGATAAGAGCCCCAGCAACTACTACCGCAAGGTGTTCAGCAACAATACCGACTGGCAGAAGGACATGTACCGCAATGCCATGACCCAGAACTACAAGATTGGTGTGGAAGGCGGTGATGAGATTGGTATGTACGCACTCTCGCTGGGCTACACCAAGAGTGAGAGCACTGGCAAGGGTACTGATATGAACCGTCTGAACCTTCGTTTCAACACCGACATCAAGGTGTTCTCTAAGGTCAGCACAGAGTTGGACATCGCCTACAGCCAGAACAGTTACCATATTATGGACAATGGCTGGAGCGAGGACTACAGCATGCAGAACATCGGTTCTACCAATGTGCTCGGTCTAATCCAGGCTCCCTTCATCAGCCCTTACGCCTATTACTATGACGAGAATGCGACTGATGCCTACGCATCTGACCGTCTCAGACTCTCTCATGAGTATGCTGGCAAGTATGGTGCCAATGGTGGTACGCTGATGCAGAACCCCTTCAACTTCTCCAATTCCATCTACACAGGTTCCAACGTGATGAACGAGGCTCTGCGTAACCCCTATTGGATATTGAAGAATGGTGACGGCAACAACAAGAACTATGCTCAGAGCACACAGATCAGCCTGAATGTGAAGCCCACTTACCAGGTGACCAAGACCTTCTCTATCAGCGACCGTTTCAACTTCAACATGAACCGTGGCAACGAGAAGTACTTCCTCCCTGTGAGCGGTACCACTCAGTACTATCTGCAGGACCTGGGCTATGTGACCAGTGTTCAGAAGACCTTCTTCTCCAAGGCTACTACCTTGCAGAATGACCTGCGCCTGAACTGGGAGAACACCTATGGCGCTCATCATGTGAATGTGTATGGCGGCTGGCGTTACAACAACTATTCCTACAGTTACAACTACATGCAGGGATACAACAACGAGAACGATAAGTTGCCCATCCTGTCCAAGAACATGAAGTACATCAACTATGGTGGTACTAATGACAACTGGATTGACATGACCTACTACTTCGATGCCAATTACAACTTCAAGAACCGCTATTTCGCTGACTTCACCGTAAGTTCAATGGCAAGCAGCCGTTTCGGTGATTCCACGAAGGACGGTTTCCAGTTGGGTGGTGTCAGCTGGGGTGTGTTCCCCTCACTGCAGTTGGGTTGGGTCATCACCAACGAGCCTTGGTTCAAGACCAGCAAGGGCATCAACTACTTGAAGTTGACAGCCGGTGTTGACCAGAGTGGTAATGACGACCTGGACTATTATGCATCACGCACCTACTGGGAGAGTGTCAACGTGACTCATAACACTGTGGGCCTGTACTTGAAGAACATCGAGAACAGCACCATCCAGTGGGAGACCACCACGAAGTACAACGTGGGCTTGCAGGGCAGTTTCCTCAACAACCGCTTGCAGGCTGGGCTCGACCTCTACTGGCACAAGACTGACAACCTGCTCACCCTGCGCGAGCTCCCCTACATCTCTGGTATGTCAAACAAGTACTGGACCAATGAGGGCCAGCTGAAGAACAAGGGTGTGGAAGTGAGCGTAAATGCAGCCCTCATCAACAAGAAGGACTGGAAGTGGGAGTTGGGTGCAACTCTGGGTCACTACAACAACAAGATTACCAAGTTGCCCACCGGAAAGGCCAACACCATCACTCTGAGCGATGTGAATGGCGGTCACAAGCACTCTATCCACGGCTACACAACCAGCGTGTATGGCGATGACAACGTGCTCACAGCTGTTGGTTATGCTGTAGGCAGTTTCTACGGATGGCAGACTGATGGCATCCTGAAGAGCGACCAGGAGGCCAGCACCGCAGGTGCACAGGGCTATCTGAAGTATCCCACTGGACTGGCTGACGAGAACAAGAAGTACTACAACTTCCAGGCTGGTGACGTGAAGTTCGTTGACCAGAATGGTGATGGCGTGATCGACGATGCTGACCGCGTGGTGATTGGTAACCCCAACCCCGATGTCTATGGCAACATCTTCACCAGCCTCACATGGAAGAACCTCCGCCTGGATGCCAATTTCAAGTACAGTATTGGCAACGACATCTACAACTACCAGCGTTCCGAGCTTGAGGGCCTGAACACCACCTACAACCAGACCACCGCAGCCATGCGCCGCTGGACCTATGAGGGTCAGGTTACCGACATGCCCAAGGCATGCTACACCTACAGCGATGACTGGCGCAACAATGAGCGTATGTCTGACCGCTGGATTGAGGATGGCAGTTACCTGAAGTTGAAGAACATCCGCCTGACCTATAAGATTCCCTACACCAACAGCTGGCTGATGGGTCTGAAGGTTTGGGGTGAGGCCAACAACGTCTTCACTGTGACCAAATATCTGGGCACAGACCCCGAGATGAGCTGCCGCAACAGCGTGCTCTACCAGGGCATCGACACAGGCTTGATTCCCAACGGACGCAGTTTCAATGTGGGTGTTTCAATCAACTTGTAATCAATGAGTCAAAGGAAATAAGATTATGAAAACAAAGTCTATTATAAGCCTGCTTGTCTTCTGCATGACTCTGGGCATGCTCACAACCTCATGCGAGGACATGCTTACGCCTGACAGCGAGCGCCACTCTTACACGGTGGCGGGCGACACGCTCTACTCTTACTGGGGCATTGTCAAGTCTCTGCAGAACCTTGCAGAGCGCTACGTGATACTCAATGAGTGCCGTGCCGACCTTGTTGACGGGACGGGATATGTAAGTGATACTATAGCAGCCATTCTGAACTTCGGTCAGAATGGCTACGAGGACAAGTATCAGGATGGTGCGTGCAAGTATCTGCGCATCAGCGATTACTATCATGTGATCAACAGCTGTAACGCCTACATTGCCAAGTGTGACACCTTCCGCACCACTGGTACTGACCGCAAGTATATGATTCGTGAGTACTCACAGGTGCAGGCTATCCGTGCATGGGTATATATGCAGTTGGTTTACGCCTATGGCGAGGTTCCCTTCTACACTGAGCCTCTCCTTACCACAGATGCAATCAACAAGATGGCCAACAACCCCCATCGTCAGATGGCCAATGCCAGCAATCTCGTTGACCTCCTGGGCAAGGACTTGATTTCCATGGAGTATGTGGAGCGTCGCTACGGCTTCCCCATGTACAACAGGTATGGTGACACCGATGAGAGCAATGGCAACTTCGTGTGCCACAGTTCCAAGCTGATGTTCCCCGTCAGCCTGGTGCTCGGTGACCTCTATCTGATGAAGGGCGACCAGGCATCATGCCGCGAGGCCGCCATCCACTATTACAATTTCTTTAATGACAAGAAGGGTGGTCCACTCCTTGTGAATTACTACAGCACAGCCAATGTGCGTGAGGGACAGGATGAGCCTGAGTATAGCTACATGAGGTCTCCTTATGCAGAGAAGAGCGAGTTCAGCAAGTCACAGGAGTCCATCACCTGCATTCCCAGTAACAAGGGTAAGTTGGATGGAAACGTGAATACCGACATCTGCCCCCAGACCCACAGCCTGAACGCGGGCGACTGGAAGGAACTGGAGAC
>CAVKOT010000174.1:0-6154 GCA_963658045.1 Opitutia bacterium UBA4654
TTCACAGAGGCAGTACTGTCGGCCACACGGCTGTAGATCTCGGCAGCCTGTTCGTACTTCTCCTCGGCAAATGCCTTGTCGGCCTTGGCCTTGAGACTGTCCAACTCGGCCGTGCCGGATGCCGTGCACAATGCGGGGAACACCAGTATTCCCAGTAAGAGCAAACCTATCTTTCTCATCATCATATCAACTCTTCTTAATCGAGGCATCCAGGCGGTTGATGGTGTCGGAAGCCTCTGTGTACATCTTTTCCATCTTGGCTGCGGGTTCTCCCGGTGCGAAGCGTGCGAACTCGCACTCGGCCATCACATCCACATATTCCTTGACCAGGTCCTCGGGCACGCCATGTGTGGTCATGGCCTCGGCCACGTTGTCCTTGGTCAAGTCGCTCATGGAGATGCTCAACTTGTCAGCGGCATAGCCCAGCAGGGCGCGCATGACCTCCTCATAGAACTGCTCGCTTTGTCCCTGGCGCATCAGCCTCTCGGCATTGCGCAGGCGGCGTGACGCCACCTTGCTGGCCTTCTTCCGCCCATTGCCACTACGCATGACCCGTCTGCCGATTCTCAGGCCGCAGATGGCCATGAGCAGCAGGGCTGGGTAGGTGAGCCAGTAGGTGCGGCTGCCAAAGGCGATGCTGCCTGCCGAGTTGGCATTCACGCCTCCCATCTTGATGTAGCGTATGTCGTTGCCCAGCACCTTCAGGTCCTCCTGCTCGGGAGATGTGCTGGCCGCGCGTCCACTTCCCTTGGCCACGGTGATGGTCATGGAGTCGGTGTGCAGCGTCTTGTAAGCCTTGCTCTCGATGTCGAAGTAACAGAACTCCACAGCGGGGATGTGGAAGGTGCCGCTATGGCGTGGAACGGCCACATAGTCATATATCTTGTTGCCCTTGGCACCATTGGCCGTATAGGTGGCCTTGTCGGTCTCCTTGGGGTCATAGAGCTCGAAGTCCTGGGGGAACTTCACCTTGGGGGCGGTCATCAGTTTCATGTTGCCATAGCCACTCACCACCAGGCGCAGGGTTGCCGCGTCATTGGCCTTGATTTCCTGTGGGGTCAGACTTCCCGATATGGCGAAATGGCCCACCGCACCCGTGAAGTTGTCCGGCTTTGGGGAGGGCAGAGGCACCACTTCCAGTTCGCAGGAGGGGGCGGTGATGGACTTGCGCACCACCTGAGTCAGACTGCCTCCGCCGAAGAACACGTCAAAGGGGTCCATGCTGGTGTTCTGCACCTCAATCTGTGTGTCGAAGGTCACGCTGGGTATCTTCAGTTTTCCCGACTTCTGCGGGAAAAGCACATACTGGCGCCAGATGGCCGTGCCATAGTTGTGGCCGTTCACGCGCTCATACTTGAGCGACATCTGCTGCTTGGAGTCCAGTTCCTGCACATGGAAGCCGTCCAATTGGGGTATCTCGCCGGCAATCTGCTGGATGTTGACCAGCGTGTATAGCTTGTATGTGAGCAGGACGGCCTCCTGCTCATAGACCTTTGTCTTGTTGGCTGTGACGGTCATGTACAGGTCCTTGGCACCTATGTTTGTGGCACTGGAGGCCGCTCCCTTGCCCGGGCGGTTGCCCTGTGCGGACTGTCCCCCCTGGCTGTTGCCGTGGTTGCCGCCACGTCCCTGCCCCGATGAGGGCAGCACCTCGATGGTGGCTGTGTTGCTCTTGACGCTCTTGCCGTTTATCTTGATGGTTCCCGCAGGCAACTTGTGCGTGCCCTCCTTGGTGGCCACCAGCACATAGGTAAAGGTGAGCGTGCTGCTCTGCGTGGTCTTGCCGTTAATCATGGTGAAGCTGTTGCTCCTGCTGGTGCTGGGGCCATAGACCACCTCGAAGCCGTCGAAGTCACCCACCTGGATGTCCTCCACGTCAGTCGTGTTGGCCACATACCTCACGCGTATCTGCTCTCCCACCTCGGTCTGTCGTGGCGCATCTATCTTGAATGTCACTTGTGCCATGGCCATCATCGTGGTCATGGCCATACAGATGAGTGTAAATAGTATTCTCTTCATTTCCTGTCCTGTGTCACCATTGTTTCTGGAGATGCTTTTGGCTGGGCCTCTGCTGTGCCTTCTGCAGCCGCTCCTGCGTCTCCTTCTCGTCCTGCATGGCAGCCTTGAGCATCTGCTCCGCATTCTCCTTGCTCATCTGCTGCGGGTCAGGCTGCTGCTTCTTCTCTTCCTTCTGGTCATTGCGCTTGTCCTGCTTCTCCTTCTGCTGCTGTTGTTTGTCCTGCTGCTTTTTCTCGTCCTGACCGTTCTTGTCCTGCTGCTGGTCCTGGTTGTCCTGCCCGCCGCCATTCTTCTTCATCTGGTACAGGCACAGGGCATAGTTGTAGCGGGTCTCTTCGGAATGCGGGTTGTTGCGTAGCGACTGCCTGTAGCATTGCAGGGCCTTGTCGGGCTGCTTGGCTGCCTGCAGCAGTACCCCCATGTTGTGGTACATCTGTGCCAGCCGGAGTTTGTTCTTCTCCAGCTTCACGGCCGTCTCATATTCCTTCATCGCGTCCTTGGCCTTGGCCTGCTGTACCAGGGTATTGCCCAGGTTATAGTGTGCCCGGGCGTTGGCATTGTCAGCCTCTATGGCCTTTTGGTACTGGACCTGTGCCTTGGCATAGGCCGTGTCCCTCATCAGACGGTTTCCCCGGCGTATGTAGTCTCTGCTGTTCTGGGCTGCCAAGGGAAGTGCCAGGCCTGCCAGGCAGAGTAAGAATGCTGTTAGAACTTTCATGATTTCACCCTCCTGCTGAAGATTTTCGAGAAGTTGACGCGGCTGTTCTTGCGCTCCATCAGCATGATGTCCAACAAGAGGAACATCAGCCCCAGGAGCACGAAGCCCTGGTACTGCTCGTCATAGTCATTGTACATCTGGCTCTCCATGCGTGTCTTGGCCAGACGGTTGATTTGCTCGTTCAGTTTCACCTGGGCCGAGCTGCTGTTATCTACATATATGTAGGAGCCGTTGCCGGCCTTTGCGATTTCGCGGCACATGTCCTCGTTGAGTTTTGACACCACCACGTTGCCTTCCTCGTCCAGCATGTAGTTGCTGCTTCCCTGCTGGGGGATGGGCGCGCCGTTAGGGTCGCCGATGCCCAGCACATACACGCGCATGCCTTTCTTGGCGGCTTCCTTGGCAGCCTCCACGGCTCCACCCTCGTTGTCCTCACCATCTGTGATTACAAAGATGGCGCGGCTCACGCCCTCCTGGTTGGTGAAACTGCGTGTGGCGAGGTCGATGGCTGCGGCTATGTCGGTACCCTGCACCGTGACCATGGCGGGAGATATGGTCTCCAGGAACATCTTCGCGCTCACATAGTCACTTGTGATGGGCAACTGGGTGAAGGCCTGGCCTGCATAGACCACAAGTCCCACCTTGTCATCCTTCATGTTGTCCACCATGTTGCTTATCATCATCTTGGCCTTCTCCAGTCGGTTGGGCTTCACGTCCTCGGCCATCATGGAGTTGCTCACGTCCAGCAGGATGAGTGCCTCGATGCCCTGGCGTTCCTGCTTCTCCATGCGTGTCCCGAACTGGGGGCGTGCAAGGGCTATGATGAAAGAGGAAAGTGCCAGCATGCACAGCCAGAATTTCGCCTCGGGCCGCAGGCGTGACACGCCCACGAAGAGTTGGCGCAGCAGGTTCATGTCGCCATATTCCTGCAGCCTCTTCTTCTTGATGTAAAGGGAGTAGTAATGTATCATGGCAAGCAGCACTATGCCTGCCATGAGGTAAAGGTATTGTGGATTCTCAAATCTGAACATGCTCATTTCTCCTTCCGTAATGTTATGGAATACGCCTCAGCAGCGTCTCGCGTAGCAACACATCCATGAAGAGGAACACCAGCGAGAGCAGCAGGAACGGGAAGAACGCCTCGTAACGCTTGGAGTACTTCCTCACGTTCATCTTCGTCTTCTCCAACTGGTCTATCTGGTGGTACACCTCACGCAACTTGCTGGTGTTGCCGGCACGGTAAAACTCGCCATCCGTCTTGGCGGCAATGGCTGTGAGGGTCTTGGTGTCAATCTCCACGGGGATGTTCTGGTATATCGTTTGCCCTGCCACCCTGAAGGGGTATGGGGCACTTCCGTTGCTGCCCACGCCGATGGTATAGACTCTGATGCCAAAGCTGCGCGCTATGTCGGCTGCCGTGTTGGGGCTTATCTGGCCGCAGTTGTTGGTGCCGTCCGTCAGCAGGATGATGACCTTACTCTTGGCCTTGCTGTCCTTCAGGCGGGTGACGGCATTGGCGATGCCCATTCCTATGGCTGTGCCATCGGAGATGAGGCCACGCTCTGCCATGTCCACCCTCATGCCATTGAGCAGGTTGAGCAGTACGGCATGGTCAACGGTCATGGGGCACTGGGTGTAAGCCTCGCCCGCAAAGAGCGTGAGTCCGATGTTGTCATTCGGGCGGCCGTTGATAAACTCCACAGCCACCTGCTTGGCAGCCTCTATGCGGTTGGGCTTCAGGTCCTCGGCCAGCATGCTGGTGCTCACATCCATGCAGAGCATGATATCGATGCCCTCGATGTTCTTCGTGCTCCAGTTGTTGGTGGTCTGGGGGCGTGCCAGTGCCACTATGGCCAGGGCTATGCAGGCCAGCCTGCACATGAAAGGCAAGTGGATAAGCCTTTGTCTCAGTGATTTGTGTATGTGTATGAAGGGTGCTGTCGTGCTGACCGACATGCTGGGTGCTTGCTTGAGATAGCAGAGCAGATACCAGGCCACGTAGGGTATCAGCAGGAGCAGCAGGAAGAGATATTCTGAATTGGCAAATGTCATAGTTGTATTCTCCGACTTCGGTTTCTTGTTACATCAGCAGGTCTGCCACACGCCATATCGCGTATGCCACCATAGCCACGGATATGACTGCCAGCACGGCAGCTGTTATCTGCATGCCGCGCACCTGGCTCATACGCTTCTTGTCCGTCTCCTTGATAATCTCGGGCTCGGGCTTTGCGTTGGGGTCCTCCTCCTGCTTTGTCTGGTTGATGTACTCGACAGCCGCCACCAGGTTGGCGTCATTCTCGTTGATGAGTGTGGTGTATTTGGCAAACTTCACCAGGTCGGCTGTGTTGAAGATGTCCCGCAACTCACGCAGCGACTCCTCGTCATTCTCCTGCATCAGTCGGTCGATAATCTCGGCGGAGGTCATCTCCATGGCGTTAAATCCATACCGGCTCTGGATGTATGTGCGCAGGGTGTTGGTCAGCAACGTGTAGTACTCCTTGCTGTCACCATCGGCCAGGGCACGGTCGCTCTTGATGCGCTCTATCTCGCTTATGGCCACCTGGTGGGCAGGAAGACGCTTCTTGCGGTGGATAATGCGCACGATGGGCTTGCCCTTGCGCGCGTGGTCATATAATATATAGGCGATGCTCAGCAGCAGGACAAAGAGGAAGGAGCACCAGATGGCCCCCTGCCAGTCGTCCCAACTGAACTCTGGTTCCATGTATCCGTAGGGAGGGTAGAACTTGTCAAGGTGTGTAGTGTCCAGGGGCTCTACGGTGAACACCTTCATGGCCAGGCTCTTGGTCTGGTATTTCTTCCCATCCACGCTTATCTCAAAGGGCGGCAGGTAATAGAACGAGGAGTCCCATGCTGTCACCGTGAGTTTTTGTGTCACCTCCATACGCTTGCCATCATCCAGCAGGGATGTGTCGGGATTTCCCACGGACACAATCTCCAGGTTGGGCATCAACTCGTCTCCTGCCTTCATTGTCGGCAGCATGAGTTTTTGTCCCTTGTTGCAGGTAACGTCCAGGGTGATGCCCGTCTGCTCTCCGATGAGCAGTTCCATGGAGTCAAGTCTTGCGCTGACTGTCACCTGGGCACTTGCGGGCATAAGGCATGCACACAGGAGCAGGAGCGCCAGCACCATTTCTTTTCTAAGGGATAAACATCTGTTCATCATCAGTTCCGTTTAGCGAAGAGAGACATCAGCGCAGCCACATAGTCGCCGTCAGTTCTGACACTTACGGCATCCACATTACTCCGGTTGAATATGTCGTTGAGCCTCTCCTTCTGTTTCTTCCACCACAGGGCATGCTCGCGGCGCACTTGCCGGCTGCTTGTATCTACAATGATTTCCTGCCCTGTCTCGTTGTCCTTCATCTTCATCAACCCCACATCAGGCAGTTCTGCCAG
>CAVKOT010000175.1:0-6144 GCA_963658045.1 Opitutia bacterium UBA4654
GCCAGATGTCAAGCTCGGTCCAGTTACTCAGGGGAAACACACGTATGCTCTCGCCCTTGTGTATGCGGCTGTTGTAGATGTCCCACAACTCTGGCCGCTGGTTCTTGGGGTCCCACTGGTTGAACTGGTCGCGGAAACTGAAGATGCGCTCCTTGGCTCTGGATTTCTCCTCGTCACGTCTTGCACCGCCAAAGGCCGCGTCAAACTTGTACTTGTTCAGCGCATCCAGCAATGCCTTGGTCTTCATCAAGTCCGTGTGCACCTTGCTGCCATGGGTAAAGGGGCCCACGCCAGCGCGGAATGCTTCCATATTGCTCTCCACGATGAGGTTCCATCCATGCTCCTTGGCATACTTGTCGCGGAACTCTATCATCTCCTTGAACTTCCACTTGCTGTCAATGTGCATCAGGGGGAAGGGCACCTTGCCAGGCGCGAAAGCCTTCTCTGCCAGGCGAACCATCACGCTGCTGTCCTTTCCTATACTGTATAGCATCACAGGGTTTTCAAACTCTGCAGCAACCTCGCGGATGATGTGAATCGATTCCGCCTCAAGTTCCTGCAAATGGCTCAGAGTGTATTCTGCCATGATTATATCTTGTTTATTTGTTTGATTTCACTCTCTTGACTATCTCTTCCGTCAGCGTCTTCACGCTCTCCTCCAGCGTCAGCTTGCTGGTGTCTATGTTGATGTCGGCATGCTCGGGCACCTCAAATGGGGCACTCACACCAGTGAAGTTCTTCACCTCCCCACGGCGTGCGCGGGCATATAGTCCCTTGACATCCCTGCGCTCACACTCCTCTATGGGGGTGCTCACATATACCTCCAGGAAGTCAGCCGGGCCCACAATCTCCCTGGCCATGCGGCGGAGGTCATTGGTAGGGCTGACGAAGCAGGCCAGCGTAACCACGCCTGTCTGCACAAACAGCTTGCCCACCTCGGCTATCCTGCGAATATTCTCGTTCCTGTCCTCCGCGCTAAATCCCAGGTTGTTGTTGATACCGGCCCTGACATTATCACCGTCGAGTATGCGGCACAGAATGCCGCGCGAATGCAGTTCGCGCTCCACACCCATGGCCACGGTGCTCTTGCCACTTCCGCTCAAGCCCGTAAACCACACCATGATGCCTTTTTGTCCAAGAAGTCTTTCCTTGTCCTCCCTGGTCATCATGCGGTCATATATGGGATAAATGTTCTCTGTCATTATTGTTGGATGTATATTTGCTTGTTTCTTGTCACATATAGCCACTGCCCTGCCCTATTGTTCTGTCACAGGTAGAAGCAGGGAATCAGGAACACGCTAAGGAGGAACACAATGATATTTAGCGGCAAACCGACCTTCAGGAAATCGGTAAACCGATAGCCGCCGATACCCTGCACAATCAAGTTGGTCTGGTAACCAATGGGAGTGCTGAAGGATGCGCTGGCAGCGAAACAGATGCACACGAAGAAGGGTGTCGGGTCAATACCCATACGCGAACTGATGGACACGGCCAAGGGAAAGGCCAGTGCTGCCGCAGCATTGTTGGTGATGAGTTCGGTAAAGATGTTGGTAATGAGGTAGAGGGCGGCCAATGCGATGTAAATGCCGTTCTGGCTATGCCTTGCCTGGTCGGCCAGGGTGATGACATAACCGGCAAGATAGTCGGCCAGACCGCTGTTGATCATCCCCTTGCTTATGCCAAAGGCACATGCGATGGTAATCAGCACGTCCCAGGATATCAGTTTCGTGTACTTGCGCTGGGCAAACATACCCGTCCATGCCATTACGACCGTCGTGCAACACGCAAAGAAGAACATGTCCAGTTTGACCCTCAGCCCCAGTGACTGCACGCAAGGCAGCTCACCGACGGTCGCACCTATAATCATTATGGCTACGAGTATTACCGCCAGGTACTTCTTCTTGTTACTCAACTCCGGCTCCACTCCCACGGGATTGAGCATCCAGAAGACACGGCTTTCTCCCCAGGTGGGGATAAAGGTGCGGTCCGCATCAAGCAGCAGGGTATCGTGCTTGTCCAGGGGAGTGTTCATCCAGTCTCCGCCCAGCAACTCGCCACTACGTCTGATACAACGCACAGTCGCTCCGTAATGACGATAGAAGTCAAACTCGCGAAGCGTTTTTCCCAAGCCTGGGAAGCGCGTGCTCAGCAGAGCCTCCACCCGCACCACGTCTGGCGAGGTTGGCTCTTCCCCCTCCTCGGCCTCGCTCTTGCGTGCCGAGGGCAACAGGTATCTGGATATCATGACCAGGTAGAACAAGCCCGACAAGGCGATGAAAATGCCCACCTTGCTCAGCTCAAACATGGCCAGGGGATGCCCATTTTTGACGATTCCATCCGCAATTCCATCTGTCACCAAGCCGTTCAGCACGATGTTTGTACTGGTTCCTATCAGGGTACACATGCCACCCAGAATGGTCGCATAACTCAATGGAATGAGGAATTTTGCCGGCTCCAGGTGTACCCTCCGTGCCCACCTCTTGACCATAGGCGCGAAGATGACCACCACAGGAGTATTGTTGAGGAAGGCAGAGATGAAGGAGATGGTGGGCAGAAATCGCATCAATGAGCGTGTCATGGTGACATTACGGGCTGGCAACAATCGTGCCACCAGGGCCTCCAGGATGCCGCTCTTCCTCACGCCCTCAGACACGAGGTAGAGCAGGGCGACCGTAATCATCCCCTTGTTGGAGAAGCCCTCCAGAGCCTCTTTGGGTGTCAGCACGCCTGCACACAGCATCATGACAACGGCCGTGAAGAGTATAAGGCCTGGCCTCATCTTGTCGGCTATCAATGCCCATAACATGAACAGGAGGACAAACCCTACATATATGATTTGGAATTCCATCTCGTCTGCAAATTTAGGTCTTTCGCTTGCGAGGTTGTTCACCTCACGCACGAAATCATCCAATTTGCTTGCAAAGTTATAAAATAAAGTTGGTATCTCCCAATAGGTTACTGGGAAATACCAACCTTACACGTTTTGGCGCGCTGCCTCGGCAGCGCATGATTACTTGTACTCGTTCCAGCTCTTGATGGCCAGGTCTTCCACCTTCACGGTACAGAAGGCTTGAATGAAGGCGGCAGCCAGACGCGCGTTGGTTATCAGGGGCACGTTCAGGTCCACCGATGCACGGCGTATCTTGTAGCCATTGGTGAGCTCGCCTGCGGTCAGGTCCTTGGGAATGTTCACCACCATGTCTATCTTGTGCTGGTGCAGCAAGTCCAGTGCCTGGGGGTGCTGTCCCTCCTGGCTGGGCCAATACACCAGGGTGTTCTCTATCCCGTTCTCTGTCAGATAGCGGCTTGTGCCACCTGTGGCATACAGGGAGTAACCATGGTCGATAAGCATGCGGGCTGCATCCAGCATCGCGGCCTTATCCTTGGCGGCACCTGTGGAGAGCAGTATGTTCTTCTTCGGAATTCTCTGGCCCACAGAGAGCATGGCCTTGAGCAGGGCCGAGTTGACGTCGTCACCCAGGCAGCCCACTTCGCCCGTACTGCTCATGTCAACGCCCAGCACGGGGTCGGCCTTCTGCAGACGGTTGAAACTGAACTGGCTTGCCTTGATGCCCACATAGTCAAAGTCGAAGAAACTCTTGTGCGGCTTTTCCACCGGTATGCCAAGCATTACTTTAGTGGCAAGCTCTATAAGGTTTATCTTCAACACCTTACTTACGAATGGGAAACTACGGCTCGCACGCAGGTTGCACTCTATGACCTTGATTTCGTTGTCCCTTGCCAGGTACTGGATGTTGAAGGGGCCACTGATGTTCAGTTCCTTGGCTATCTGTGCGCTTATCTTCTTGATGCGCCTTACAGTCTCGACATACAGCTTCTGGGCAGGGAACTGGATGGTGGCATCACCGCTGTGCACGCCAGCAAACTCGATGTGCTCGCTGATGGCATAGGCAATAATCTCGCCGTTCCTTGCCACAGCGTCCATCTCCACCTCCTTGGTGTTCTGCATAAACTTGCTGATGACCACGGGATGCTTCTGCGACACGTTGGCCGCCAACTTGAGGAAGCGTTCCAGCTCATCCTGGTTGGAGCACACGTTCATGGCGGCTCCGCTCAGCACATAAGAGGGTCTCACAAGCACAGGGAAGCCCACCTTGTCGATAAACACCTGCACGTCCTCCATCGAGGTCAATGCACTCCATTCGGGCTGGTCAACCCCGATGCGGTCCAGCATGGCACTGAACTTGTCGCGGTCCTCGGCATTGTCGATATACTTGGCCTGGGTGCCCAGGATGGGCACACGCTGGGCGTCAAGCTTCATGGCAAGGTTGTTGGGAATCTGGCCACCCGTGCTCACCACCACGCCCTTGGGGCATTCCAGGTCCAGGATGTCCATCACGCGCTCAAAGGTCAACTCATCAAAATAGAGACGGTCACACATGTCGTAGTCGGTGGATACCGTCTCGGGGTTGTAGTTGATCATCACGCTGCGGTAACCCTCCTTGCGTATGGTGTTGAGAGCCTGCACGCCACACCAGTCAAATTCCACGGATGAGCCAATGCGGTAAGCGCCGCTTCCCAGCACGACAATGCTCTTTTTGTCTGTCTCAAAGGTGATGTCGTGGGCTACCCCGCTATATGTAAGGTACAGGTAGTTGGTCTGTGCGGGATACTCTGCAGCCAGTGTATCAATCTGCTTCACCACGGGCAGAATGCCCATCTGCTTGCGCTTTGCACGCACTGCCAGCATGGCATCCTCGATGTCCATCTCCTGTTCCATGCCCAGGGCACGCGCCACCTGGAAGTCCGTGAAGCCATACACCTTTGCACGGCGCAGGAGGTCGGCCTCCAGCACATTGATATTGGCACACTGGTGCAACTGGTGGTCGATGTCGCAGATGTTCCTCAACTTCTGCAGGAACCACTTGTCTATCTTCGTCAGGTCATGTATCTGGTCGATGGTGTAGCCCTGTGACATGGCCTTGGCAATGATGAAGATGCGCTTGTCGGTGGGCTCACGCAGGGACTTGTCGATGTCCTCGATGACCAGTTCCTTGTTCTCGATGAAACCATGCATTCCCTGCCCTATCATGCGCAGGCCCTTCTGGATGGCCTCCTCGAAGGTGCGTCCGATGGCCATCACCTCACCCACACTCTTCATGCTGCTGCCCAGCTCGCGGTCCACGCCACGGAACTTGCCCAAGTCCCAGCGGGGTATCTTGCACACCACATAGTCAAGCGCAGGCTCGAAGAACGCGCTCGTGGTCTTTGTCACAGAGTTCTTCAACTCAAACAGTCCGTATCCGAGTCCCAGCTTGGCAGCAACAAATGCCAGGGGATAACCTGTTGCCTTACTGGCCAGTGCCGAACTTCGGCTCAAGCGTGCGTTCACCTCAATCACGCGGTAATCCTCGCTCTGGGGGTCGAAGGCATACTGCACGTTGCACTCGCCCACGATGCCTATGTGGCGGATAATCTTGATGCTGAGCGCACGCAGTTTATGGTACTCGCTGTTGGTCAGAGTCTGCGAGGGAGCAATCACGATACTCTCGCCCGTGTGGATGCCCAGGGGGTCGAAGTTCTCCATGTTACACACGGTGATACAGTTGTCATAGCGGTCACGCACCACCTCATACTCTATCTCCTTCCAGCCCTTGAGACTCTTCTCCACCAGCACCTGCGGTGAGAAGGCGAAGGCTTTCTCGGCTATCTTGTCCAGTTCCTCCTCGTTGTCACAGAAGCCTGAACCCAGTCCGCCCAGGGCGTATGCGGCACGGATGATTACTGGGTAGCCCAGTTCCTTGGCAGCCTTGCGTGCGCTGTCAATGTTCTCACACGCCTGGCTCTTGATGGTCTTCACCCCGATTTCATCGAGTTTTTCCACAAAGAGTTCGCGGTCCTCGGTGTCGATGATTGCCTGCACGGGAGTGCCCAGCACCTGTACGCCATACTTCTCAAGCACGCCACTCTTGTAGAGTTCCACTCCACAGTTGAGCGCAGTCTGCCCGCCAAAGGCAAGCAGGATGCCCTGGGGCCGCTCCTTCTCTATCACCCGCTCCACGAAGTAGGGAGTCACGGGAAGGAAGTAAATCTCGTCGGCCACGCCCTCGCTGGTTTGCACCGTGGCGATGTTGGGGTTAATGAGCACAGTCCTGATGCCCTCCTCGCGCAGAGCCTTGAGTG
>CAVKOT010000176.1:0-6121 GCA_963658045.1 Opitutia bacterium UBA4654
AATGCGCTCGATGAGTCCGTCCTTGATGTGCACTATCTTGTCGGTCTGGTAAGCCACGCCACTCTCATGCGTCACCACCACGATGGTCATGCCCTGGTCATGCAACTGGCGCAGGATTTGCATCACCTCAAGCGAGGTATGGCTATCCAGCGCGCCCGTGGGCTCGTCGGCCAGTATCACCTTGGGCTGCGTGACCAGTGCGCGGGCGATGGCCACGCGCTGCTTTTGTCCACCCGAGAGTTCATTGGGGTAATGGTGGGCCCAGTCGGCCAGCCCCAGACGGTCAAGGTACTCCATGGCCAGTGCGTTACGCTTGCGGCGGCTCACGCCCTGATAGAAGAGGGGCAGTGCCACGTTCTCGACCGCGTCCTTGAAACTGATGAGATTAAAACTCTGGAAGATAAATCCCAGGAGCCTGTTGCGCAGGTCGGCGGCGCGTGTCTCACTCAGGTTGTGGATGGGTGTGCCTGCCAGGACATACTCGCCCTCGTCATAGGAGTCCAGGATGCCCAGGATGTTGAGCAGCGTGCTCTTGCCCGAGCCCGACGCGCCCATGATGGACACCAGTTCGCCCTCCCTGATATCGAGGTCGATGCCCCGCAGCACATGCAGGGGCTGTGCGCCCTGGTAGGTCTTGTGTATCCCCTTGAGGTGTATCATTTTCCTGTCACCTTCAGTTTCTTGCTGTTCACGCTGGCCGTGCCGCTCTTACTCTTGCTGAAGGTGCGGCACTTGCCCTTGACGGTAAAGTCGCCCGCACCCGACACATCACAGCGCAGGTCATCACAATCCACTGTCAGACTCACGTCACCAGCCCCGCTCAGGTCCACCTCTATGCCACGAGCCTTGATGTTGCCCTTCACGTCGCCTGCGCCACTCACCTCGATGTCGGCATCCTGGCGGGCAACCAGCCTGTCCAGGTTGATGCCAGCAGCCCCGCTCACGTCCAGGTCCAGGCTCTGCACCTCCAGGTTAGCGGCCTTCATATCTACCGCTCCACTCACCTCAATGTCCAGCGCACAGTCCAGGTTCACCCTCTCGGGCATCTCCAGCACACATGCGCCACTCACATCCACGCCCTTCAGCGCGGGGGCTGTGATGATGGCTGTCAGGCGGGGACTGTTTCCGTTCACGCGGAATGGCTTGTCCTTCAGACTTATCTTCAGTTCGCCATCCTTCACGCAGGTCTCATACTTGGCCAGGTCTTTCTCATTGCCCCGCAGGGTCACCTTAGTATCCTTGCCCTGGGTATAGACGACCTTCACGCGTCCCCCCAGGTCAAGTTCGTCAAAGGACTTCACCTTGAGCGCGCGCTCCACCACGGGGCCACGCTCCTTGCTGTCCTTGTAATCATGGTCGTTGGCCTCGCTCACGGATGCCTTCACCATTCCATTCACCACCTGGTTACAGGATGCCAGCATGCCTCCAGAGAGCAGCAATGCCAGCGAGAATATTATCTTTTTCATTTCTTTAATACGGTTTTACGGTTGTGCGGTTTTATGATATTACGACCGCTTCACTTTTGTGTTTCCATCGAAAAGTTCAGGCCTCCTTGCGACACCCATATTCGGCCTTCACTTCCTCATAGAAATCGGCCTGCGTCTGGGCCATATATGGAGCCAGCCAGAGGAGCCCAATTCCCAGGGTAAAGATGCTCAGGACTATCCATCCGATGAAGGAGAACATCAAGCAAAACAATTTCCACTTGTGTCCGTCCATCATGTCCGCACTCTGGTTCAGCATGGCACCTACGCCCAACTGGGGATTGTCACGCAAGATGTAAGACACCATAGACAGGCGCAGAGACATCCAAATGCCAGGGACGGCAAATAGGATACTGGCGAGACACCCGATCCACATCATTGGGGACGCGCCATTTCGTGCCAGTCCAGCCGTAATCAGAAGAACGAACAGATATGGGATAAAGCAAAGGAGTTCGAGCAAGGAGGCAACGAACAAGGTGCAGAGCACGCGCCAGAACTTTCTGTAGCCAGCAAGCATCTGCCCTATCCCAAAGGGGTCATCGCTCTCATGGCGGTGGTTACCCAGAAAGGCGACACTGTACCCCCAGCCCATAGGCAAGATCAACAGGGTCACCAGCCAACTGATCCAACCCGGAGTGCTATTTGTCAGCATAGAGTAAGCATCGGCAGGGCCATTGATGACAATGGCTTTCGCGCCAAAGAAATAAGTGTCAAATGCACTTCCCACGGCCGACACGAAGAGACTGATAACCATCAGCACGAATGTGAACATGGCGGCCTCAGCCCAGCGACCCTTGAGGTCGGCGCGCCCCATGGCGCGCAACTGCGAACAAGTACTAATCATAATTGATAATTTGGGGTTTTTGAAAATGTTTGTCTGATATGCTTACCGCTCTCCTACGGCATGGCGACGGTGCCAGCCAGGGCGGCGTTCCACCGTTCCATCACCTCACCGATGCCCACCCCCAGGGAGCGCATCACGCGGAAGAGGTCGGGCAACTGCTCGCTGAAGAACTCCTCACGGCGCAGTTCCTCCACAGCGGCACATCCTCCCGTGGCCACGAAGTTGCCCTGGCCCCGGCGTGTCACCGCCACGCCCTTCTGCTGCAGCCACTCCATGGAGCGTGCCACCGTGTTCACGTTCACCTCCATCTCTGTGGCCAGGTCACGCACAGAGGGCAGTTTCTCCCCCTCGGGATAGGTGCCTGCCAAGATGCCGTCGCACACATGCTCGGCTATCTGCAGGTAAATGGCTTTCTGTTCCTTAAATTCCATAGTCGTCTGTTGCATTTAGTGTCTGTGCGCTCAGCGGTTGCGGCGCGTGGTAATCTGTGCATGGCAGTAGAGCCTGTAGGTGAGTGCCCATATCCCCGCCAGCAATGCCAGCAGCAGGAGGCACAGCAGAACAAGTGCCACGGTGCTGTTGACATTCCAGTCTAACGAGGTCAGGATGAACTCGTGCCCCACAAACTGCATGATGATGCCTGCCAGGAACATGAGGACAATGCCGAGCCCCATCCACAGGAACAGGTGTGCCAGACAGGTGTAGATAATATTGTAGCGGTACTTCCAGGCATTACCCAGCGCAAAGGTACTCATATAGCAGAGTGTGGCAAGCAGGATGGCTACGTAGGCCAGGATGGGATGGTCGCAAATTTGGCTGAGCAGACCGCAGTCGCTCCACTCATAGGCCACCCATGCTGTCGTGAGGGAATGCACGCCAGAGACGCATCCGAAGACCAGGCTGAGGAGCAGGTTGAGCGCGTCGGCACAGATGACAGAGCAGGCAAACACCAGTTGCGGAGCCAACAGACTGAAGAGGGCGTGCCACAGGAAACGCTCGACATTGCTGGCCGGCAGAGTGAGCTCGGCCACGCGTCCCTGCTTGCGCGCCAGGTTGTGGAACATGTAGCCCAGGCCCACGATGGGCAGAATGCTCATCACGATGCCATAGAAGCGTGCCAGACCTGCGGCATGGCCAGCCAGCGACACGTCGCCCTGCGCCAAGGAGGAGTTTAGACCGAAGAGCGAGACCTCACCACTCGCCCACCAGAACAGGAAACGCAGCACCACGGGAAAGGTGGCGAGCACGAGCAGACCAACGGCCTGGTTGAGGTAAAACTTCCTGTTGATAACCATGTCCCAGCGTGCCACGCTGAGAAATCTTGTCTTGTCAAACTGTATCATCGTCATTGTCCTCCCTATACATTATATATATTGTTATCTTTGGCCTGGGCACCCTTACGCGCGCCTTCCACCGTCTCCACAAAGAGACGCTCCAAATCTACGGGGCCGTCATCCTCGTTCAGCGGCCCGTGCATCAGCACGCGGTTGCCGTCCATGATGGTCACATGGTCGAGCAGACGCTCCACGTCATGCACCTGGTGGGTGCTCACAAGCACCGTCTTGTCCTCACTCATTCCACGCACGACGGCCTTGCGGAACTGGCTCTTGCTCAATATGTCCATACCATTGGTGGGCTCGTCCATCAGCAACACGCGCGTGCCAGTGGCCATCGCCACGCTCATATACACCTTTTTCTTCTGTCCCATCGAGAGCGCACCCAGGTGCATGTCCATACTGAGGTCAAATCCCTCGATGCAGGCACGCAGCAACTCGTCGCTGAAGCGGGGATAGAAGGGCTTGAGCACCCTCACATAACTCTGCAGCGTGACCGCTGGCAGGTCATACTCCTCGGGCACCAGGAAGAGTTCCCTGAGCATCTCGGGCTGGCGGTTGGCAGCCAGCAGGCCATCCACACGCACCTCGCCCTGCTGGGGATGGAGCAAACCCGCGATGAGGTAGAGCAGTGTGCTCTTGCCCGTACCATTACGGCCAAGCAGGCCATATACGCCACCCTGCGGGAAGGAGAGCGAGAAGTCGCTCAGCACTTGCTTGTAGCGCAGGTAGCCAAACGTGATGTTTTCAATGTCTATCATACTTATGTGGTGTAATAGTTAATTAGTACACTGCAAAAGTAGTGCGTTTCGATGACACACACAGCAGGCTTTAGCAGTTTTATTTCTCTGTTTAACATTTATTAGCAAACAGATGGAGGTTTGTAACTATTCAGCGGTAGGTATAGCAGGTAGTTTTTATCCTTAAAAACCTGCAAAACATATTGATTTTGTCTTGCAATTAGCGTCCCATTTCTTTGTGTATTTGATATATTTTTCGTATCTTTATACCTATGAAAGAACAAGTTACGGACATATCAAAAGTACTGAAAAGTATGGCAGAAGAGATGCGGTCGATGCGTAAAACCATCGACCGGCAGTACTCTGAGATAGCCAGATTGAACCGTAACATAGAAGCCTTGAACCATCAGCTCCGCAAGAAAAATAAAGAAAACGCAAAACTGCGTGAACGCCTGTCCAAATATGAACAACCCGGCAAGAACTCCGGCAATAGCAGCACGCCGCCAAGCAAGGAGAGCATGAAAGACGAGACGGTCAGAAGAACCAAGACGCTCCGCAAACCAAGCGGCAAGAAGCCTGGCGGACAGGAGGGACATGAGGGGCGCAAGCTTTCTCGCTCAACCACTCCTGACGAAGTGGTTGACGACAGTCCGGCCTACTGTACCAACTGCGGTGGTTCGTTGGCGGATGCAGAGCGTGTGCTTGATTACGTGACACAAGTGGTTTCGATACCGGAATTGAAGCCGGTGATTAAGGAAATTCGCCATTATGTGATGATATGTGAGAAATGCGGAGAACGTGTCCGTACCGCTCCGAGACGCCGATCTAACGATGTGGTGTATGATGCAAGCGTCAAGTCGCTTGTGGTATATCTAAGCGTTGTGCAATTTCTTCCTTACGGGCGTATCGCAAGTTTCTTGCGCGATGTTCTCGGCTTGTCGCCAAGCGAAGGTTCGCTGGTAAATTGGGTGAACGAAGCGAAGAGAAACGCACAGCCTATTGTTAACAAGATAAAGGAATACATCATGGCCTCAAGTGTCGTCGGCTTTGACGAGTCAGGATGTTATTGCAACAAGCGGCTTGACTGGGCATGGATAGCACAAACTGTTTACTACACATTATTGTTCCGCGCAAACGGAAGAGGCTCAAAAGTACTGGAAGACAAATTCGGTGACAGTCTGGAACGTATGACAGCCGTAACCGACAGGCATAGCGCATACTTTGCGCTTCATTTTCTAAACCATCAAGTATGTCTTGCACATTTACTGAGAGAACTGCAATATCTTTCCGAACTGAATCCTAAGCAGAATTGGTCTGAACAAATTGCCGAATTGTTTCGTGAAGCAATCCATAAGAAAAACGCTAATCCTACCGACATTATTGACAAAGAATCATGGACAGAGCGTTTGGATGGTTTGCTTAAACAGAATGTCAACAAGTTAGGCAAGAAGTTTGAAACTCTGAAAAAAGGATTGGCAAAGTGCCGTGACTACATTTTCATTTTTTTTGAAGACCCTATGATACCATCGGACAACAACGCAAGCGAGCGGGGAATACGCAAACTGAAAATCAAATTGAAGAACTCATGCACATTCCGTTCTGGTTTAGGGGCAGACGCATTTCTTGAACTACATTCCGTTGTTGAAACAGCCAAGAAACATAAACAGACTCCTTTTAACGCAATTCAAGCCTTGTTTGAGGTTTGACGAATCGTCATGC
>CAVKOT010000177.1:0-5997 GCA_963658045.1 Opitutia bacterium UBA4654
TGCCATTATAGGGAGCGATGAAGTAGAGTTTGCTGCCCTTGCTGTCCATGATGGCATCGCCCAGGCTGGTAGAGGTGGGGGTCAGGCGCACGGTGCGTGCCTCAAGGTGGTCAAGGTCAAACTTCAGGTCCCGCACCTTCTGCTTCGTGGAGTCCTTCTTGTCCTTCTTGCCTTCGTCAGAAGCCTCCAGCAAGGCCACGTCCTCCTTTGAGAGGCGGAACTCATCGTAGGCACGCGCGTCGAAGAACATCACATACTCGTCCCTCTCTGCTCCCCATGAGCCATGGGCACGATAGCCTGCCCGGTCACTCTGGAATATCATGGCCCTGCCTCCCATGACCCAGCGCGGTGAACTGTCAGAGTAGCCGCTCTGGGTGAGGTTGACAGGCTCGCCCTTGCCATCGGCCCTCAGCAGTGCGATGTCGCCGATGCACCAGCCCGCAGTGCCGTTGTAGTTGGCCAGCAGCCACTTGCTGTCGGGACTCCAGGTGAAATACTGGTCGCCATCGCTGTAACTGTAGGTGTACTTCCCGTCCATCACCACATGCGCCTTCCCACTCTTGGCATCCATCACCTTGATGGTCGTGCGGTTCTCCAGATAAGCGATGTGCTTGCCATCGGGGCTATATACAGGCTGGAACGAGGTGGTCTTCCCGTCGGTCATGCGTCGCTCAACTGTCTGTGTGCAGTAGGCAAAGGACTTCTCCTTGCTGTCCTTAATCTCGCACTCATAGATGCTCCACACGCCATCCCTCTCTGAGTCATAGGCCACGGCCTTGCCATCAGGGCGGAAGGTCACAGTGCGCTCGCGCTCTGGCGTGTCGGTCAGTTGGCGGGTGGTCTTGTGCTCCACGTCTGTCACATACACATCCCCGTTCAGGATGAAGGCCACCTGCTTGCCGTCGGGTGAGACGCTGATGCCGGACGCTCCCTGCCTTACCTTGCCTCGGCGCACGGGTTCAGCCTGCTTGTCACTGGTGATGGACACGTCCACCCGCCTGGGCTCAGAGCCAGGCGTGAGCGTATAGATGCCCCCGTCAAACGAGAAGCATAGCGTCCCCTGGCTGGAGACCGAGAGATAACGCACCGGTGAGCCCTGGAAGTGGGTCAGTTGCCTCCTATCGCCATCAGGCGTGCGCAAGGCCACGTTGAGCGTTCCGTCCTCCTCGTCGATACAGTAAAACCCATTGCCAGTCGGGTTCCACAGCGGGTCACGCACCTCGACATGCGTGGTGGTGAGTTGGCTGTACTGCCCGTCCTTCACGCTCCACACGTCACGGGTGATACTGCTGGTGTGGTGCTTGCGCCAGGTGTCCTCATATCCCTTTACATTATTATATATAAGAGAGCCATCCTGCCCCACGCACACGTTGTCCATGGGCAGGGCCGAGTACAGGGAAGACCTTCCGCCCGAGATGCTCACTCGGTACATCTTCTTGTAGGTGCCGCCTGGGAAGATGATGTCCGAGGCTGTGGGGTGACCTGTGCGGCTGAAGAGGATGGTCCTGTCATCCAGCCATCCCGCCACGGTCTCTGACGCACTGTGTGTGGTCAGCCTCTCGGCCGGACCTCCCTCGGCAGGCATCACATACACGTCCATGCTGCCAGAGCGGTCGCTGCTGAAGGCGATGTGCTTGCCGTCGGGACTCCAGTAGGGGGCCGTGTCATAGGCGGGGTTGGTGGTCATTTGTCGGGCTGCACCGCCCTGGGCAGGTACCGTGTAGATGTCTCCCATGTAGGCAAATGCTATCTGCCTGCCATCGGGGCTTATCCTGACGGGGCGCAGCCAAAGGGGTGTGTCGCCCGCCATACAGCGAAGTGAGCCCGCAGCAATGAGTGTGGCGATGATAAGTGATTGGCTAATAATAGACTTGTGCATGATAATTCAAGTTGTTATTCTGAGTTGTGATGATGTGTCCAGCAGGCAGGTATCTGTCACCTGGGGCTAATTGCATAACAGGTTTGCCATATACGCGAGGTAGCAGAGCAACAGGAAAGTTCCCTCCCACTTCTCAATCTTTCCTCTGGTGAAGGACACTATCCACACGACGATGCCGCTCCCCACCAGGGTAATCCAGTCGGTGATGGCGATGCTCTCCACATGCATGGGTCGGATGAGGGTACACACCCCCAGGATGCCGGCGATGTTGAACACGTTGCTGCCTATCACATTGCCCACGGCGAGCCCCTCACGTCCCTTGCGGGCTGCCACCATGCTGGTGGCCAACTCGGGCAGGCTGGTGCCGCCTGCCAGTATGGTCAGCCCTATGACACTCTCGCTCACGCCCCAACTCCGCGCCATGGCCGCTCCCTCGTTGACCATCAGGCGTGCGCCGAAGACGAGTGCCGCCATGCCCACGATGATTTGCAGGGCCAGGATGGCGTATGAGGCCGTCTCCTCTTCAGTAACGGTGCCGCTGGACTTCCGGTTGCGTGTGGCCACATAGTAGGTGTAATAGATGTAGGCGGCAAAGAATGCCAGGAACACCAGTGAGTCACCACGGCTGATGGTTCCGTCGAAATAGACCAGCAGGAAGAGCAGCAGTGACACCAGGATGGTGATGGGCATGTCCCTGTACAGCAAGGTCTTGTCAACGGCCAGGGGCATCATCAGTGCCGACGCGCCCAGGATGACCAGACTGTTGAAGATGTTGCTGCCGATGATATTGCCGGCACTCATGTCGGCACTGCCACGCAGGGTGCTGAGCAGGCTGACCATGAACTCAGGCAGGCTGGTGCCCGCTGCCACAATGGTGAGCCCGATGACCAGTTCGCTCACATGCCATTTGCGCGCCAGCCCCGATGCACCGTCAGTAAACTTGTCTGCCCCCCACAGAACCAGGACTATGCCTGCCAGGAGAAGGATGATTTCCAGTGTCATATTATTCGTGTAGTAATGTGATAAATTAGTTTATTATGCAAAAATACAATATAATTTCTGTCACGCGCCCATGTGTAAGCGAAAACGTTAAAAATTAAAACGTGCTTGCATGTTTATGCCAAAATAGATTGCAATCTGATAAATTGTTGCTACCTTTGCGAAAGAATAGTGAAGACAGAACGACAAGACATAAAATCACGAAATAAACAGCATAATCACAACAGACTTATGAAACTGAAGAAGATTGTATTTGCCATTACTCTTGCAGCAGCGGTAGCCCCTGCTTTTGCCCAGGACTTTGCTGGCAAGACTCTGGATGAGCGTATCGCCTACTCGAACAATAACAACGAGGACAGCGTGAAGATAGGCCGAGGATATGTGTCCTACTTCCAGCAGTGCATGCAGAACCAGGACTGGAAGGGAGCACACACCAACTATGAGTGGCTCATCAAGAACGCCCCCTTTGCCATCACCGGCATCTACACCCAGGGGCCATATATGTTCTTCCAACTGATTAGCGGAGAGCAGGACCAGGCCAAGAAACTTGCCTACTTCAACGAGATGATGGCTCTCTTCGACGCACGACTGAAGAACCTGAACGTGCTGAACACCTTCGCGAAGACAAAGTCCACAGAGGGTGACGTGCTCGCGCTCAAGGCTGACTATTACAACTGGACTGCGCCCACCATCACCAACTCGGGCTACACGCTGAACAAGTCCTATGAGAACTACAGCAATGCCATCAAGATGATCAATGAGAAGGGTGGCCGCGAGATAGAGGGCTCTGTGCTCCAGAACTTCTTCCTGGTGAGCGATGCCATGTACAAGAGCGCGCCCAATGCCCTGCGTGAGCAGTATCTGCAGGACTATCTGGACAGCAAGGATGCGTGCGAGAAGATGCTGCAGCTGGCCAAGGAGGCCAAGGCAGAGGGTGACACGGCCAAGGCTTCCAAACTCCTGAGCAAGTATGACGCTCCTCTGGCTCTCATCGAGCAGACCTTCAGCGCAAGCGGTGCGGCTGACACAGCACAGATTATAAGCATTTACACGAAGAAACTGGACAGTTACAAGAGCGACATCAACAAGCTTAACAGTGCTCTGACGCTGATGGCACAGAACGACTGTGACAACAGTGACATATATTATAAGTATGCCGAGGCTGCCTATGCCATTGAGCCCACCTTTACCAGCGCCATTGGTCTGGCACAGAAGGCCCAGAAGGATGGACAGGCCGAGAAGATGCTGGAGTACTACAACAAGGCTCTCGAACTTTGCTCAAGCGATGCCAAGCGTGGTGCCATTTGCCTGAATATTGCCAATGGACTGACCAAGAGCAAGCAATACACAGGTGCCCTGACTTATGCAGAGAAGGCTATAGGCTACAATGCAGACCTGAAGGGTAAGGCTTACCTGAAGGAGGCCAACGTATATACTGTGCTCGGACAGTATGGCAAGGCCATTGAGTATTGCACGAAGGCAAGTGCCGAGGACATCACCGTGAGCGGAAGCGCCGACCGCCTGAAGCAGAACATCCAGAAGGTGCAGGCTAACCAGGCTGCCAACGACCGCGCACGCAAGGCTTATGATGACTTCGTGAAGAAGCAGAAGGCCGAGGAGGCATTCTGGACCGGCGGTGCAAAATAAGGCGCATGGCTATTCCTCGCCTGCCAGCAGGCTGTGTCTCGTATCGGGACATGCGGCATACCGAGGGATGGACTTAACGAATACGGCCAAGCGATTTTGCTTGACACAGACAGACAGCAGAGGCCCCTGGAGGAGATATTCCTTCAGGGGCCTCTGCTGTATAAGTGTATAAGCAGGATGCGTGGAATGTTTCTCTGCTCGGCCGTGAGGCATTCTGCTCACTTCAGTGGAGGACGTGGACACATTTGTCGCTTTTTCACCCATTTCACTGCCTTTCTGTAATGTGCTGTTACCATAATGACTCCCGATTTACCGAAATCTGTTGCCAAATGTGCGAAAATCACCAATAACTTTTTGCGTATTGCGAAAAGTTGTGTAACTTTATGCTTCGAAAGATGATTTGCGGGCAAAAAGGAGCCCCAAGTGGAATGAAGTAATTGATGGATAAGAAAAGAATATCTATAGGTGTGCTTGGATTCGGGCGTATGGGACGCAAGCACGTCAAGGAGCTTGTCAAGAATGACCTCTGGGATGTAGCATGTATCTGTGACATAGACCCCGGACGCGCAGCATCGGCTGCGGAATTGGCACCTAATGCAAAATTCACCACAAACGAGGATGATATATTCCTGAATCCCGACATTGACTGTGTGGGACTGTTCGCACTGGCTGACTCCAGGGCAAGCAGGATAGAGCGGGCACTCAAGTGCGGAAAGCACGTGATATGCGAGAAGCCGCTTGCCTATAAGAGAGAGGATGAGTGGAAAGTGGTGGAGCTGGAGAAGCATTCTGACAGAGAGTGCACTGTCAACCTTTATTTGCGCAACGCTTGGTACACCAAGGAGATGAAGGACTTCGTGAAGTCTGGAGAAATAGGCGAGTTGGCCATCATACGCATCTGCCACATGACTCCCGGGCTCTCTCCTGGAGAGGGACACGAGTTTGAGGGGCCTTCCTTCCATGACTGTGGAATGCACTATGTGGACATTTGCCGCTGGTATGCCGACTCGGAGTACAAGACTGGACATGCACAGGCCATACGCATGTGGGACTATAAGGATCCCTGGTGGCTACAGTGCCACGGCACTTTCCAGAATGGCGTGGTCTATGACATCACACAGGGATTTGTGTATGGGCAGTTGGCCAAGGACCAGACACATAACTCATACACGGAACTGATAGGCACAAAGGGGCTGGTGCGCATGCACCATGACTTCAAGACAGCCGTGGTGGAAAAGCATGGCGTGAACATCACAGAGGTGGTGGAGAGGCCGTATGGTGACAAGAACATTGACCGCCTGTGCCAGTTGATGGGTGAGGCCATACTCACGGGCAAGCGTCCCGAGGGACTTCCAAGGTTCATCGATGCAGCCATCGCGTCGGACTATGCGTGGCGCATGCTGGAGGATGCCCGCCGACATGACCTTCCCTCCAAGGGCACAGCGGAGGAACTGGAGCAGATACATTACCGC
>CAVKOT010000178.1:0-5995 GCA_963658045.1 Opitutia bacterium UBA4654
GTGTAGAGCGTGTCGTTGAGCCAGCGCACCTCGGGTGTCTGGACGAAGCCGTCGCCCGTCATCAGCAACTTCACTCCTGGCAGCACTCCGCCATACTGGTCCTGCCACCCGCCGCCTGTGGTGAGCAGTTGCTCAAGCACCAGCGTGCGGTGGGAAATCTCGCACTTGTCCCAATGCAGGCCGCAGAAGTCGCTCAGCGCACCCAACACTGTGGCGGCCAGGATGCTGCTTGTGCCCAGTCCGCTACCTGCTGGGATGGCGCTCAGCAGCGTCAGTTCGATACCGCATCCGAAGTCTTGCAGTTGCTCCTGGAGTGTCGTGAAGCGGGTTGCACAGTATTCGGGCAGGAATCCCGCCAGCGAGAGGGCAGCCTTGGGAATGGAGAAGGGGGAGCCCACCAGCGCATAGCGTCGCAGTTGCTCGTAGGTCTCGATGTGCTCTTCGGCTCCCAGGTCGATGCTTCTCAGCGTAATCTCCCACTTGGTGGATGGCTTCACATAGACCTGTAGGGGCGGTTGCCCATTCTGTTCGATGGCGAGGTTGACCACGTTACCACCATTCACCAGGCAGTATGGGGGCGTGTCAGTCCATCCTCCTGCCAGGTCGATGCGCACAGGGCTCCTGCCCCACACAATCTGGTCGGCCTGCACGTCCATCCTGGGCATCTGCTTCTCCTTCCTGGCCTGGCTCACCAGTCCATCCCTCAGCAGGGCAAACGCCTTCTGTTCATGCAGGGTGTCCTCCTGTCCCTGGAGCGAGAGCACGCGGTGGCGGAACATCTGGTCGCTGATGCGTGTCAGCAGGGGTGCGTCCTCGCCCAGCGTCTCGGGCAGGGGCAAATGGTGTTTGGCAAACTCATGTGCCATGTCCTCCAGGTTGGTTTGGTAGAATACGCTACGGCGGTAATTGGCTGCCAGTTCGCCCAGGTTGCGGCTGCGGAATGCCTCCCGCTGTGCCTGCAGCCTCCGCAGGTTGGCCTGGTCAGAGAGTTCGTTGGCACTCATCTTGGGAGACTTGCGCCACAGTTCGCGCCCCATCTCATCGCTGGCCTCGCTCACCATCCAGCGTAGCATGCGTTCCAGTGCCTGCATGTCCTGGCTTATGGGGAAGATGCGTGCGGCCTGCAAGTCGGTCTGTGGCTGTAACTCCTCCAGGCTTAGCCCATGTGCTGATGCCCATTCGCTGACACTCATGCCCAGGTAGGTGGTCCCAGGCAGTGTGATGTCACCCCGGAAGGCATCGTTCATGCCGTATGGCCGCAGCGCGAAGGCATGGGGCAGGGGAGTGTCAATGGGCACCATGTCCACACACACTCCCTGGGGCAGGTCAACGTGCCAGTCGTTCACGGGTACGCCTGTAATGATGTTGCTGCCATGCAGGTGCCATTGCCCGCTCACGCAGGAGTTCTCTATCCAGGTGTTGCTGTTCTGCTCCGTCAGGGCTGCCTTGCATTGCGCGTTCTGTATGAAAATGGAGGGATGGGGCTTGATGCCCAGGTGCATGATGCGCCTCTGGTCATACACCAGGTTCTGTATGGCGAGGGTGCTGCTTATCATCTCGCGGCTCGTGCCATAGTGGTAGAACTCCCCATCCTGCAGGGGCAGGATGGCTGTGGTGAGCCCCTCCAGCAACCTGTCTGGCCGTGAGGGATGCTCGCCCAGGGCACATCCGAAGTCGCCATAGAGGTCATAGCTGGTGATGGTGCCGCTGGCTGTACGGCTCTTCTCGGCCAGGAGCCGTACGGCACGGTCGCTGAGGAGCCACACGCCGATGTCCATCAGGAAGAGGTGCGAGTGCAGGAGTTCTCCCAGTCGTTCCACGCTGGGCTTCTGCAGCATGAAGTCCAGTTGGCCTGGAGTGTCGCGCCTGGAGAGGAACACGCCGTGGTCCTTGGCGAGTGACGGGTCCACCCACAGGCCATAGCACACCACATCGGCCTGGGGGATGGGTTGCAGTTTGCCCGCCCTGATATACACGTCGCCACTGGCGATGAGCGTGTGCAGGCTGTCAGGTGCGGCCTGCATGATACGCTCGTAGAGGGGCAGTTGCAGTTGCAGCAAGTTCTGTGAGATGCGTTGTCCACGGCTCCATCTGAAGATGGGGACGGGCGTGAGTATTTTCCCGCTTGGCGCATACGCAGGCAGCCGTCGGCTCTGTCCGCCCGCATGCAGCAGGATGCGCTTCTCCCTGGGAAGCCATTCCTCCAGTGGGCATGTGGCATCCTCGTCCTGCCTGCAGGCATCCAGCAGCCAGGTCGTGCCGCCTCCGCTGCCCAGTTTCTGCCCGATGGGGTCGCTGGTGCAGAAGTATTCGTTGTGTGACACGCCCTCGATGTCGTGGAAGCAATTGACCAGGTTGGGCGGGAGTGAGAGTAGTTTCTTCGTCATGCTTGTTTCTTTTCTTACCGTTTGGTGGGGCATTGGCTTTCCGTCAGTCAGCGTCACGCCTTTTCCCGTATGCCAATGACTGATGGAAAGCACACAGCCCGCTGCTCATGTGTGTTGGGCAGCGGGCTGCAGTGCCCTGTTGTGTATCGTTGTGAACCTACGCCTTGGTCTCCTCCTTGTGGTTGATGCAGATACCCTTCTGATACCACTCATAGAGGCGGTGTATGCCCTCGTCTATCTCGATGGTGTGGTGCCAACCCAGGCGGTGCAGCTTGCTCACGTCGGTGAGCTTGAGCATTGTGCCGTCAGGCTTGGTGCTGTCCCAGCACAGGTCGCCACGGAATCCTATCTCGTTTACAATCTTCTCCGCACACTCCCGTATGCTGAGTTGCTGACCCGTGCCAACGTTGATGTGGCAGTTGCGTATCTCGCGTATGCCGTCATGGTTGACGCGCATCTCGGTGTTCTCGACCACATCCTTGAAATCGACATTCAGCAGGCAATGCACACTGGCGTCGGCCATCTCCTCGCTCCAGAGGAACTCCCGCATGGGTGAGCCCGTGCCCCACAGGGTCACGCGCCCCCTCTCGATGCCATAGGAGGACAGCACCGTGAGTATGTCCTGCTGGTCAGACGAGGCATCCACACGCAGCCCCGTGCCCTTCATCGTCACGGGGCGCAGGCCGATGTCCTTGCGCACGGCAGTCCAGTCATCCTCGCTCAGGCACTTGGCCAGATACACCTTGCGTATCATGGCAGGCAGGACGTGGCTGTTCTCCAAGTGGAAGTTGTCGTTGGGCCCATACAGGTTGGTTGGCATCACGGCGATATAGTTGGTGCCATACTGCAGGTTGAAGGACTCGCACATCTTTAGTCCAGCTATCTTGGCGATGGCATACGGCTCGTTGGTATATTCCAGGGCACTGGTCAGCAGGCAGTCCTCGGGCATGGGCTGTGGAGCCTCGCCAGGATAAATGCACGTGCTGCCCAGAAAGAGCAACTTGCTCACGCCGTGCCTCCAACTCTCGCCTATGACGTTCTGCTGTATCTGCAGGTTTTGGTAGATAAAGTCAGCGCGGTACTGCAGATTGGCCATGATGCCCCCCACGTGCGCGGCGGCCAGCACCACGGCTTGGGGTTGCTCCTGGTCGAAAAACTCCCGCACGGCCACGGGGTCCAGCAGGTCCAGTTCCCTGTGGCTGCGTCCTATGAGGTTGTCATAGCCGCGCTGCCTGAGATTGTTCCAGATGGCCGACCCCACCAGTCCGTGGTGTCCTGCCACATAGATTTTCGTGCTCTTGTCCAGCATTGCTTCTCCTCCGCCTTATTTTACCAGTCCCTTC
Organism: Opitutia bacterium UBA4654; assembly: GCA_963658045.1. Lineage (GTDB taxonomy): Bacteria > Bacteroidota > Bacteroidia > Bacteroidales > Bacteroidaceae > Physcousia. The sequence goes on from CAVKOT010000178.1 coordinate 3,731, forward strand.
TCCAGGTACTCGGCCAGGTTCACGCGCATCACCTGTGCCACGTGGTCGGCCGCCACCTGTTCCATGTCATGCTTGACCATGATGGCCACCAGTTGCTCAAAGGTTGTCTTCTTGAGCGGGTCCCATCCCAGCTTGGTCTTTGCCTTGGTGGGGTCGCCCCACAGGTTCACCACGTCAGTGGGGCGATAGAAGTCCTCGCTCACCTCCACCAGCACGCGCCCTGTGGCCTTGTCTATTCCCTTCTCGTCCAGACCCTCGCCCTGGAACTCCAGTTCGATGCCTGCGTGCTTGAAGGCATAGTAGCAGAATTCCCTCACACTGTGCTGCACGCCTGTGGCAATCACGAAGTCCTCGGGCTGCTCCTGCTGCAGGATGAGCCACATACACTCCACATAATCCTTGGCATAGCCCCAGTCGCGCAGCGAGGAGAGGTTGCCCAGGTAGAGCTTGTCCTGCTTGCCCTGTGCGATGCGCGCGGCAGCCAGGGTGATCTTGCGTGTCACGAAGGTCTCGCCACGGCGCTCGCTCTCGTGGTTGAACAGGATGCCCGAGCAGCAGAACATGCCATAGGCATCGCGGTACTCCTTCACTATCCAGTAGCCATAGAGTTTGGCCACGGCATAGGGGCTGTAGGGATGGAAGGGCGTGTCCTCATTCTGCGGCACCTCCTCCACCTTGCCATAGAGCTCGCTGGTGGATGCCTGGTAGATGCGGCACTGGTTCTCCAGGTGGTTGGTGCGCACGGCCTCCAGGATGCGCAGCACTCCCACGGCATCCACATCGGCTGTGAACTCCGGCGCGTCGAAACTCACCTGCACATGGCTCTGTGCCGCCAGGTTATATATTTCGGTAGGCATCACCTTGCCCACCAGTTTGACCAGTGACATGGAGTCGGTCATGTCAGCATAGTGAAGGTGGAAGTGTGGCTTTCCCTCCAGGTGCGCGATGCGTTGCCGGAAGTCCACTGACGAGCGGCGGATAATTCCATGCACCTCATAACCCTTCTCCAGCAGCAGTTCGCTCAGGTAGGAGCCGTCCTGGCCAGTCACTCCGGTGATGAGGGCGATATTCTTCTTCTCCATTGGATATATAATGTGTCGATAGTTGGCTTGCGGTGTGCCGTGTCGTGGCTCACTCGTTGCAGAACTCGCGTATGCGCTGCTCCTCGCTGAGCTTGCACACCAGCAGGTTTCCGTCACGCTCGGCCACGATGTAGCCGTCCAGTCCCTGTATCACCACCTTCTTGGCCTCGGGCACATGCACGATGCAGTCCGAGGTCTCGTGCAGGTGCACCGACTGGCCCACGGTGGCGTTGCCGTGTGCGTCACGCTGGCTGTTGAGCAGCAGCGAGCCCCAGGTGCCCAGGTCACTCCATCCGAACTGGGCGGGGCACACGAATATCTCCTCGGCCTTCTCCAGTATGGCGTAATCGACCGAGATGTTCTCGCAGCGCGGGAATGCCTCGTCGATGGCAGCCTGCTCCTGTGCGGTCCCATAGACGGGCAGGAGCCCCTCGAATATCTCCGAGATGGTGGGCTGATAGACGCGGAAAGCATTGACGATGGTGTTCACGTTCCAGATGAATATGCCAGAGTTCCAATAGAAATTGCCCTGCTTGATATACTTCTTGGCCGTGTCCAGGTCGGGCTTCTCGCGGAAGGAGTCCACCCGGTACATCTCCCTGTTGCGTGCCGAGGGCACCGAGAGGTCGGCCTGGATGTAGCCGTAACCTGTCTCTGGGCGGTTGGGCTTCATGCCGAGGGTCACGATGGCATCCGTCTCGGCCACAAACCGCAGACCTGTGGTGACGACCCTGCGGAACTCTGCGGGGTTGGTCACCAGGTGGTCGCTGGGTGACACCACGATGTTGGCCTTGGGATTCTGGGACTTGATGTGCCAGCATACATAGGCGATGCAGGGAGCCGTGTTGCGGCGGCATGGCTCACATAGGATGTTTCCCTGGGGAATCTCGGGCAACTGGCTGTGCACGAGGGGGGCATACGCCTTGCTCGTGGCTACCCACACATTGGCGGGGTCAACCACTCCCTCAAACCTGTCAAATGTCAACTGCAGCAGCGTGCGGCCGCAGCCCAGTACATCTACAAACTGCTTGGGGGTGTCGCTTGTGCTCAATGGCCAGAAGCGGCTCCCGACACCGCCAGCCATGATGACCAGATGATTGTTTGGATCCATGCTGATAACTTTAGGATGTTAATTCTCTTCTTTTTGCAAAAGTATGAAAAAAAAGCCTAAAAATCATCTTTG
>CAVKOT010000179.1:0-5945 GCA_963658045.1 Opitutia bacterium UBA4654
GGAGGAGAAATCGGCTGTATTTGCCCGCAATCCTGGTAAGGTGTCCCTGGATAACTGCTACTACACGACCCAGTTCGGCGAGACCAACGAGACAGCCACCCTGGCCGACGAGGAGCAATTGGCCAGCGGCGAGGTGTGCTGGCGACTGAATGGGTCGAGCCTGGCCTCACTCTCCTGGCGGCAGACACTCGACACAGACCCCGCTCCCACCCTGGACCAGAGCCATGGTGTGGTACTGGGAGTGAGCGACCCCTACCTCTGCATCACCGACGAGCAGAGCCTGGCCACAGCCTGTGCGGCCTACGCACGCCACTTCCAGGAGGCGGCCGATGACAATGCCGAGGCCCACAAGCCACTGGTGGATGCCCTGCGACAGCATGCCCTGCAGGCTGCCACATGCAAGAGCCTGGACGAACTCGCGGCCACGGACGCACTGGTGCAGGCTGACCTGCTGGCCATACGGGCCAACCAGGATGCCTATGCCGCCTATGCCCAGGCAGCCCAGGCCACACTGGAGAAGTTGGAGGGACTGACCAGCGAGGCAGCACAACTCCTGCGCACCTACCTGGAGGAGGAGGTAGAGCCCAACGAGCAGTTGCCCAACGGCTCTTACCCCTACATCTCAGCCAACTTCACCCTTGACACTGAGGCCATCGCCCGCGAGATACAGTACATGAGCGACCAGTTACTGCTGGCCATGTCATCGAGCACACCCGCAGGCACAGAGGTGACCATGCTGCTGCAGAACCCTGACTTCAGCCAGGGACGCGAGGGATGGGACGGCACACCACCCACTGACTACAGCGACGGCTCATTCCCGCCTGGAGCACAATACTGGGGGCACAATGGCAAGGTTTGCCAGCAGACCGTCACCGGCCTCACCAACGGCATCTATGAGCTCGACATGAACGCCATGGACATGGTGGGCGACGATAACTACTGCACCTATTACACGGCCGCCATCTTCGCTGGCGACATGGAGATGCCCGTGATGGCACCGATGGAGGATGCCCTGCCCGAGGACAGCGCACGCGAGAACGAGAACTGCCACTCCACCGACCGCATCGTGGACGGCCTGTACCGCATCCCCTACAGCAGGGGTGGGGCGACCATAGCCATGTGCAGGGGCGGACGCTACCTCAACCGTGTGCTGGTGAACGTGACAGATGGCACGCTGTGCCTGGGCATACGCATGGATGGCAGCGGGCGCAATGACGACTGGCTCGCCTTTGCCAACACGCGCCTCTTCTACCTCGGCACGATGGACGAGGCCACACAGGCCATGGACAGCGTGATGCACTGCGCACTGGCCAGGGCCGCCACGACCCTCAAGTACGAGGGGGATGCCTGGGGACGCAACTACACCATCTATCCCAACTATGCCGACTCACTGCGCCGTGAGCTGCGCGCCTGTGTCGAGGCTGCCTCATCGGCCAGCACTGGCGAGGAGAAGTATGCCCTGCTCGGCAGGTTCTCCACGCTCTTCAGCGAGATATACAAGTGCCGCAAGGCCTACACCCAGTGTGCCACGGAACTGGAGAACTTTGCCGCCCGCATCGATGACTATCCCGACCTGGCCGACGAACTGCAGCAACTGTGTGACGATGCCTGGAACGGATGGAGCGAGGGCGCATACTCCACTGACAGGGCCATGGGCCTGGGACAGGAACTCTTCGACAAGATGAACAAGCTCAACGTGGAGGTGCCCGCTGCCGACCTCATGGACATCGTGTTCCAGAATGACGGCACTGCCACCGACATCTCTGCCGCCCAAAACGTGGTGGAGGCCATGGGCGCGCCCAAGGTGGTCGAGAGTCCCGTGCTGGGCATGAACGTGTTCTGCGGCGCGGCCAACGAGTGGGGAGCCGTGGCCAAGGACAACTTTGTGGTGAACGTGTCCGATGCCCTGCGCCAGGGACTGGACGAGGGGCTGACCCTGGAGGTGCTGGCACGCCCGCACTGGGAGGGTGACGCAGTGCCGGGACGCTGGTGTACGGCATTCGGGTCAGAGGAGAATGGCGGAATGGGCATGCTGGTCTATAACGGCCAGTGGTGCTTCGAGGCCCATGTGGGCGGCGGCTACCGGGATGCCTACTCGGGCACCGCGCCTGTCAAGGACGAGTGGGCCCACCTGGTGGGTGTGTGGGACGGTGCCGAGGTGAAACTCTACATTGACGGACGGCTCATCAGTTCGGCCAGTGCCACAGGCAGTTTCAAGTGGCCAGTGGGAGTGCCACGCCAGTGGTACGGCATCGGCTGTGACCTCGCACCCGAGGACCAGGGCAGCGCCAGCCTCACGGGCGACATCGCCATTGCCCGCATCTACGGCCAGCCGCTCAATGCCTCGCAGGTGGCACAACTGTACCGCAGGCTCAAGGGCTCGATGTCGGATGTGCCCGAGCATACTGACAATGCCACCGCCATCCAGCCTGTGGGCCAGGGCCAGCGTGCCGGGGGCACCCTCTATGACCTCTCAGGACGCAGGGTAACCCGCCCCGCCTCACGAGGCATCTACATCATGGACGGCAAGAAGATGGTCAAGTGATCTCTTCCCCTCCCCCCATGGGGAGTGGGCACAAGTGAAGACTCAGGGCTGGATACCTCACAGGGTATCCAGCCCTTTTGCTTGTCCCCCAGTTGCCAGGCAAGAGCCCCAGGGCAGCAAGTGCCTCACTCCCCCACTGGCAGCCAGCCTCGTCAGCCTCATCAGGGAAGGCCATGGGCAGGAGAGGGGGACTCACTCACCGTCCAGCCCAAGGCTGGACGGTCAACGCAAGTACATTACTTGGCAAAGTAAGCAGGCTTCTGTAACCGTCCAGCCTTGGGTTGGACGGTGGAGCAAGTGGAAGGCCAGTTTCCACAGGCCCACTGCACCCCGCATGCAAGCCCGCTGCCCCGGCTCCCTCACCCGCCTGTTCCGTTCGCATGAGAGGCATTTCCAACGGCTTGGGGTAAGGAGCGCAATGCAGAGAGGGGGACTCCCGAACCAATCGGAAGTCCCCCTCTCGCATGTGTGGTGTCACCAGACACAGGCCGGTGACGCGGGCAAGCCCTACCGCAGCAGCACCTTTGCAGCCCCGTCGCGGCTCACCACCACGAGCAGGCCACGATGATGGATGCGGTGCGTGACTGTGCCGCTTTCCTTCCAGAAGGAATCCACCAGGCGGCCCATGGTGTCATACACCCTCACCTCCTCGCGGAAGTCACTGGTAATCCTGAATCCTCCCTCACAGGCCACCACCCTGCCAAAGGCTGCGGACAGGTCGTCAAGGCCGCTGGACAAGGGAAGTGTCACGCCCATACGCTGGGACTCGATGGAGCGCAGGTCGTCACTGTGGGCATAGACGGAATAACTGTAGGTGGTGCCTGGCACAAGGCCCTCGACGCGGAAGGAGGACGCACTGCCCACCCTGTGGTCCTTGTATTGCGCCAGTGGCAGTTCCTCCTTGTTACCGCCATAATAGACGGTCACGTCATCCACATACACATAACCTGTGGATTGGCGGGCGAAGGCAATCCGCACCTGGGAATATCCAGCGGGGATGCTGTTGTTCTCATACGTGATGCCTCCCGCCGTGTTCCTCACCGGCGCGACCCTGTCAATCTCAGTCCAGCCGTTCTGGGAGAGTCCATAGATGATGATGGAGTTGCCCGTGTTGGACGTGTTGCCGCGATACCAGAACGAGAGTCCACGCACATCCTGGCTGAATGCGGGCGACTGCAGATACTGCTCGTCGGCCAGCCGGAGCGAGGGAGCCGTCACGCTGTAGGCCGCACGGCTGTCATAGGTCTTGCTGTCCGATGCCCAACCCTCGGCCAGGGCACTGCCCGTGAAATCGACCTTGTTGCTGAAAGGAGTGCCGAGCTGCAAGGTATAGACATTGATGGAATAGTACTCGGCCTCATCCAGCGGCCTCCAGTGGGCCACAAAGGAGGTGGCGCTGATGTCGCTGGGCGAGAGCACCTCCACCCTCTTGAAGTCGATGGTGGGCTCCAGGGTGGTGAGGGTCACGAGGTTGGATGCCTTGGAGAAGAACTTGCCATTGGTGGCACGCAGCTCATAGGCATACTTGGTCTCGGGGGTCAGGCCCGTCACCTTGTAGGAGTCCACGTTGCCCACCTCTATCTTGTCATAGTCGGCATCCAGTTGTGTGCTGCCGTCAGGGAGCACCTTATAGACGGTGAGCAGATAGCCCGTGGCCGCATTCACCCGGTTCCACGAGGCGGTAAAGCTGCCGGCCCTGACATCGGTGGGCGCATTGGCCACCACAGGGTCAAAGATGTCCTGCCCGCCCTTGAACATGAATGAGATGATGCCGTTCTGCTCCTTGATCTCTGTAATGGGAGCATAGAGTTTCTCATTGTTCCACGTCTTCATCGAGGGGACTGTCTCATCGGTGAACGAGGTCACATTGGCCGACCCCGGGAAGGGGTCTCCCTCGATGGAGTAGGACGAGGCATCATTGTCGGCCTCCACGATGTCAATGTACTGCTTGCTCACGTTGCAGATGTTCATGTTCCACACATCGGGCACGAAGTCAATGTGCCACACGAGCATGCCATGCGAGGGGATATAGGTGTCCCAGCCCTGCTGCTGGCGGTTCTCCAGGAGGTAATACTCGGTGTCCTTGGGAGTCTTGATCAGATACACGTCATCGTAATGCCCGATGTGTGTGGCACTGCGCATGGTCACGTTGCAGGGGTCCTCGAGGATGGTGGGTGACACCCAGTTCATGCAGTAACGCTCATAGGCGGTGTACATGGGCGGCGTGCGGGTCTGGTTGTTATAGCTGCCATGGTCCATAATCGACCAGTTGCCCGGGGTGAAGGCCGAGGAGTAGTTGGTGGAGTAAAGGTCGGGCAGGCCCAGCACATGGCCAAACTCGTGACAGAAGGAGCCTATGCCCGCCACGATGGAGCCCTGGCCGTCCCGCAACTCATTGGAACAGGCATAATGGTTGAGGCTCACGCCATCAAAGGTGAAGGTCTGGCTGAAAGCCTCGCTCAGGTCCCACGAGTGCGGCCAGATGGATGCGGCCGGGCCACCGTCGGCCTCGCCATAGCCGGCATAGAAGATATAGACGTTATCGACCACGCCGTCATGGTCATTGTCATACACCGAGAAGTCTATCTGGTCATCAAGCAGGGCGCAGGCCTCAGTCACCATGTCGGCGGGATGCAGGTCGTTGCCGCTCTGGTCGTTGCCGCCATAGTAACTCATGGGACGCGAGAGCGTGACCGGGCCATAGAGGTCAAACTGCGGGGTGAACTGTCCATTGGAACTGGCTGTGAAGTAGTCCAGGATGCTGCCAGTGGCCCCGCTCTCGCTATAGCCCTTCTGGTTGAGCTGGTTCTCAAATGCCTGGTAAGGGTTGGGCAGGGTAAACTTCTTGTCAGAGAACTGCACCAGGAGGACAAGCGCACGCGGCGAGCCTGTCTTGGGGAATGCGCTCAGGCGGCTCTCGTAGTTGTTCGTGGCCGAAGCCTTGAAGCGGGGGGCACGCCTCCTCGCGCTCTGCTTGCGGACGAGTGACTCGGCCTCCACTGACGCGGCACGGTCAATGTTGCGCAGCATTGCCTTCACCTCGCTGGTGCGGCGGCTCACGTTGGTGGCGCGCACATGTGTGTCGAGCAAGCGGGAGTTCTCGGTGCGGGCGTATGTGAAGGTGCCGTCATCGGCACGCAGGAGCACATACCCGTCGGTGGTGGTATAGTAATGGTGGAACTCATCGCCATACATCTGCACCTCCAGCGTCTCGCCATCAGGCATGGTGTAAGTGATGACACCCCTCTTGGCTGGCATGGCGAATGCCATGGCAGGCAGCAGGGCGAGCAAGGACATGAGCAAGGAACGTCGCTTGCGGAATAGTCTTGTATTCATTATAAGTAGCTGTTCAAAATTAAATGATATAATCTATAAGCGGATGTTTTGTTCTTATTTCACC
>CAVKOT010000180.1:0-5938 GCA_963658045.1 Opitutia bacterium UBA4654
GTGGTGTACAGTGTGTCGGCAGCCTCGATAGTGGTGCTTGCCAGGTCACCCACCTCTACGACCACGGGGTAGCCGATGTTGATGTCAATATCCACATGGAAGTAATCGTTGCGGATATTGCCCTTCAACTTGGCAGGAATATCGCCCAGCTGAGGGCCAAGCCACATGTCAACGCCTTCCTTGTCGCCATTCTCAATCTTGATGTTGCCATCAAAACTGAAGTCGCCCTCATCACTCACGGCCAGGCCAGGGAGTGTGATGTTGCCCACATCCAGGCTCTCGCCCTCGGCCTCAAGCGCGAAGTTGCGGAGGTTGAAGTCGATGGTGTTGTTGTCATTGTAGGTCACGTCGATGGGAGCCTGCACAGGCGGGCATGCCGTGTTATTGACGGTAACAGCAATATACTTGTCATAGGTCACAGGCTTGGGAGCGTCATACACGAGTTCGATGTCGTCGATATACAGGTGGTCGCCTGCCTGGCCCTCTCCGGGATCGGCATTGGTGGAGATGTTGACATTGATGTACATCTGTCCGCTGGTCATGTTGCCCGTGCGTGTGAAGGGGATGGTAAGTTGCGTCCAGTCACATGCGGGGAAGTTCTGCTCGGCCTGTGCAATAGCGTGTGCCTTGTTGGCCGCGTTGTCATTCTTCTTGTCACCGTGTGTGATATAGTTATATGCGTCGTGCACAGTGGCGGCCACACGGGCATTGGGATGCGCTGCATTTTCAGCCCCAGGCACGAACTTCACCCACACCTTCAGTGCCGAGGGAACCCTGGCAATGGTCTCGCTCTTCAGGGGATCCTCAATCTTGGAGAAATTGTGGTTGCCCGCATCCGTAGCGCTCATACCACCAGCATTGATGCAACCCAGCGTCAGGTTGCCCTGGGCAATGATCGAGCCAAACACATTTCTTGAATATATATCCACGCAATAGATACCATCACTGCCTGGACGTCCGCCCAGGACCTGGCTTACCTGCTGCTTATTCACCATGGACACGAGCGGGCCCTCAGCCGTCTCAAAGGAGTTCCAGTTGGCGGGAGCATGGTTGGTGTCGTTCACACAGCGCCAGTCCTCAAAGTCGCCATTGCCTATCTGGCTGACACCAGCATTTACATCATCAATGACAGTCAACAGGTAAGAGGCACTCATTCCATCGGCAGTGGCGGTGATGGTGACTGTACCATTCTTCTTCGCGGCAATCGTGCCATCGGCAGCAATCTCCGCTACATTGGTATTGCTGGAGGTATAAGTGAAGCCACCTTCTATAGTGGCATCAGCAGGCACTACCTGCGGTGCCACCACCTTCTTGCCCTCCTCGTTGATGGTGATGTATTCGTGAAAGTCCTCCTCATATACCAAGAGCTTGTCGTAGGTGGTGAACTTGGCGAAGTAACTGTTCTCCGTCGGCTCACTCTCTGATTCTGATTCTGCCATAAACGTCAGCTTATACATAGATGTCATCGCAAGAGCCTCACCAGCACACTCGGCATTGTCAAACCAGCCTTCGAACTTCGTGTTGGCATTGTCTGCCTTTGCATAGAGATAATAGGTAACCTCAGCAGGCTCCTTTGCATTTGACGTTTGTTCTTTAGAGGCCTCAGTCCCATACTGTTCGTCAGTCACTGCCTCCTCCTTGTCACTCACATACACCTTGCCTGCACCCACGGCAGTCGTGTTAACCTTTGAGAAAAAGTTTTTGTTGCCTCCCCCCATTGCGGGCGCACTTCCCAGCGTCAGGAAGACGAGCAGCAAGCCAAAATACTTACAAATGATGTTTGTTTGTTTCATATTGCATTGTTTATTGATGAAATATTCCTTGCCTACAAGCCCGCTATTCTACCTCCCCATCATGTGGAGAAGCAAAGGGGCGAGCCCTGCCAGTGCAGAACTTTGAAATCACAAAATTATATTCTATATCCCTCACGCACGAGCCAAACAGGTACAAGAAGCCCATTTTACCGAAAAATCAGCCCTTTGTCCTGACATTTAAGCCTCTCGTCCACTTGTTCCAACCCGGCCAAGCCTCAAGGGAAGCAAGCGCGATAGCCATCACCAGGACATAATGGGCAGGGATGACTATGCGGTGCGGATTGACAATCATGCCCGCCACCCACAGCACACACACCATCGCATAGGGAATGCAGATGTGCTTGTGCTTGCGCCAGCGCCACAGCGGCACCACAAGTGGGTTGAATGGGATTATCAGCCAGTTCCATTGCGTGCAGGGAAGTTCCGAGAATACCACCAGGTAGGTGATGAACAGGCTCGCAAGAAACTGGACTCCCCATAGCAGCCAACGCACATAACGGCAATGGAAACGCAGGTTGCACAGAGCCAGCAGCAGGAGGAGCAGGGCGACATGCAATGGAGTAAAGCGCGGCTCGCTCACCTCACGCTGCTGACGCAGCAGCACAACAGGCTTGGCCGCCAGCAGGGGGCGCCCATAGGCGGTCGCCCCTTGCAACACCTCCACCAACTCCGTAGGCACCGTGATGCGCTCCGCATAGGGAATGTCGGTATATTCCGCATCGCCCGATGTGATGGTGGCCAACACAAAGTTGACCCACTCGTTGTGCAAGGAGTCGCTTCCCATCTCCTTCCTGGTGCGCCAGAACTTCTCTGGCCAGGGCGCGAACACGAGACTGTCGGCATCCACGGCCTCGCGTATCCAGTGGGACAGCGATATGGCACAGCCGCGGTTCATGTAGTCATAGGGCACGGCAGGCATGAGCGCACGCTCGTCCATCTGCTGCCACAGCCGCTGCTTCACCCTGATGGGCAGGTTCAGTTCATAGGCCACGGCTCCCCTGCCCTCCCTCATGTAGGGACGCAGATACTCCTGGGTGGGCACGGCACTCACCCTCATCTGGAGTTTGCCGGCAAAAAAACGCAGAATATTGTCGCGGGTGTCCTCACCCTCATAACTATATATATAGTCGAGGCCATAGGCAGGACACTCCAGACGAAGTGCGGCATGTCCCAGAGCCGAGTACAGCACCTCACCACGTGAGGCTACGACCACATAAGCGCGAACAAAATCCTCGGTTGGATGCAAGGAAAGCGAGTCGGCCCGCTGCATTTGAGTCTCAGGCACAGAGCATGAGACTGGCGTACCCTCCTTGGCACAAAGCCCGACTGGAGAAAGAACAGCCAGTAAGACAGCAAGGAGCAATGCAGCACGAAGGGCACTTATGGTCATCTTAGCAAGCATCTGACATCAGTAACGATAGGCCACGCCAAAGGTGGCATACAGGGGATACATCTTGAAGGCCACAGCCTCGAAATTACTCTCCCAGATATTGGAGAGTCCCCAATCGACCTTGCCAAAGACGTTCATGTGCTGCATGGCCTTCCAGTCGAAGCACAACTCCACACCGCCATTCCACTGCAGCATGTGCTCGGCAAAGTTGTAGGTGGCAGGATTACTGCGGTCGATGTTGACCTTCTCACCCGTGGGGGTATCAACACGCAGGTAGCCCACGCCCTCCTTGTTGTCATACACCTTGCCCGAGAAAGTCTGGTGGAAATAGGTGCTGAAGTAGGGGCCCGCACTCACATTCCAGCGCGGTGAGATGGCAAAGGTGGCCATCAGCGGGAAGGTCATGCCCCACATCTCGGTGTTGGTGATATCCTTGCCTGTGAAGTAGCCCGAAAGTGTGTTCTGGTCCATGGTGATGGACATGCGGTAGTTCTTGACATCGGCACTGGTGTGAAATCCCTCGTAGAAGAAGTGCCAGCCCAGCGAGAGTCCCCATCTGCGTGTGAACATCTTGTAGCCATCAACTCCCAGTGTGACTCCGCCCTTGGGCTGGAATGCATCAATGCTGCGCACTTCTGGGGGCAGGGGCAGGGGGGTCGTGCCTCCTAAAGTGTAACCCACACGGGCTATCAGGCCTGTGCCACGCTCTCCCGAGGTGGGTGCCCATTTCTGCCAGGCATCATCTGTGGCATGCGCCATGGTAAACCCTGCCAGCGTCATAACCAGCAGGACCAGTCTTGTGTATCTCATCTGTCAATTCTTTCTGTCATAAAACATATCTTTTCGTCTCCTATTCGCACACCAACGAGACGTTGGCAATGAACAGTTTTGCACCCACCGCGCCCTGGAAGTAGGCTCCCTGCCAACTGCTGGCAAAGCCGATAACCAGGCTGTAGCCGTTGTTGGCCAGCAGGACAGGGTCCAGTTCCTCGGTATAGGTAACAGGCAGTTCGACACGTTGCCAGTCGGCATTGAGCCCGTGTATAGGCTGGTCGGTGAGTTGGTCCGAGCCATCCTCGTTCTTGCGATGAGCCAGTCGTCCCATGCCCACGATGTATGGACTTGAGAGCACGTCATCACCATCAAGCTGCACACGGTGCCCTTCCTCATCCTGGTTACGGTAAACCACGGCGTAAGCGTCTGGCTCGTCAACCACTCCAGGAACCTCCACAGCCGCCTTGTCCTGGAAGAACGCACCCTGCTCAAACCTAAGCCAGCAGATAAGTCGCTCTGGTTTGTGGCGGAAGGGACAACCAAAGAGAGTGGCCTTGCGTGCATTGGTCAGCGCGCTGCCCACATCAAACGACCCGTTGAACATACTTCCGCTGGCGATGCGCATATCCACCATCTTGCCAAAGGCCCCAGTGTCCATGGTCTCCAGTTTGACGCAGTCCTGTCCATCGGGACCACCGCCCTCAACTGGTGTGGTGGGATATTCCAGGGGCTTGGCGCTCTTCTTGCTCAACCGGTAACCAGGATTGCCATTTTTCCATTCCGCGTCATAGAATGCTCCTGCCATGGCAGGATCGGTCACCGGCCACACATAATACTTGCCGCTTGCATCGAGCCTGTACTCGGCAAAGTCAAAGTCCATGTCACCCTCGCTGGGCACATCATTGACCACGCTGATGCGATAGAGTCTGTTCCATGCTCCATCCTCACTCACGACCTTCACCTGTACAGCCTGTCCACTGGAGAAATCCACGTCCATACCATTACGGAAGAGGGTCTCGCTACCATCCTGTCCCACGACATAGGCCTTTGCTTTGTCGGTAATGCGCAGCGTGAGTGGCAACTGGCCAATGTGCGCATGACTGCGTGCCGTAAAGCGTATGCTGTCAGTGGCAGAGGGTACCATCTGCAAAGTATCATAGTCGTGGTAGAACATCTGACTTGGGTCACTCAGATGCAACGATGCCTGCTCGATGTCACACTCAGTGTTCATCGGCTCGTCGCTAATGCACGACGAGAACGCACACACAGCCACAAGCGGGAGGAGAAGATAAAGTTTCTTCGTCATTTGGATAAAAGAAGTCTGTAATTTTAATCGGGTGCAAATTTAGTACGCGCAGGCGCATTGGCACCTGTCCTTTCGGTAAGAAAAGGTTTCCTTGACCACTATTTCTCTCAAAACATGCGGTTTCATCGGGAAAAGTCCATCTCACGCGCCCTAAAAGCCACCCATAACAATCCAGGAAGTACCGAGCCTTCCTTGGGGTCGCCAATAAGATGCGAGGAAGGCGTGGCCTTCTCTCAAAAGCAGTTCTGAGTAGTCCTCAAAGGGACGCTTGCGCAAGCACGTCCTCCACAGGAAGTCCCGTCACCTGGGAAATGGACTCCACACTCATGCCGGCCGTGAGCATCCTGCGCACTATAGCAGTTCGCTCCTCACTGCGACCTTGCTCCAGTCCCTGCTCTATTCCCTGCTCACGACCTTGTTTGAGTCCTTGCTCCAACCCCTGCTTGCGCCCTTGCTCCAAGCCCTGCTCAATACCTTGGTTGAGCGCAGTCCTAAGGGAGTTGTTCAGGTCGCGGTAAACCTTCAGGCTGTCCTCGTACTGTCTGAGCTCTATGGGGTTGAAGCGGGCTATCTCCGCCTCCTCGAAGAGCTTGGTAAAAATCCTCTCCTTCAAGGCCTGGGGACGCCTGTCCAGGCGGGAGAGGTTCTTGAGCA
>CAVKOT010000181.1:0-5883 GCA_963658045.1 Opitutia bacterium UBA4654
GTGCCATACAGGGTGCTGAATGGAGCGGCATCGTTATCATTCTCACCCTTCTCGATGTTGACATTCAGGGTGTGGAAGTTGCCGTCCAGCTTGCCATGATAGTTGGCGACAACCATGCTGGCGGTGAAGTTATTGATGTCGTCCACCAACTGTGCCTGCACGGCATTGTTGACATGAGCCACATAAGCCGAGAAGTAAGCCATCTGCTTGCGGCTGGCAAGCAGCAGGGTGTCACCGCTGGTCTCGGGCATGAAGGGAGCGATCAGCTCTGTGTTGAACATGCTCAGCGACTTAGCCTCCTCCACGGAGTACTCTCCGCTCAGGTTCTTGTCGATGATGACCGCGCGCTGCTCGTCTATATCCTCATACACTCCATCCGCGAGTTCGTCGGACACGAAGCCCGCAGCATCGGCCACGGCTTCGGCCACACAAGCCATGTCGGCATAGGCAGCCTTGGCCTCGCGCAACTGCAGGAAGAGGTCAGAGAACTTCTCGATGGCAGCCGCCTTGGCCTCGTTGTCGGCAGCGTCCTCAGCCTCGTTCACCGCTGCGGCAAGTGCCGACCGCAGAGTCGCGGGGAAACTGGGAGCCTTGCGGAAATGATCGAAGTCGGGCACATACTTCTCCTCATCCAGGATAGTGTTGGCACGTGCCAGCTGCCCATTGAGCACATCCTGCAGGGCAGCGGTCGTCTGCTCGGTCTCCACGTCACCGCAGTAGGTGAGGCGAATGTTTCCGAAGCCGAACCAGTCGCTGTCATACCCACTCTTGTCCTGGCGCAGGTGGATGGTGAGTTTGCCATCCTCGCCCACGTGACCGATGGTGTAGTTCTTGTAGCGTGTGCCTGCGCTGATAACCGTAGCCAGGCTGAGCTGTCCGTGCATCACGAAGGCGATGGTGTCGCCACCCTCTTCAGCGTTGCTTGTCTTGTTCTCGAAGATGGCCAGGTCAGAGGTATCGCCGTGAATGTTGCAGTTCACGCCGTCCTTGGCATCATCATAACTGATGGGGTCCTCGATGTCGGCCATGAAGTAGTTGGCCGTTCCGTTGGCATCCAGAGTGGCAAGGTAGTTGTAGCCATAGCGGTCATTGCTGGGACGTATTGCGCCTGTCACCTCCATCTTGTAGTATCCAGGACGCAGTCCCTCAACTGTCTGCGAGATGTCCAGGTCGCCAGCCCAGCGCTCTGCGCCAGTCACGGACTTGCCGTCAATGGTATACGTGGTCTTGCCTATGCCGCCCTTCTTCACCTCCCAGCCATTCTCGCCGTTGGCGAAGTCGGTGTTGGCGAACATGGCGGTCACGTCGGTGCCTGCGATATAGCCATGCTTGATGGCACTCTGCAGGGCATCGTTGACACGTGTAATCTCCTTGGCCAGTGAGTCAGAGGGAGCCTGCATCTCCTCGGTGATGTAGAGGTAGCCGCCCAGGGGATAAGTCTCGCTGGGAGCCTCGGCGTTCTCGAAGTAGTCGGCCAGGAGGTCGCGCTCCTCACCCTCGAAGTCGAGATGAGTCTCGAGATAGGCCTGCACCTTGTCCATAGCGTCCACGTAGGCCTTGTACTTGCCTGCGCTGCCGGCAGCCTTGTTCTTCTTCACGAGCACGTCAGTCATGTAGGCCTTGGCCACATCGCTGATGGCGGGCATGTCGGAGAGTGCTGCAGCCGCGCTGATATACTCTGCCATCACAGCCTTCTCGGCCATGGTGACGTCAGCATACTCGTCGGCATCCTTCTGGATAGCCTCTACGAGCGTCTGGAGTTCCTCGTCATTGGAAGCCGACATGTTCTTCTCTGCCAACTTGAAGACCACTCCATGAGTGGGTATGGGCATGGGATGCTCATCGATGATGTCGCCGTCCAGGTTCTGGTACCACTTGGGCTCCACGCTGGTGTTGCCATTGGCGCGGTAGGCCATGTTACCATTCTCCACGTCCTCGGCCGACACCTTGGCCACGACAACAGTCTCTGTGCCGTCAATTGTCTGCTTGAGCTCGCCTCCGTAGCGTGCGAAACAGTTGCGGATAGTGGCAGTGTTGGGACGTGCGAAGTAGAGGTCAGTGGTCTGCTCATCAGCAGGCTTGGGGTTGCCGGCATCGTCCTTCAGCACACCCTGGGGGTTCTCCACGGTGCCGATGGCATAGCAGTTGCTGATGGTGGCGAAGCTGCCCAGCCAGCCAGAGAAGGATCCGTTCTCCGTCTTACCATATACGTTACCAGCCATGAAACTGTTGTCGATGGTGATCTTGCAGGCGCTGCTCATCACGCAGCCCAGCACACCGCCGGCATTGGCATTGGTGGTGGCGGTCACGTCACCCTCCATGCCCACGTTCTGCACCAGGACGTTGCCACCCCAGGGAGCGGTCATGCCGATGATGCCCACATAGCCGCGGCCAGTGATGGAGCATGTGCCGTCCAGGATGACATTGCGCACCTCCACGGGATCCTTGGCGCGTGCGGCGTTGTCATCGCCCAGGCTCTTGGGCTCGCTGCTCATCACGGAGATCAGGCCTACGCCTATTGCGTCCAGGTTGATGTGCAGGTTGCTGATGCGGTGATGCTGTCCGTCAAAGTTACCATAGAAGGGAGCCAGCTCTGTGCCGATGGCGGCATAGCGCTCGTTGTCCACGTCGCTCATCTCGATGTCGGCCGTCAGGCGTGCGCTGCAGCCCAGGTTGACCTTGGCAGCATAGTTGGACCACCAGGCCAGCTCGGCACCGTTCTTGATGTCAAACCATCCCTTCTCGTCGGGAGTCAAGTAATGCTCGTCGATGCCGCCACACACGTCACAGAAACCGTGGTTGAACTTGTGGTCGGGGATGTTGATGCCACTGGCATCGTTGGTATAGGTGACGCTGCCCAGAGGCGTTCCATCGCAGCGGAACGAGGGAGCAGATGCATACACCTTGGCATGTCCGCCGGCAGCGATGGGGATGGGAGCCACGTCGGTACCGATGGTCTGATAGAAGGCCTCGGCACCCTGCACACTACCGTTCAGCAGGAAGGCCAGTCGGCCGCTGGCGATGTCTGCCTCGGGAGTCAGAGTGAAGTTGATGGGCTGAGCCAGAGCCTCGCTCACATAGTAGCAGTTGTTGGCCGTGACATTGTTGGGGTTGCGGCTGACCACGAACACATCGCCGCCCACGTCGGTGATGTTGCCCGTAAAGGCGCAGTTGTCCATATAGGAGCGTCCGCTGCTCCATCCACAGAGGCCGGCGCAGTTGGTCGTTCCGGCCTGTGTGTCGCCCTTGATGCTGCCTGTGTAGATGACATTGCGGAACTTGGTGTTGCTCTCCACCACGCCCACGACACCGCCGATGGTGGCGTCGCCCGAGTGTGAGGACACGATCTGGATGTCACTGAACACGTTCTCGATCACGGTGCTGCCCGCACGGGTGTGTCCTGCCACCGAGGCATAGTACTGGGCAGGGCCCGAGATGGAGCCGTGCAGGATCACATTCTTGACGCCACCCTGCAGTTCGGGGAAGAGGGCGGCTGACTTGGGAGCGTTGGTATAGTTGATGGTCACGGTGTGGCCCTGGCCATCAAAGATGCCGCCATACCAGTTGTCGTTGTTGAACACGAGCGCGCTGTCACCCTCCAGTGCCACATCGGCCATCAGGTCCATGTTGTAGAAGGTGCCGCGTGCCATGCGGTTCTGACCCTCGGCCAGATAGAAGTCGGCGGGGGTGCGGAGGATAATCTTGTGGGCCTTGTCGTCCTTGGGACACAGGCTGAAGTCATAGTATCCGCACTTGGGGCACACACCGTACTTGTCCAGCTCGTGCTTCTCGCAGGCTGCCGTCGATGCGGTGTTGGAGTAGGTCACCTCGGTGCCCTCGGCCACGTGTCCGTGGCAGTCGGTCTGGGCGCTGGCATACACCTGCTTGCCGCCTCCGAAGGGTGCGGGCAGGGGATACTCGTCCTTGCCCACCTCCTGGGTCCAGGTAATCTTGCTCTGGTCATTGTTGAGCTGATAGCAGGCTGCTCCGTCCTTGAGGCTCTCCTTGGCCATGAGGGTGGCACCCTTCATGTCATCCCACTTGGCGATGGCGAAGTTGCCATAGGTGGCACCGCTGGGACGCGTGCCCTTGGCATACGTCTCGGTGTCCACGCTCTGCAGGTTGTCCGAGTTGCGGCAGATGGTTGCGCTTCCGGACACAGAGCTCATGTTGGTCTCATTGATGACCAGGCAGTTCTGCACCGTGGCATGGTTGGTTGCCCATCCGATGACACCGCCACAGTTGGTCGTGCCCACGCCGGTGACATTGAGTTTCACAAAGCAGTCGGCGATGAATGTGGCGCGCTCTGCCTCGGCCACCACGCCGCCATGTGAGCCATCGCCCACGATACCCGAGTTGATGGTACACTCCACATAGCAGTTGTGGATGTAGGCACCCTGGGTGTAGGCAGCCAGGCCCGAAGCCTTGGGCTGGCTGGTGGTCACGGTGACGTCCGTCCTCAGGTTCCTCACCTCAGCCGTGTTCTGCAGGCGGTAGAAGAGGCCGTACATCTTCGCCGTCGGATAGGCATTCACCTTGATGGTGTGTCCCTGTCCGTCAAAGGTTCCCTGGTAATAGTTGGGCGCCTGGGTACCAATCATCGTGGCGTTCGTCCCCAGGTCGATGTCGGCGTTAAGCACCGCGTTGGCCGCAGGGTTACCGCCCCCATCTGTAGGGGTGTTCACGAGAGAGGCAAAGGCCAGGTAGTCCTCCAGAGAGTTGATCTGATAGACACCGTCCTTCTGGTCGAGTGCCCATGCAGACGTGCCCACGACTGCCATCACAGCCATCAGACACAGACTAAGAAGTCTTTTTCTCATACTTTTTAGTTTTTAATTAGATATAATGTTAGTACTCACTTCCATTGTCACGCCTTCCTGCCAGCCCTGCCCCACTATCGTCCCACGACCATGGCAAAAAGGTGCAGAAAAGGTCTTGCAACTCACAAATTTACAATTTTTCATATTAGGAAACAAACCGAAACCCCAAATTTTTTACAGCGCAACGGACCAACAGGCAAAAAGCGCCGACAAACCAGCTCATGCGCGCGCGTATAATATATAATGTGTGGCTTCATCAGACACCCCTATCCTGCCTCATGTGACGGAAACTGCAGCAGCCCCGCATCTTTCCAGCACCCGCAAAGTGATTGTCCTGCCATTTGCGTGTTTTCCCGCAGGAAAGCGAGTGCGCCCAACCCCGTCACCAGCCCGCCCCAAATATCGCATGCCGCTGCGTTGGCCACCGCAGGGGCATGCGATGGCTCACGCAGCGGCATGCAACAGGCTACGCAGGGGCATGCAATAAAAAGCGCGGCGGCATGCGTCCTGATGTCGCATGTCGCCGCGTATAGTTTTTTCGCCTCTGAGGGGGGGGAGACTGGATAAGGTGCCCCGGGCCAGGGCATGGCCTCAAGTCATGGCCCCCAGGGTAACAGAAGGCCCTCCCGTCAGAACTGGTGCAGCTTGACCAGCAGCACCGACAGGAAGATGTACCACACGATGATGGCCGCAAAGGCACTGTAACCCAGCGGGATGAAGAAGAGGCAGCCCACGAGGAAGAGCACCTTCCAGCGGCAGGCCTTCCAGGTGAGTTCCTTGAACTTCAGGGCCATCATGGGCACCTCGCACACCAGCAGGTAGCAGGAGAGCAGCGTGAGGGCCACGAGCCACACGATGTTGAAGCGCAGGGAGGTGAGGAAGGCGTGCTGCCCCAGCACCAGCGAGCCCCAGAAGAGGGCGTTGGCAGGGGTGGGCAGACCGATGAACTGGGTGCTCTGACGCACGTCGAGGTTGAACTTCGCCAGCCTCAGGGCCGAGAAGGCGGCCATCAGAAAGGCCGTGTAGGGCAGCACGCCCTTGAGGGGCATGAGCACCTCGGGGC
>CAVKOT010000182.1:0-5857 GCA_963658045.1 Opitutia bacterium UBA4654
CTCTCGCTCTGTGACAACCTCATCATCCTGTGTGGCCACTACAAGGGCATCGACTACCGCATACGTGAGCATCTCATCACCAAGGAGGTGAGCATAGGCGACTATGTGCTCACGGGGGGCGAGTTGCCTGCCGCCGTGATGGCTGACGCCATCGTGCGTGTGCTGCCGGGAGCCATCGGCGACGAGCAGAGTGCCCTCTCCGACAGTTTCCAGGACAACCTCCTGGAGGCTCCCGTCTATACCCGCCCGGCCGACTACAAGGGCTGGAAGGTGCCCGACATCCTGCTCTCCGGCCACGAGGCCAAGATTAAGGAGTGGCAGTTGCAGCAGAGCCTGGAGCGCACCAGGAGGCTCCGCCCCGACCTGCTGGGCCCCGAGCCAGAGCCTGCACCGCATCCACGCAAGCGCAGGAAGTGAGCGCGCGGCTCATGCGGGCACTTCGTCGCTGGCGGGACAAATCCGTGACGCTTGTCGGGCGACACTCCAGCCAGGGCACGCAAGCAGAGACAAAAAGATAACGCTTTATATAAAATGAAGGATATGGAGCAGAAGAACATGAACCTGTATATCATCGCGGGCTGCAACGGGGCGGGCAAGACCACCGCCTCATTCACCATGCTGCCCGAGATGCTTGGCTGTAGGGAGTTTGTCAATGCCGACGAGATAGCGGCTGGCATCTCACCGTTCAACCCCGAGGGAGTGGCCATCCAGGCCGGTCGCCTGATGATAGACCGCATCATACACCTACTCAAGGAGGGCGAGACATTCGCCTTCGAGACCACATTGGCCACGCGCTCCTATGTCAAGCTCATCCAGCAGGCGCAGCGCAGAGGCTACTTCGTGACCCTCATCTTCTTCATGCTTGACACGCCGGAGCAGGCTGTGAGGCGGGTCGAGCGACGTGTGAGCATGGGCGGACACAACATCCCCGTGGAGGTCATCCGCAGGCGTTACGACGCGGGGCTGCAAAACCTCTTCCAGCTGTACATGCCCGTGTGTGACTACTGGGCACTGTATGACAACAGCGACTGCCCTGCCGTGAAGGTGGCCAGCGGATGCGGGAGCAAGAACGTGGAGATCCTGGAGGAGACGCACTTCCGTGACCTCCAGCAGAAATACGGCCAGGCCGAGGAGGACCAGCGGGCATGACGGACAAGGAGATACGCAGGATGCAGCGTCGGATTGACGAGGGCATCCAGTTGGCCCACCGTCGCCTGTGGGCACGGGCAGGCCGCTCGCGCCTGGCGCTGGTGGTGTACCGTGGAGGCAAGGTGATAGAGATTGTGCCCGAAGGGGACTGCGAGACTCAGCCCAGTGACGTGGGGGACCCGCTCTTTAGGCGCAACAGCCTGCAGTGAGTGTGCTGCCGCCGTACTGACAAGTCCCCCTTGTGCCACAAGGACATTTATCATAAAGGATAAGTAAGCAGGTGCTCAGGACTGGGCATCATCGCCCTTCGTCCGGCCTGGCAGGATGCATTCCCGCATCCTGGTAGGGAGTGTGGTGGGTCGCGTGGCCTGTGGGCCTTGGGATCTGAGCCACAGGATGGCCGGAGGATGGTGATGAGTGAGAGGCGGACATCTGCTCATGAGATAATATCTTTTAATTCGGAATAACTATTCAAGAACACATGAACATAGGACTCAAGCACACCTCCACCCTGGAGGTGACTGAAAACAAGACCGCTGCGAGCATGGGCAGCGGTGACCTCAGCGTGCTGGCCACACCGGCCATGCTGGCCCTGATGGAGAATGCCGCCATGCTGGCCGTGGCCCCTGAACTGCCCGAGGGCAGTACCACAGTGGGCGGGCACATCAGCAGCAGCCACCTGATGCCCACCCCCGTGGGCGCGATGGTGACAGCCACAGCCACGCTGACTGCCGTGGAGGGGCGCAAACTCACCTTCCATGTAGAGGCACATGATGAGGCTGGCAACCTGCTGGGTGAGGGCTCTCACCTGCGTTTTGTGGTGGACAGGGAGCGGTTTATGAGCAAACTGAAGGGATGATCATGCAGGCAAGGAAAGTGACCGTCATGCTGGCCGCCGCCCTGATGGGGATGGCTGGCGTGTGCCATGGCCAGGAGTTTGACCGGTGGTTCCAGGACCGCACGCTCAGGCTCGACTACACCTTCAGCGGTGACAGCAAGGCCCGGCAAATCTACCTTGACGAGATGAGGCAGAGCAACGGGTGGTATGGGCGCAGGGTCAACATGGACAGCCTGCTGCTGCAGGGCAACGGCCAGATAACCATGACCGATACCACGGGAGTCGTGCTCTATCGCCACTCCTTCAGCACGCTGTTCCAGGAGTGGCAATCGACCCAGGAGGCCACGCAGGTAAGCAAGTCCTTTGAGAACGTGTTCCTCGTGCCCATGCCGCGTGTCCCCGTCGATGTCACGGTCACTCTGACCGACACGCACCGGCAGGTGCGCAGCCGCCTGACCCACCGTGTCAATCCCCAGGACATCCTCATACGTCCCATGCAGGAGAGCCAGCACTGGGAGTATCTGCGTCGCTCTGGCGACAGCCGCGACAAGATAGACGTGACCTTTGTGGCCGAAGGCTACCGCGAGGAGGAGATGGACATCTTCCGCCGTGACTGCCAGGAGAGCATCGGGGCCCTGCTTGCCCACGAGCCCTTCAAGTCGATGGCCGACCGCTTCAACTTCATTGCGGTCTTCTCACCATCAGAGGAGAGTGGCGTGAGCATCCCCCACGACGGATTGTGGGTGCATACTGCCACGGACAGCCAGTTTGACACCTTCTACAGCAACCGCTACCTGACCACGTTGCATCTCAAGCGTCTGCATGACCTGCTGGCGGGTATCCCCTATGAGCACATCGTCATCCTGGCCAATACTGACAACTATGGCGGTGGCGGCATTTACAACAGCTATCTGATGTCCGCAGCGCATCATCCCACGAGCAAACCAGTGGTGGTGCATGAGTTTGGGCACAGCTTTGCCGGTCTGGGCGACGAGTATTATTACGATGACCAGTATGAGACGATGTACCCGGCCGACACCGAGCCCTGGGAGCCTAACCTGACCACGCTGGTCGATTTCGCCTCGAAGTGGGCCGACATGATGCCCCGCAAGGCCAAGGTGCCCACCAAGCCCAGTGGCAAGAACCTCTATACCGAGGTGGGCGTGTATGAGGGTGGGGGCTACCAGTCCCATGGGGTCTATCGCCCGAGCCAGGAGTGCCGCATGAAAATCAACGAGGCACCAGAGTTCTGCCCCGTGTGCCAGCGGGCCATAGCCCGCATCATCGACTATCAGACCAAGTAGTAAGTGGGCGGGCAAGTCCTTCCCCGCCTTTCCCCAGGGGAGAGGGGGAAAAAACGCATGCCGCTGCATGGCCCTTCACATGCCGCTGCGTTCCTTATCGCATGCCGCTGCGTAGGCCTACGCAGCGGCATGCGTCTTTTGGGGGAGGGGCGTGGGACTTCTTTCCTCCAGTGGAGGATGGTGGGGTAGTCCATAATATGGGCAGCCATGGATGGGGCCCCAGGCCTTGGCCGACCACTCAGCCCTGGTGTGATGCCCCGATGTGGTGCCTGGCCCAATCGGCCACGCCAGATTTCGCCCTGGCGTTTGGGGTAAAGATGGCAAGGGTGATGTGGAGGCCGATGGGGATTGAACGGAAAAAGTGAGAAGTTTCCCCTCCCCGGGTGTCCCCGCGAGAGAGTTCGCTTCTCACTTTCTGTTTGTTTGCCCCATCGTGAGGCAGCGGCTACTTGCGCTTGCCGTGCCTGAATAGCGACCGCGCTGCCCGCACCAGGCGCAGCCCAATGCGCACGCCCTCGAATATGGCCATGCCACGGCTCACCATCTGGCTCACGGTGTGCCCCTTGCGGCCGACACACACGGCCGGGGCCATCAGGGCACGCGCGGAGTCTGCTATCAGAGTTTGCGAGGCGGCTATGTCCTTGCGGAGAAGACGCTTCTGCTTGCGTATTGCCCCCAGCACATCGGGGCTGGCGGCCAACTTACTCATCGCAGTCCTCCTCTCCCTCTTCCTCGCCATCCAGGAACAGCCCGGCCATCAGTCGTGCCAGGGGCTGCACCACCCATTGCTGCCTGTGGCAGTAGAAGACGATGGCCAGGACCATCAGCAGCACTGCCACAATCAGGAAGCCTGCGGCCGTGCTGCCCAGGAGCGAGCCCGCCCACTCGGCCAGGGCGTAGAGTGCGAAGAAGAGCACCATGGCCCCCAGCATGAGGCACACCACAGCCACGGCCACTGCCGAGAGCAGCCTTGTCACCTTCTCCACCGCATCCAGAGCCAGGTAACGCTTCTGCAGCCGCAGATAACGCCTGACCTCCTCGGTGAGAGTGTGCAAGTCCTGGCCGCCACTGGCGGCCTGATTAGTCCCCGGCATGCGCTGGCTTATTCGTCAGTCTCCTTTGACGACTGGATCTCCTCGGCAATCTCATCCACAAGGTTGGCCATTTCCTTGCTGTTGAGGCGTATTCCGCGCTTGCGCAGAGCCTCGGCAATCTTCTCTCTCAGGTCACTTCCCTTCTCGGGTGCAAAGAGCAGTCCACACGTGGCTCCGATAGCAGCACCGCTGATGAAGCCAATCACGAAATTCAACGCTTTCATATTCTCCTCCTTTTTTAGTGGTTCAACTTATTACTTGCAAATATACCCCTTTATCCGTGCCCCGCAAAGCGATGGGGGATGAAAAACGCCGAAAGTTAACTTTTTTTAGGCGAAACCTGTTGTGGATATACCAATAAATAACTAATTTTGTGCCATTAGACAAAGAAAGAGGAATAATACGTAAATCAAACATAACAAGTTCCAATTATGAAGAAGACTTTATTGATGGGCACCGCCCTCTGCATGGTGCTGGCGATGACATCATGTAAGAGCAAGGAGAGCGCCTATAAGAAGGCTTTTGAGAAGGCGCAGGCTACGCAGACCACCACGCCTGCCACCACTCCCACACAGAACACCACCAATGTGACGGTGTCTCCTGTGACCACTACTACCACAAAGCCTGCTACCGACTATAGCAACGTGAGCGTGCGCACCGAGAACGTGCAGCTGGTGTCAGGCGCTCCCCTGAAGGCCTACAGCGTGGTGGTGGGCAGCTTCGGCGTGAAGGCCAATGCCAGCCGCCTGAGCAGCACTCTCGCAGGCAAGGGCTACAGCCCCCGCGTGGTGCAGGCCGCTACCTCACAGGGTGCCATGTACCGTGTGGTGGCCACAAGCTTTGACACCAAGGGTGAGGCCGCACAGAGCCGTTCCACACTCGAGGGCCAGTATCCTGGCGCATGGCTGCTGTATCAGAAGTAGTCAGGGACACCTTCCGCATTGAGGCATAACGCATGGGAAGGGTCTTGTCAATAGACTATGGGGTCCGTCGCACCGGCTTGGCTGTGACGGACCCTTTGCAGATAATAGCGGGGGGGCTGGCCACCGTGGCCACCCATGAACTGATGGACTACCTGCGCCAGTATGTGGCACGCGAGCAGGTGGAACGTTTCGTGATGGGGCTGCCCAGGCAGACCAATGGGCGCGACAGTGACAATCTGCCGCGTGTGATGGCCTTTGCCGACAGGCTCAGAAAGCAGTTTCCCCACATCCCCCTGGACATGTGGGACGAGAGATACACCAGCGTGCTGGCCCACCAGACCATGCTGGAGGGAGGGCTGGGCAGGAAGGCCCGGCAGAACAAGGCTCTGGTGGACGAGATAAGTGCCGTCATCATCCTGCAGGGATGGATGGACAGGCGCAAGGGCATCTGAGGCACGGGACGCAGGCCTGGGGCCTGACGGACCTGTGGCGTGTGCCTGCGCCACATTATTATATAACGTGAAATGATATTACCTATATATACATACG
>CAVKOT010000183.1:0-5846 GCA_963658045.1 Opitutia bacterium UBA4654
GCCTGGCCTTCCAGCCCGCAGAGTAATCTGCTTGGAACACACATAATAATAACGAGGGGGAGCCGCAACAGCAGCGGCTCCCCCTCGTCGCATAAATACACGTTCTCCCATTCATGCCCTGCCACATCTTGCCGCCCGCCCTCCCCAGGCGAAGAGCGGATGGCAAATGGAAAGCCCCCTGCCACCTCCCACAACAGAGTGAGAGAATGGCAGGGGGCTTGTCCGTGTCCCGGCGTGTCCCTTCTCCCCCTTGGGGGAGGTTGGGAGGGGGCTCCTTACCAGCGGTCAGTGCGGAAGGGGGCCACGTGCAGGTTGCTTGCGGTGCGCAGCGTGCAGGTGGGGTTGTCAGCCCATCCGTAGCGCACGGCCAGCGGCACCCTCACGTCCTGGCAGGTCACCAGCACCTCGTTGCCTGAGAGCACCCTTGCCTTGGCCACGTGCCACTTGCGGTCGGCGCCAGCCAGTATGAAGCCTGGCAGATTGTCCTCCTGCACCAGTGGCTCGCTGCCTTGGGGAGTGGCGAAGTGTATGTGTACCCCGTCAGGCTCCACGGTGTAGCTCTCATAGATGGGTGCGGTGTAGGCCGTCTTCTTCTTGCCGTAAGTCTGGTTGAGGGCGATGGCAGCCATGCGTCGGCCCACCTCGCGCTTCGTCTTCGGGTGGATGTCATCAGCGGTGCCCAGGTCTATGTTGCTCACCATGCCCGTGTGGGGCAGGCACAGCGCGTCGGCCTGTGACTCACGCAGGAATGCCCACTGTGAGTCGGGCTGCAGGTCGCTTGGTTTCAGATAGTTGGCCAGTTGTACGAAGTAGAAGGGCATCGTGGGGTTGTTCCAGCACTTGCGCCAGTCGGTGATGAGCGTCTGGAACAGGGCCTCATGCTCGGCCGCGCGTCCCACGTTGTTGCACCCCTGGTACCAGATGACACCCTTGATGGGGAACTCGATGAGGGGGTTGATCATGGCGTTGAAGAGCACGGTGGCGTGGTTGGTGTGGTGGATGTCCTGGATGTAGGGCTTCTGGTCCTGGGGCAGACTCTCATAATAAGCCTTCACGGCCTCCTCGTCATAGTTGCATGCCACTATCTTGCGTGCCTGGTCACCGAACTTCACCACATCCTCCAGTGCGGTGGCGCGTATCCAGGCCTCGGCAGGCGTGCCTCCCCAGTCGTCATCGATGATGCCCACGGGCACCTTCAGCTCCTCCCACAGGCGCAGTGCGTAGAAGTAGCAGAGCGCGCTGAAGTTCTCGGCATACTGCGGCGAGCACTCCTGCCATCCGTCCATGTTGACCTCCACCTGCTCCAGCGGGCGCAGGCTCGTGCGCTTCTTGACCTGCAGCAGACGTATGTTGGGATAGTTGGCATTGGCTATCTCCTCCTCATAGTTGAGCACCTTGCCCCATCCCTTGAGGGGCATCTCCATGTTGCTCTGGCCGCTGCCCAGCCACACCTCGCCCACGAGCACATTGTCCAGCGTGGTCTCCTCGCCGTCCGAGAAGGTCATCTTGTAGGGCTTCAGACCGCCCTTGGGGGTCTGGATGGTGAGTGTGAAACTGCCATCGGTGGGTGCGGCCTGTGCCGTCACTCCCTTCTTGTTCCAGCCTGTCACCAGTGTGACCTGGCTGCCCGGGTGTGCAGTGCCCTTGATCTTGAGCGTGCTCTGCTGCTGCAGCACCATGTTGTTGGTGAAATGGACGGGCAGTGTCACCTTTGCCCATGCCGTCTGCCCGGCGAGCAGGAGCCCGGCGAGCAGTGTGTAGGATAGTTTTCTCATTACAAAGTCATTTAGGTTTGCTCTATTGCAAAATTAACACTTTTATTCCTTTACGGGACATTTCATCGGCTGGAAAGAAACCTTCGTAGCCCAAATTTGCCTAACTTTGTAAGTCCGAAGGGGCTTGCTCAAGACATTGCGCATCCCTCTCCCGTACATGCTGACATCTTAATTAAATATAAACTGAAATGAGAAGAACTCTTACTCTCCTTGCAGCCGCCATGCTGGGCATCGCGGCCTTTGCACAGCCCAAGATTGTGGCTCACCGTGGTTACTGGCGCACCGATGGCAGTGCCCAGAACTCCATCGCCTCGCTCCAGAAGGCCGCCCAGCTGGGCTGCTACGGCTCGGAGTTTGACGTGTGGATTACGGCCGACGGCGTGCCCGTGGTGTTCCACGACGCCACCATCGACGGCATCCGCATCGAGGACACCACCTTTGCCACACTCATGAACCACCGCCTGGCTAATGGCGAGTTCATCCCTACCCTGCAGCAGTACCTCACCGAGGGGGCCAAGTTGAAGGACTGCCAGCTCATCCTGGAGATAAAGACGCACCGCAACGACGCGCGTAACAGGCGTGCCGTCGATATGGTGCTGGACCTCATCAAGACCCTGGGCCTGGAGCAGAAGACCGAGTACATCGCCTTCAGCAAGGTGGTGTGCCAGCGGCTGCACGAACTGGCTCCCCAGGCCAAGGTGGCTTACCTCAATGGCGAGCTCTCGCCCGCACAGGTCAAGGAGATGGGGCTCACAGGCATTGACTACAACGAGAAGGTCTTTGCCAATCACCCCGAGTGGCTGCAGGAGGCCAAGCAACTGGGTGTGGAGGTCAACGTGTGGACGGTGGACGGTGAGGAGAACCTGCGCCATCATGCAGCCCTGGACGGTGTGGACCTCATCACTACCAACGACCCCAATGTGCTGAAGAGCATCCTGGACGAGAAGCAGGCAGCCAAGCAGCCTGCCGCCAAGAAGTCAAAGAAGCGCAAGTGAGCGACTTGACTTAGGACCCCTGCCAGCCTACCCCCAGTATGGAGGGGTGTTGCAGGTATGCCGCTGCAGTGAAAAATGCATGCCGCTGCATTGGCGGATGCATGCCGCTGCAATGGCAAACGGAGCGTGCTGCGTCGGTCAACGCAGCGCGCTCCGTTTTTTGTCGCGGTAAGGTACCCCAGAGAGGCCATCATGGCGACTGCCATTTTCCGCCCCCTTGTGGGGCAGGGCGAGATTCTCCTTCCAGGGCTCCTCCGCACCCATGCGGGAGGCTGTGGGTGGACTTCCACTCCCACAAACTCCCTCATAAAAGTGTGCCCTCATGCCAAAAAGTCCCTCATAAAAGTGTGGTGACAGGGCTGAAAGTCCCTCATAAAAATGTGTTATGGTTGCTTATTATATTGAAAACGAGTATCTTTGCAGAAAAAGCGCAAAGACATGGAAAGAACCATCATGCAAGACCTGGTCGTCTGGAAGGGCAGAAGCGACAGGAAACCCCTGGTTCTGCTTGGGGCCAGGCAGGTGGGAAAGACCTATATCCTGAGGGAGTTTGGCCGTCGGGAGTTTGAGAACGTAGCCTATATCAACTGTGACAACAATGTCATGGTGAGGGACTTATTTGCGCCCGACTATGATGTGGAGCGCATCCTGCTGACCATAGGCGCGGTGACAGGAGTGCCAGTGCGGGCAGGCAAGACGCTCGTCATCCTGGACGAGATACAGGAGTTGCCCAGGGGCATCGCCTCGCTCAAGTATTTCTGCGAGAATGCCCGGGAGTACCATGTGGCGGTGGCGGGCTCATTGCTCGGGCTGACACTGCACCAGGGGGAGTCTTTTCCTGTGGGGAAGGTGAACACTCTGAACATGTATCCCATGACCTTTGAGGAATTTCTCAGTGCGCGTGGCAAGGCGCAGATGGCCGACATCATGCGGTCGGGAAACTGGCAGGTGGTGTCTGGCATGAGGAGTGCCTTTGTGCGCTATCTGCGAGAGTACTATCTGGTGGGCGGTATGCCCGAGGCTGTTGAGAAGTTCGTGGAGACCAATGATGCCAATTCTGTGCGTGAGATACAGCGCGAGATACTGTCGGCCTACAGCCGCGACATCTCAAAGCATGCGCCTGCCGAGCAGGTGATACGCATCAATCAGGTGTGGAACTCTATTCCTTCACAACTGGCCAAGGAGAACCGCAAGTTTATCTATGGCGTGGTGAAGCAAGGGGCACGGGCCAAGGACTATGAGCTGGCCATACAGTGGCTCATCGATGCTGGACTGGTGTATAAGGTGAGCCGGCTGAATGCCCTGGGCGTGCCGCTGAAGGTGCATGAGGATATCGGCTCCTTCAAACTCTTTATGCTCGACTGTGGCCTGCTGGGTGCATTGAGTGGCACTCCTGCGTCCATGCTGCTGTTGCCCAGCAACGACAATACCTCGAAGGGCGATTTTGCCGAGAACTTCGTGTGCTGTCAGATGATGTCGCTATGCCACCTCCCTGTTTACTATTATAGTAAGGAGAACAGCCAGCTGGAGTTGGACTTCGTGATACAACTGGGTGCCGAGGCTGTACCTGTGGAGGTGAAGGCCGAGGAAAATCTGCAGGCGAAGTCGCTCAAGACGACCCTGGCTGCCCATCCTGGCATGACGGGGTTGCGCTTCTCGATGAGTGACTACCGTGAGCAGGACAGCCTGGTCAATGTGCCGCTCTACGGAGCGCGTGCCTATCTGCAGGCGAGGCTGTGAGTGTGCTGGTTGCGGGACAATGAGTAAGCCGCCCCCTGGCCCTTCCTTCCATGCGGTAACGTCATGGAGAGGAGGCCAGGGGGCGGCTTGTGGCTTGGTGGCAGCGTGCGTGCTGGCCCGTTGGGGGCTACTCCCTCACCAGTTTGTAGTCCAGTTGCTTGCGGAAGAGGTCGGCGCGCGCCACCTGTATCTTCACCGTGTCGCCCAGGTTGTAGCAGTGGTGCGAGGCGCGTCCACGCAGGCAGAAGTTCTTCTCGTCAAACTCGTAGTAGTCGTCCTTGAGGTCTCGGAGCGGCACCATACCCTCGCACTTGTTCTCGTTCACCTCCACGTAGAGGCCGAACTCCGTCACTCCGCTGATGGTTCCCTCGAACACCTCGCCCAGGCGGTCCTTCATGAACTCCACCTGCTTGTACTTGATGCTTGAGCGCTCGGCCTGTGCCGCCGTCTGCTCCATCTCGCTGCAGTGCTCGCACAGTTCCTCATACTTCTCGCGCCCGACGCTCCTGCCACCCTCGGCATAGCGTGTGAGCAGGCGGTGCACCATGAGGTCGGGGTAGCGGCGTATGGGGCTTGTGAAGTGGGTGTAGTAGCGGAAGGCCAGTCCATAGTGGCCCACGTTCTGCACGCTGTACTTGGCCTTCATCATGGCCCTCAGGCTCACCATCTCCACCACGTTCTGCTCCTTCTTGCCCTTCACCTCGTGCAGCAGTTTGTTGAGGTTCTTGCTCACGTCGTCCTTGGTGCCCGTTGTGCGCAACTTGTAGCCGAACTTGCCCACGAAGTCGGCCAGGTTCATCAGTTTCTGCGGGTCGGGTGTGTCATGCACGCGATAGACGAAGACCTTGGCCTTCTGCCCCTTGGGCACCTTGCCGATGCTCTCGGCCACGGTGCGGTTGGCCAGCAGCATAAACTCCTCGACCAGTTTGTTGGCATCCTTTGCCACCTTGAAATAGACGCTCGTGGGCTTTCCCTTGTCGTCTATCTCGAAGCGCACCTCGCAGCGGTCGAAGTCTATCGCGCCAGCCGCAAAGCGTCGGCGGCGCAGTTCCTTGGCCATGCGGTTGAGCATGATGAGCTCCCGGGCGAAGTGCTCGGCAGGCTCCGCGTCAGGTGTGAGCGGTGCGGTGTGGTCACCGGGGCTGTCGTAGTCCTCCTGGCTGGCCTCGTGGTGGTCCTCGAGCACCTTCTGCACCTCCTCGTAGGTGAAGCGGCGGTTGCTGCGGATGACCGTGTGCGCCAGGTGCCAGTTCTGTATCTCAGCCTTCTCGTTGAGCGTGAAGATGACGCTGTAGGCCAGTTTGTCCTCGTCGGGGCGCAGCGAGCAGATGTAGTT
>CAVKOT010000184.1:0-5759 GCA_963658045.1 Opitutia bacterium UBA4654
GTGGTACCAGACACTGGGCACCGACGCCACACCGCTCCCCTGGAATGACCACAAGGTGGTCTATGCCGTGGGCCAGCTGCGATGCGATGGTACCAGTGCGGGTGGCGAGCTCACCTACTCCAACGAGAACACCTCGACCATTCCCCCTCACCTGTGGGAGGATGGCATCTGCCGGGAGTGCGGCAACACCAACAAGGACTACAAGCAGCCCGTGGGCGGCTTCTACCAGCTGGCCACGGCAGGTGACGTGGCCTGGTTTGCCCGCATGGTCAACACGGTGGACAACACACTCAATGGCTGCCTGACCGATGACATTGACTTCTCTGAGGCCAATGACAAGTTTGATCAGATAGGCCTCAAGGTGGGCTATGCCGGCACTTTCGACGGCAACAACCACCGCGTGAGCAACCTCACGATAGATGTGGACCACGATGACGCGGGCTTCATCTCTGCCTCCAACTCGGGCATGGTGCTGCGCAACATCATCTTCGACGCTACCTGCTCCTTCAAGACCAGTGCCAGTTGGGCAGGCGTGGTGGGTACATCCAACTGGGACCAGACGGGCACCACCACCCTGATCAACGTGGGCAACGAGGGCAGCGTGAGCGTGGGTGGCGTGAATGCAGGCGGCCTGCTGGGCGGCAACCACGGCTCAAAGGGCATCATCATCATGCGCAACTGCTACACCACTGGCCAGGTGGGCGGACAGGGCAAGGGCGAGAACGCAGCCCTGGCAGGATGGCTGGGCGGCGCGAGCGGCAGCACCATCGAGAACTGCTGGACCACAGCCGAGGTGACCGGAATGGACGGCACCAAGGAGGCTTACCGTGGCACGGCTGCGGTGAAGAACTGCTTCAGCGTCCAGGGCGGACAGTTTACCCAGTTTGACAAGGCCGAGGCATCGACCGGCGCACTGGCCTGGAAACTCAACGGCAAGTCATTCATCGGCGTGCAGTGGTACCAGACCATTGGCGAGGACGAGCAGCCCACATGGATGGAGCACGGCCTCGTGTATGAGAGCGGAGAGGGCACCTATGACGACGTGCACGACCAGGCTTCCTATGAGCAGTTCCGTGACCACACCGTGACATCAGAGACCCACAGGATGAGCGAGACAGTGGCCGACCAGGCTCTGCTCACCGCCTATGCCACCACACTGGAGGGTATGGGCGACCTGGCCACACTGGACGACTTCCTCAAGGCTTATGCGAGCGAGGCCGAGGCACGCGCCGCCATACAGGCATCCGTGACGCTGTACCAGACCTACAAGGCCCTGGCCGAGTATGCACTGGACTACCTCAACACCAACACCTTCCACAGCGTGGCCGCCGACCGGCTGAAGGAGTACCTGACAGACGATAGCGAGCCCAGCGAGGAGTTCCCCAACGGCACCTACACCCACATCATGGACACGCACCTGCTCAATGACTCCACCATCACGGCCGAGACCGAGTTTGTGCGCAGCATGCTCTCAGCCGCCATCACCGCCGACTACAAGCCCGGCACAGAGATTACCGACCTGATGGCCAACGCCACCATGGAGGCTGGCCGCGAGGGATGGGACATCACCTCGACCAATGACAACTACCCGCGCATCCTCACCGAACCGGGCGTGATGACGACTGCCGAGGGCTGGAACTGCAACTTCAGCATGACCCAGACCGTGAAGGGACTCAAGGCCGGCGTGTATATGCTGGAGTCCAATGCCACCTTCCGACCCGGAGCAGACGGATACAGTAAGTTCTACGCCGCACAGGTCATCCTGGGCAAGAACATCAACTATGCCATGGGAGAGATAGAGGACGCCATAGACAAGACGCTGGCCGAGGACGGCAAGAACTGTCACATCACCGGCTCAGCCCCTGACTACACGGTCGTGACAGACAACGGCGAGGCATGGATCCCGCAGGGCCCCATCGGCTGTGCCTATGCCTTCAAGGCAGGACGCTACCCCAACCTCGTGGCCGTGCAGGTCGAGGAGGGAGACTCGCTGGTGATAGGCGTGCAGAACCAGGGCACGGGCATGGAACGGGACTGGATGGGCTTCGGCAACTTCCACCTCACCTACCTGGGCACACCCGCCGAGGGAGCCACACAACTGGCATCGGTGCTGCAGAACTACCTGGAGCGCGCACATGTCATAGACGACTTCGCATGGAGTGACGGCGTGGACTTCGCCCAGTACCCCAACTATCAGGAGCGCATCAAGGAGGACTTGCAGGCTGCCATCGCACAGGCGGAGAAGGCCACCGAGGGCGATGATATGATGCAGGCAATAAACCGCCTGTCTGACCTCTTCAAGCAGGTGTATGAGTGCCGCATCACCTACATCGCCATGGCAAAGAGCGCCGAGATCCTCTCCATCATGGCAAGCAACTTCCAAAGCCAGGGCGTGTTTGCCGAGGATGCTCCTGAACTGGAATACATGAACGGCGTGTCCGACCAGATGTGGACTTACTACACCATGGGCACACCCAATGCCCTGGAGGCATACAACTTAGCGGCCAGCATCTTCACCCTCCCTGTATTCCCCAAGATGCAGGGCGGATACTACCTGCTGGACAAGCCACAGGACCTGAAGGTGTTCTCTGGCATGGTCAACAGTGGCATGAGCACGCTCAGGGCCAAACTCGTGGCTGACATCGACATGGCTGGCGAGACAGGCTTCCAGCCCATTGGCTTCAACACCGAGACCGCCAACTCCAGCGATGCCGAGGCCAACAAGGTGACCTTCAATGGCACGTTTGACGGACAACTCCACCGCATCAGCAACCTCACGATTGAGCGTGAGAGCTCGATAGGAGTGGGACTCTTCGGCACCATCATGGCACCGGCCGAGATCAAGAACCTGATACTGGATGCCACATGCAGCATCAAGGGATATGACCGCGTGGGCATCATCGGACGAAGCACAGGCACTGGCGAGGTCAAGCTGGACTGCCTGGGCAACGAGGGCAGCGTGGAGGCCGTGTACCAGGCACCGGCAGGCATCCTGGGCAACGCCAACGCAGGCAGCCTGGCCAACATCACCAACTGCTACAGCACAGGCAGCATCAAGGCTGGCAACGGCAAGAATGCAGCGCAGATCTGTGGCTGGCTGGGCAGCATGGGAGCGCACATCACGAACTGCTGGTCAACGGCCGACATCGAGGGCTATGACGCGCAGGACAAACTCTTCTGCCGCTACGGAGGCAACACCCTGCTCGTCAACTGCTACAGCACAAGCGGCGACGGCTCACAGGCCACCAAGCTGGCTGCCGAGGACTTCGCCAGCGGACGGGTGACGTGGCTGCTCAACGGCGAGAGCAGCGAGCAGCCTGTGTGGTTCCAGAAACTGGGTGAGGACCTGCACCCAGTGCTCGACTCCTCACGCGGTGTGGTGGTCAAGAAGGATGGCGGATATGCCAACGAGAGCGGCGATGCCGTGCAGGACGTGGCTGCCACAGTGGGA
Source organism: Opitutia bacterium UBA4654 (assembly GCA_963658045.1). GTDB lineage: Bacteria > Bacteroidota > Bacteroidia > Bacteroidales > Bacteroidaceae > Physcousia. Next base: position 3,452 of record CAVKOT010000184.1, read on the forward strand.
CAGACCGTGAGCGTGTATGACGTGCAGGGACGACTGGTGCGCGCCGCTGGGCCGGCCAGCCAGGCTCTGCAGGGACTGCCCAGGGGCATGTACATCCTGAGGGGCACATCGGCCAGCCGCAAGGTGATGGTCAAGTAAGCCCCCAAAAGGAGCACAGACAAGGGTTGGGAGTGCCAGGGCAAAGGCTCTGGGGCTCCCAACTTCTCCAGTTACAGCGGTGCGCCTCATGCGGGGCATGCCGCACATACAATGCACAAACAGAAATGAAACGCTTATGAAAAGGTTATTCCGAAAGGCGTGCGCCACGGTGGCCTGCCTGCTGGCAATGGGCTTGCAAGCACAGGCAGAGACCGAGAGCCTGCGCATCATGACATTCAACATCCCCCAGGGAAACATCAAGGAGAGCGAGGGAAACGGCAGGAACACCTGGGCCAACCGCGCCCAGGCCATCTGCCACTACATCGACAGCATCTCGCCAGACCTGCTGGGCATACAGGAGGGGCAGAAGGGCGAACTGATAGACCTCCTGGCAGGAGCACACGGATATGCCATGGTAGGCCGGGGCAGGATTTCCGATGAGTGGGACGAACACACTCCCATCCTGTACAAGACCAGCCGCTTCCTGCTGGAGGCCAGCGGCAATTACTGGCCCACCGACACTCCCGACACTCCCTCGAAGACCCCCGGGGCCATCTGCTACCGCATAGCCACCTGGGCCGTGTTTACCGACAAGGTCACGGGAGCGCGCTTCATCTACACCAACACCCACCTTGACCACGGCGGCGAGGAGGTGCGCGTGCCACAGGCCAAGGTCGTGAAGGAGAAGATGGCCGAGCTGGCCGAGCAGTACGGGAGCAAGTTGCCGCAGTTCCTCACCGCCGACTTCAACACCAAGCGCAAGTCAGAGACATTCACCTACCTCACCAAGTACAAGATGACCACCAAGGACATCTGGACGGCAGCACGCAAGAATGAGCAGAAGGGGGTGGATGGCTTCAGCAGCACGCCAGACAACCAGATTGACTTCATCTTCGGCACAGGCACCGTCAAGTGCTCCTATGCCGAGTTGGGCAACCGCTGGACTCCTGACGGCTTCATCATGTCGGACCACAACCCCTATTTTGCCGATGTCTATTGGACCACATCCGTGAGCGACAACGCGCGCGCCGCCGTCATCGAGGCACGCGCCGTGGCCGACAGCACATTCCAGTGGCAGAACTCGCGCACCAAACTCATCACTGCGGCCTCGCAGCTCTCCACCGACGGCCTCGAGGCCACCTCGTCGCTCAAGGATGCCATCGACCGCAACACCGCCACCTATGTGCGCAGCCGCAACGGCTATCCCCTGCCGCCCAACCAGCCGCATTACATGCAGGTGGACCTTGAGAGCCCCGTGTCGGCCTTCAACCTGCAGTACAACAAGAGCCAGGATGGCGACAACGGCCAGGGCGACCGCTGGGACGATGTGCTGGTGACCGCCAGCCAGGACGGGGAGCGCTGGGACTATGTGACCGAACTGCATGGCTTTTCCGGGGAGCAGAACAAGACCTACTCGGCCAACATACAGATGCGCCGCCCCTACAGCCATGTGCGCTTCCTGGTGATGCGCACTCCAGCCATGCGCCTCAGCAACGGCGCGCCGTGCTACTCGCTCTCGGAGATACAGATGTACGAGGCCAAGCCCCAGCCCACCTGTGAGCACGCCGCGAGCGAGGCCGTGGCCAGGGCTGCCGACGCACTCTATGACCTGGCCGACCACACGCAGGCCCTGGCCGAGGAAGGCACCGCGACAACTGCTGATGTGGCCGCGCTGAAGGAGGCCACCCAGGCCCTGCGGCAGGCGAGAGAGGACTTCGCCCAGCCGGTGGAGGGCGTGGGCGAGGCCACCGATGGCGGCAAGGCGCAAGTATATACGCTTGACGGCATGCGGCTCGACGTACCGCGCAGGGGCGTGAACATCCTGCACCGCCCTGGCAAGGGGAGCCGCCGGGTGATGGTGAGGTGACCCACCCAGGCAGGACATCCTGACTGGCACAATGCAGAGAGCCGGCATCACGTGATGCCGGCCCTCTTGTGTGTCACCGCCCAGGGAGGCACACAGGACAGCCCATGGGAGTGGTGGAAAACGAGCAGCAGGGCGCGTGCCCAAACGCATGCCCCTGCGTGGGCCATCACATGCCGCTGCGTGAACCTTCGCATGCCGCTGCATGGGCCATCGCACCGTAGTGCCCCAAAAGCCCCATCCATCCACCCTTCCGGGGGAAGGTGCGGACAGACATGTCATGTCACGGCATGAGCCTTCTTCGGC
>CAVKOT010000185.1:0-5681 GCA_963658045.1 Opitutia bacterium UBA4654
GGCATATTTTGCCACCACATTGTCTTTGTCCTTGCAGATGAGCAAACCGATGGTGGGGTTATCAATGTCGGTCTTGAACTGGTGGTTGATGGCTGACACATAGAAACTCAGTTGTCCCAAGAACGAAGGATGGAATGACTGGTTTTTCAATTCTATGACCACATACGCATGGAGGTGGGCATTGTAAAACAATAAATCTGGGAAAAACTCCTGCTGACCTACTTCCAAGCGAAACTGCCTACCCATATAGGAGAAACCCTTTCCAAGTTCCAAAAGGAAACGAGTCACGTTGCTCACCAATTCATCCTCTATCTCACGCTCGTCATATTTCTCCCTTAGATTAAGGAAGTCCAACTGGTAAGGGTCTTTGGTTATTTGTTGAGCCAAGTCGCTCTGCACGGCGGGAAGCGTGGATTGAAAGTTGGTGATAGCCTTGCCGTCACGCTCATACAAGTCGGTGTCAAGCCAGTTGAGCAGAGCATCACGCCCCCAATTGTTTTCCCAAGTCTTTCTTACGAAGAATAGGGCTTTGCCCATATCACTCTTGCATTTGTCAATGATGCGACGGTGATGGTCCCAAGGAATAAGAAATAGCATTTTGAAATCGTCCGCAACTTGCGGACGATTTTGTTCATGGTCAGCAACACACTTAATATCTGTATTATATGTACCTTCTACAAAATCTTCTGCAGACGGCGGACGATTTGCAAGCAATGGAGCATAGAGCCTATAAAAGTAACTCATATATTTCAAGTTTGTAGGCGAGAATCCCTTTACCCCAGGCATTTCGTTCTTCAAGTCTTGACTGAGATTCTTGTAAAAATCTGAGCCGTATGTGTTGGTATATTGCTTGGCTTCGATGTCCCGTCCTAGCTTCCAATAGAAGTCCAGCAGGTAGCCATTTGTGGCACACGACGCTTTGAGGCGATGGCTGTAGAAACGTTCCTTGAGTTCTACAAGCCAGTCCTTATAGTTGCTGTCATCATGAAGTGTCACGGATAAGTCTATACTCTTCCTTGTCATTGTCCCATTCTTTATTTACACCACAAATATAATGTTTTTATGGGGAAAGGCATGTCCTAAGGCCAACATTTCAAATGCCGCCAAAGATTTTCACGCAGTAGTACTGCCCTTGCCATTGCAGTAGTACTGACACAGGCAACGCAATTGTACTGCCCAGGCCATCGCAGTAGTACTGTGTCTTTTCCTGGATTCACTAGACACTTTTCTCTTTCATAAACTGGATTAGTGGACACAAGTGCAAGAGTCACCCTGGACAGATAGACACTTTCCCCAGACTCACCCTGCTTTTGTTGACAGAGTGCAGGGAATGGAGAAGGGGCTGGTGATGCAGATTTTCGGCATTTCTGCCAACTGCCCAACGTTTTGTACCCCTCTTCTTGCTATCTGATGTTGTCCCCAACGGCTTCTTTGGGCATTTTTCCTTAATTTTGCATCGTCAACACACAAATGGATAAGTAGGATGAAGATGAAATACAAGGTGCTGGCACTTGACCTGGACGGCACACTGACCAACAGCGAGAAGAAAATCACCCCACGCACCCGTGAGACCCTGATAAGGGCACAGCAGCAGGGGCTGAAAATCGTGCTGGCAAGCGGACGGCCTCCCTTTGGCATCAAGCCCATTGCCGAGCAACTGGAACTGAAGAGGTATGGCGGCTATATCCTGGCCTTCAACGGCGGGGCTGTGATAGACTGTTCCACGGGAGAGACCATCATGCAGCGCACGCTGGACATGAGCCTTTATCCCTACCTTTATTCCAAGGGGAGTACCGAGGACTTTAATATCCTGAGTTACCTGGGCGACAACATTGCCTGTGAGGACATCGATGATGAGTATGTGCGTTATGAGGCCAGGCTCAATGGCATGGGACTGTGCAGGGTGGATAACTTCCTGGAGGCTATAGATTTCCCCGAGCCCAAGTTCCTCATCGTGGGGGAGCCAAAGAAACTGGCCGTGCTGGAGCAGGAGATCGCCGGGAGCATGAGGGGGGTGATGAGCGTATATAGGAGTGAGCCCTTCTTCCTGGAACTGCTGCCGCTGGGCATCGACAAGGCCGGCTGCCTGGACGCTTTCCTCAAGCAGATTGGCTTCACCCGTGACGACCTCATGGCCTGCGGGGATGGCTACAACGACCTGAGCATGATACGTTATGCCGGGATGGGCGTGGCCATGGCCAATGCGCAGAAGGAGGTGCTGGAGGCTGCCGACCATGTGACGCTGAGCAATGACGAGGATGGCGTGGCCGAGGCCGTCGAGCGTCTCATACTGCAAGGCTGAACTCACACACAGTTCTCACCCGTAAAGTCACGGAGGTAACATGCGCATGGTGCACAAGGACAGAAGGCAGGTGGCACTGGTGCTCTCAAGCGGGGGGGCCAGGGGCTATGCGCATATTGGTGCCATAGCGGAACTGGAGCGGCAGGGCTTCGGGGTGACCTCGGTGGCAGGGACCTCCATGGGTGCGCTGGTGGGAGGCATGTATGCGGCTGGACACCTGCGGGAGGTGAGCCTGTGGCTGAAGTCACTCACCAAGTGGCAAGTGTTCTCACTGGCCGACATCACCCTGAGCCGCACGCACCTGGCCAATGCCGACAGGGTGCTTGATGCCATGAGGCAGATTGTGCCCGACGTGAGGATCGAGCATCTGCCCATCCCTTACCGTGCTGTGGCCGCTGATATCAAGAACCAGCGCGAGGTGGTCTTTGACCACGGAAGCCTCTATGAGGCCATACGGGCATCCATCTCGCTGCCCTCCTTCTTCAAGCCTGTCATGGAAGGAGGTGGCGTCCTGATGGACGGAGGGCTGGTGAACCCCCTGCCGCTCAACCGAGTGCTGAGGCATGAGGGGGACTTGCTCGCTGCCGTGAATGTGAATGCGCCAGTCTCGCAACAGGTGGAGGCTCTGAGAAAAAGGGCCGAGCGCATCCTCCTGGCGGATCGCAACAGGGGCGTGCAGAGGTATCTGTCCAGCGTGCAGGGACTGGAGAACAATCACATAAGTTTGCTGTCCGACGCATTCTCCATGTCCATCGTGCAACTGACACAGTTGGCATTGGAGCGACAGAGGCCAGACATCCTGGTGGAAATTCCCGTCAACAGGTTTGACGCAGGCTATGACCAGGCTGAGCGCATCATACGCTATGGACAGAGAAAGGCGCGCGAGGCCATCATGGCCTACAGGCTGCTGTCGCATGAGATGAGCTTTAGGGAGTCGTCTCCCCGCTCTCCCAGGGGGGAGTGACTCTTTATTCTATATACACATTATATAATTACACGAGCGAGAAGGATATGAGCGAGAAGGACACGATATGTGCATTGGCCACAGCACCAGGCGGAGCCATTGCAGTAATCCGCCTAAGCGGACCAGAGGCAATAGCCATTACCGACAGCATCTTCAGCGGGAGTCTGGCAGACAAGCCCTCACACACCCTGCATTACGGCACCATCCAGGGAGACATCGACGATGTGCTGGTATCGGTGTTCCGCGCCCCTCACAGTTACACGGGGGAGGACAGCACCGAGATCAGTTGTCATGGCAGTACCTATGTGGTGCAGCGCACGCTTGACCTTCTGATAGAGCGGGGAGCCAGGCAGGCATTGCCCGGCGAGTTTACCCAGAGGGCTTTCCTCAACGGGAATATGGACTTGTCACAGGCCGAGGCAGTGGCCGACCTCATTGCCTCATCCACCAAGGCCACCCACCAGATGGCCATAAGCCAGATGCGCGGGCACTTCAGTGGGGAACTCAACCAGCTTCGTGAACGGCTGCTGCACCTGGCATCGCTCCTGGAACTCGAACTGGACTTCTCGGACCAGCAGGTGGAGTTTGCCAACAGGGATGAACTGGAGTCGGTGGCAGGCGAGGTTAGGGAGCGCATCAGTCAGCTGGCCAACTCCTTCCACACGGGCAATGCTCTGAAGAAGGGTGTGCCCGTGGCCATCATTGGTGCGCCCAATGTGGGCAAGAGCACCCTGCTCAACTATCTGCTGGAGGATGACCGTGCCATAGTGTCAAACCTACAGGGGACCACACGTGACCTGATAGAGGACGTGGTGCAGATACAGGGAGTGACCTTCCGCTTCATTGACACGGCTGGCATACGCAAGACCCGTGACCAGATAGAGAAACTGGGGATAGAGCGCACGCTGAAGGCGGCCGAGCGCGCAAGCATCATCATCCTGCTGACCGAGGAGGGTGTGCCCTTCCCCGATGTGCGTTTCCGCGATGACCAGAAGGTTCTGAAGGTGATAAACAAGTGTGACGTGACGCTCCCCAGTTCATCTTTCCTCTATCACAAGCGCACCACAGGCACCCAGTTTCATGTGTCGGCCCTCACAGGTGATGGCATCCCCTTGCTCAGGAAGGCTCTGGTGCGTGAGGCGGCCATTCCCGAGGTGCAGGAAACGGACACCATAGTCTCAAACGTCCGTCATTACCATGCTTTGCGCAAGGCCGAGGACTCTATTGGCAGGGTGCTCACCGGCTTGAGCCAGGGCATCCCTTCCGACCTCATAGCCCAGGACCTGCGCGACTGCATCCAGCACCTGTCCGAGATTACAGGAGCCGCCATAGCCTCAGAGGACATCCTGCACTCCATCTTCTCCAGGTTCTGCGTGGGAAAATGATTGCCAATCAACAACCCTCACAAAATCTCACATTCTATAGTTAAAGCGCTCACCCCGAGCGCTTTTCTTGTTTGCGGTCACTCTCGATAATCATCGATTGTGACCGTTTTTGCGTCTATTTTCGTACCGCTCTCGTACCGCAAGGGAAAAGAGAGACTCTGAGCGTGAGCAAGGTGATGGAGGAATGGGACTCCATGGGACACCTTGGGACGCAACGAAACAGATTAAGCGAAATAATTGGCGAATACATAAACTCGAAAGACTATAGAATGAGGAGCAAAGTAACAATCAGAAAGAAATGTGAGTGGTGTGGCAAAGACTTCATCGCTTACAAAGTGACTACACGTTTCTGTTGCAAGCAATGCAATAACCATGCTTACAAAGATAAGTTGCGAGCCGACAAAATTTCACAATGTCAAATAGAAATTGCGAAGCAAGAGCAGCGCAACTTTTATGGAGACATTGACCACCTTTTATTTTTAACGCCCAACCAAGCTGCACATTATCTCGGTATAGGACGCTCAACCTTTTACAGATATATTGCGAACGGAGACATTCCTTGTGTTCAGTTTAAGGGCAAGACTTTCATCCGTAAGAGCGATATTGATAAGCTGTTTAATGAAGCTAAGCCATATCAAAAACGGCATAAGAAGGAAAGTGCTCCAATCACCGAGTTCTACACAACATCAGAGATTTTGCAAAACTATGGCATCAGTGAGTCTGGTTTATACAAGATTGCCAAGGTTGAGAACTTTCCGAAAGTTTTTCAACGTGGCAAATCTTATTGGAGCAAGAAACACATTGATGCTTATTTTGCGAAAAAAGCTGTAGATGAAAGTATCACGGAATGGTATTCTGTAGCGGACATGAAAGAAAAATTCCACATGACAACCACTGCCGTCTATACTTTTGTTTCAAACTTCAAAATACCCAAGAAGAGAATAAAGAAAGAAGTGCTCTATTCCAAGCATCATGTGGATATTGTCAAAGGTATTGCTGAACCTGATGCGCTACAATATTATTCGGTAAA
>CAVKOT010000186.1:0-5645 GCA_963658045.1 Opitutia bacterium UBA4654
GATCATGCCATAGAGTATCAGGCTCACGCCACCTATGGTGGCAGCGGGCATCAGACCTATGAGGCAGGCAAACTTGGGACAGAAACTCAGCAGGATGGCCAGCACGGCAGCCAGGCGGATGACTCGCGGGTCGAAGACGCGGGTGAGATTGAGCACTCCGGTGTTCTCGCCATAGGTGGTGTTGGCCGGAGCACCGAAGAGGGCTGCCAGCAGGGTGGCCAGTCCGTCGCCCATGAGCGTGCGGTGCAGGCCTGGGTCCTTGATGAAGTTCTTGCCCACGGTGCTCTGTATGGCACACATGTCACCAATGTGCTCCATGATGGTGGCAAAGGCGATGGGGAAGATGCCTATGACTGCCGTGATGAGCAGATGCCAGTCGGGATCCTGCATCACTGCCCACACCGTGCGGTCGGGGTCAATGGGCAGGCCTATCCAGGCTGCCTCGGAGAGCTTGGAGAAATCGACCTCGCCCAGCGCGGCTGCCAGTATGTAGGAGCCCAGGACACCCAGCAGGATGGGGATGATGCGTATGATGCCCCTGCCCCAGATGGCCGTGCAGATGACGATGGCGATGGCCGTGATGGCCAGCAGCCAGTTGCCCGTGCAGTTCTGGATGGCCGAGCCCGAGAGGGTGAGTCCTATGGCTATCACCATGGGGCCGGTGACCACAGGCGGGAAGAAGCGCATGACACGCTCGGTACCGAAACTCTTGAGCAATCCCGCCATGACGAAATAGAGCAGGGCTGCCGCTCCCACGCCCACGCAGGCATAATTGAGGGCCATCTCCTCAGACAGCCCCTGCGCCATGCCCAGCCCCTTGACTGACATGTAACCGCCGATGAAAGCGAAACTGGACCCCAGGAAGGCGGGTACCTTGAACTTGGAGACCAGATGGAAGATGAGCGTGCCAATGCCGGCAAATAGCAGTGTGGCACTGACACTCAGGCCTGTGATGATGGGAACGAGGATAGTGGCGCCAAACATGGCGAAGAGATGCTGCACGCCCAGGAGGGCAAACTTGGGCTTGCCCAAGCTCAGGGCATCGGTGACGCCCATGGGTTCTGTGTTCATATTAAAATAGGTAAGTGGTTGTAGTCAATGTAACGGACTTGCGTCCGCACTCCCCCACACGCGAGTGGCCTTGCAAGAGGAATGCCACTCACAAAGTTAATGCTTTTACGGCAAACTACCTATGGTTGCGCTGGAAAAAGGGGGCAGGGAGGGATGAAGGACTTGCTCACCCTGGCCCACCGGTCCTCCTCCGCGCCTCCTCCGAGGGGGAAGAATATACACCTTGGCGATGTGTTATGCCTGCCACGAAAGTTCATTCCGACACATGGATGGGGGGACGCTTGTTTCGCGTGTCCCGCTGGCACCACAGCACCAACTGCGTTCTCATAAAAACGCGGCGCGCCCCCATCACCAACGCAGCCGCATGCGTTGGCTATCGCATGCGGCTGCAACCGTTAGTGCATGCGGCTGCAATCGCCATCGCAGCGCGCTGCGTTTTCCATGCCACTATTTTAACGAAGTCACAGGATTTGGCTTCCTGCAAAATTCCCTACGCGCCATGACTGCGTGTGCGCGCGCATACGTCTCCTCACTAACGCGGCCTCCAGCGTCCGATGTTGCGCATCAGCCCCTCATACTTGGCACGCTTGACGGCAGAGTGGCGGAAGAGTGTGCGGTACTGCTCGGGCGTGAGCGCGCGCCAGTCCTCCTCGCTCATCTCCAGCAGCGTGTCAGATGGCTGGAAGGCCGGTTCGCTGGTGGGGCGCGACTCGCGGAACTCGGGGCAGGCGCGCATGCAGCGGTCACAGCCGTAGAAGGATGTGGTCAGGCGAAGTGCGTCAGGCAGTTCGCCACGGTGCTCTATCGTCCAGTAGTTGAGGCATAGGCGGGCATCCAGTCCCTGGGGGGTGAGGGCTGGGCAGAAGTCCTGCCACCCCTCGTCCAGCACGGGACTGGGCTGCAGGGGGCTGTCGTGGCTGTCGGCCTCCTCCTCAAGGAACAGTTCGCCCAGGAACACGGTGGGGCCATAGCCAGGCACCGACACGAGCCCGTTGCGGCACAGGGTGCCCACCCCGCTGCGCCATGCCCAGTATCGCTCCAGCACGGGGGCCGTGTCCACGAAGCAGCGACCATGTCCTCCCAGTGCCTCCATGAGCATGCGCAGCCTCTCGCGCATCACCTCATGGTAGTCAGCCCCCTGGGCATACAGGCAGATGGCAGGCTGACGGCGGGCCGGCATGTAGTTCATGGCCACGCTGACGATGGTGCGCACGCCAGGATGCAGCAGGGCGGGGTCAAGGCGCATCTCCACATTGCGGGTCATATAGTCCATGCCTGCGAAGTGCCCCAGTGCCACCCGCCTCAGGTAATGGGCGGCAAAGGGCTGCTCCACAGGCGCGGCCTGGGCCACGCCACATGCGACAAAGCCCAGGCTTGCGGCCTGGGCTTTTATCTCTTGCTTAGTCAAACACCTTGAACTCATATCCCTCCTGTATCAGCCACTGGAGTGCCTCGGGAAGTGCATGCTTCAGTTTGTCAATGCTCTTGAGCGAGTCATGGAACGTGATGATGCTGCCCGGACGGGTGTATCGCTTCACGTTGTGCAGCACGTCCTCTGCTGTCAGGCGGCGGCTGTAGTCACGCGTGACCACATCCCACATCACCACCCTGAAGCCGCAGTGGCGCAGCACCCGATACTGCATGACCTTCATCCAGCCATGGGGAGGGCGGAAGAGGTCGGTCTTGAGTATCTTGTTGGCCTTCACCACATTGGCCAGGTAAAGCCAACTCCACCAGCGCAACCCTCCTATGTGATTGTAGGTGTGGTTGCCGATGCGGTGCCCCCGCGCCTTCACCTCGGCCAGCAGATGGGGGTACTTGTGGGCATTGTCCCCCACCATGAAGAAGGTAGCCTTGGCTCCATACCGCTCCAGCACATCCAGGATGAACGGGGTGGCCTCGGGAATGGGGCCGTCATCAAAGGTGAGATAGACGGCCCTCTCCCGTTTGTCCATCCGCCACAGGGCATGTGGGTATATCCATCTGAGGAATACCGCAGGTTGCTCTATGATCATTCCTTGTCACTCTCGGCCTCCTGGGGAGCCGACACCGTCATGCCGGCGGCGGCACCCTCTGACTGGCGGTACATGTTTGTGCCGCCATAGAGGCGGTTCTGCAGCACCTTGTTATAGGTGTCCAGCTGCTGCATCATCCTGGCAGTCTGCGGGCTGCTGGCAGCCTGGAGCACCTCGGTGGCACGGTGCAGCTGATAGAGGTAGTACATGCAGTCCTGCTCCTCGCGTGCCAGCATGTCGTCAGGCATGTTGAGGTACCAGTCCATGTACTCGCAGGCTGTCTTGGCCACAGGCAGTGCGATGGCCTCGGCCTGCTTCTTGTCACCCAACTGGTTCCACACGCGGGCCAGGTCGAGGGAGCCTCCGGCGAAGTTGTGAGGCAGAGTCCTGGGAGGCAGGGCCTGCTCGGCCTTCTTCACCAGGTTGCGTGCCTTGTCGGTCTTGCCCTCGGCCATAAGCTGGGTGGCCAGCTGTGCAAACATGCGGCGGTGTGTGTAACACATGCGCGAGACGGTCTCGTCAAGGTAGAAGTTGGGGTTGTCCAGCCCACCATAGCGGAACCGGTTCATCATGTTGTCATACATCTTCTCGGTATCCACCGTGCGGCCACTCTGCTTGGTGTTGAATGGCGTGATGCGGTCAGCCAGTCCCTCGCGCACGAAGTAGTCGCCCAGGTTGCCATAGTTGTCCTTGCCCACGGTGATGGCGATATACATGGGTCGCTCCCAGTTGCACTGGGCCAGCATCTCATACATCATCATCTCGCTCTTATACACAGCGCGCTTGCCCTTGAGACTGATGTGCATCACATCGGGGATGCTGTCGGCAGCCATCATCATGCCACTGCGCTTGACAGCCTCCTTGTCGATGGTGACCACGATGGAGTCTGTGGGTATGATGCGCAGGTCGGGGTTGGGGTTGAGCACCCAGTGGTCGATGATGTTCTTCAGCTCATAGGGATTGTCGCCCACCATTTGCTTGAGCGTCTCAGGGTCATTCTTATAGTAGTCCATCACCTGCTCCAGTGTGCCTGGGCGCACAGGAGTTCCCTCGCGCGTGCCTGCCACATACTCGAGCCTGCTCCAGTGGATGGGCACGGCAGGGCTGTCATAGGCGGGACGCTTCATCTGGTCGATGTACCAGTCGGTCTGCAGGTAAGAGAGGTTGCACACGCGTGCGTCGGTGCGTATGCCCTCGGTCTCCTGACAGTACCAGAGGGGGAAGGTGTCGTTGTCGCCATTGGTGAAGATGATGGGTGCATGCTTCTGGTCGAGCGAGTTGAGGTAGTTCATGCCGAAGTCGCGGCAGGTGTAGCGCCCGCTGCGGTCGTGGTCGTCCCACGTCTGGCTGGCCATCTGGATGGGTACCAGCAGGCACAGGCAACTCACGATGGCGCATGCCACATCATGCTTGAGCACCCGGCGCAGCCACTCAGCCACGGCGGCCACACCCATGCCTGCCCAGATGGCGAAGGCATAGAACGAGCCGGCATAGGCATAGTCGCGCTCGCGGGGCTGCATGGGAGTCTGGTTGAGGTAGATGACAATGGCGAGACCCGTCATGAAGAAGAGGAAGAAGACGATGCCGAACTGCTTCTCGCCCTCGCGGTTGTTCTTCTCGTCATTGCGGAAGAGCTGCCACAGGAGTCCCATCAGACCCAGTATCAGCGGCAGGCAATAGAACACGTTGTGCCCCTTGTTCTCGCGAAGCTCGGTGGGCAACTTGCTCTGGTCGCCCAGGCGCATGTTGTCCAGGAAGGGTATGCCCGTTATCCAGTTGCCGTGCTCCCACTCTCCGTTGCCCTGCAGGTCGTTCTGCCGGCCTGCGAAGTTCCACATGAAGTAGCGCCAGTACATGAAGTTGACCTGGTAACTCAGGAAGAAGCGCAGGTTCTCAAGCATGGTTGGGGTCTTCACCTGCACCATGTCGCCACAGCGCTCATAACTCTTTGTCGTGCCCTTTACGCCGCCCATCCAACTCTCGTAGGCCTGGGCGTGCGCCTCGCTGTACATGCGCGGAAAGAGCATGTTCTGCTGATAGACATACTTGATGTCGTGCCTCTGCACCTCATAGCGGTCGGGCTCGTCGGGGCTGGCCTTCTCCTTGCGCTGATACACAGGCGCGCCCTGCTTGCTCACCGGCACACAGTACTGGCCATCGACACGCAGCTGGACCTGGCTGGTGTAAGCCTGTCCGTAGAAGAGCGGACGGTCGCCATACTGCTCACGTCCCAAGTAGGTGCCCAGGGTGAAGATGTCCTCGGGAGAGTTCTGGTCCATGGGCGTGTTGGCCGAACTGCGTATCACGATGACTGCGTAGGAACTGTAGCCTATCATAATCATCAGCATGCACAGCAGGCTGGTGTTCATTATCCTGGCCGAAACCACGTAGGCGAGTTTCTTGCGCCACTGCAGCGCGAGATAACCAACGGCCAACACCACCACGCCAATCACCACGCTCGTCCAGCCATAGCCGTAGAACGGGATGCCCAGCATGGCCACGCTCAGCAGGAACGAGAGGTTCATCCTGAGGCGGCTCTTCTGCCGCGTGGTCTCATAC
>CAVKOT010000187.1:0-5610 GCA_963658045.1 Opitutia bacterium UBA4654
CAGCCAGCGGCATGCCCAGCCCATGGAGTTACGACAGCCACCGCTTTGCCGACAACATGACCATCGTGGCACAGGGCGACCGACAGCTGGACGCTGACCGCTACTCGGTGGGAGCCTTTGTGAACGGCGAGTGCCGCGGCGAGGGTGTGATCGTGAACGGACGCATCTTCATCACCGTACACGGCACGGGACAGGAGCAGGTGACCTTCAAGCTCCACGATAACTATACGGGCGAGACCCGCGACCTGGAGGAGACCCTGACGTTCACCAGCATGGCAGGCAGCATCAGTGCCCCCGTGCTGCTGAGGATGCCCGAGGCCACAGGCCTGGAGATTGCCGATGCCGACCAGGTGACCATCAGCCTGCAGGGCGACCGCATCGTGGTGACAGGTGCCCCGGCCCAGGATGTACATATATATAATGTGTCGGGACAGGAAGTGACAGACAGCCACCTGAGCCCAGGCATCTACCTCGTGCAGGTGCGGACTGCCACAGGAACCCTGACCAAGAAACTGACCAAGAAGTAAATACCCACTTTTCCACTGGCTTCCGCCCCTGGGCACCCTGCCCGGGACGGAGGCCAGTACCCCACCAGACTATTCACCCCTAACAACACAGGCACATGGATTCGGACACGTCACGACACACCTTAGGGCTGAGGGCAAGACTCCTGCTGGCCATCCTCGTCATGGCTTGTTCGTCAGGCCCAGCCGGCATGCGCGCCCAGGACATCTCACAGATAGGGAAGAGTGACCCGCTCATCATCACCGGTTCGGTGGGCACCCAGAACACCTATTACCACTCCTCGATGGGGACAGGATACAGGTCGCCGTTGAGCAACACCATCTATGCCAACCTGAACATCAGCCTATATGGCATCAGCATGCCCTTCTCCATCTATTACTCCAATGACAATCTGGACTTCAACTACCCGCAGTTCTCATTCAGTCTGAGCCCAAGTTACAAGAACTACACCGCCCACATTGGCCAATCGACACTCCCCTTCAGCACCTACATCATGAACATGTCATTCAACGGCATCGGGCTGGAGTACAAGAGCCAGCGGTATCGCGCCTCTGCCTTCTACGGCGTGCTGCGCAAGGCCATCAATGACAACCCCGAGGACCCATTCCCACGCAAGCCCCAGTACAGGCGTTTCGGCTGGGGATTCAGCGCAGGCTACGGGCACAAGGGAAACAGTATCGACATCTACTTCCTGCGCGCCTATGACTCACCGGGCTCTATCGACGACTACTGGCATCAGTTCTACCATCCCCAGGAGAACCTGGTGGTGGGCATCAAGGGCATGGTCAACATCAGGAACCGTGTGTCCTTCAGCACCAACTTCGCCACCTCGGCCTTCACTGCCGACAGGGAGTCGCCCAGGGTCACACTGGGCGAGGCCACCCGGTTTGACAAGGTGTTCGAGCCGCGCTACACCAGCCGCGTGCGCTATGCAGGCGATGCGTCGGCCAGGCTATCGCTGCGGGGGTTCAACGCCTCGGTGTACTACAAGGTTATCCAGCCCGACTACCAGTCACTGGGCACCTACTATACCTCCAACAACTACCACAGCCTGGGCATCAACGTGGGCACCACCCTGTTCCGCAAGCTCACGCTGGGTGCCAACTTTTCGGGGCAAGCCGACAACCTGGCAAAGCAGCAACTCTACACCACACGCGGCTTCGTGTACTCGGCCAATGCCACCCTGCGCCTGGGCAGTCGCTTCAGCATGACGGGACTGTACAACGGATTTATGCAGAACCAGGCCGATGGCACAATGGCCGTGAACGACACCACCAGGGTCCACCGCGTGCTGCACAGCGTGAGCCTCCTGCCCACCTACAACGTCACAGGCGAGCGAATGGACCACACCGTGTCGCTGTCGGCCAACCACACACGCAACAAGGACCTGAACCGCCTCTCCATCGGGCAGAGCGATGTGAGAACTCTGGCCCTGGGCGCGTCCTATAACATGAACGTGAAGCCCTGGGAGACCAACTTCACCCTGGCCTACAGCCATCAGGGCTCAAAGGGCTTCAACCTGCAGTACACCTCGGACGTGGCCTCGCTCACCACGGGTCACTCCTTCCTGAAGGATAACAACCTGAGCACGTCGGCCACGGTGTCGCTCTGCTACAACGAGGTCAGGCGACAGTCGAAGAGCCTGAGCATGGCCCTGGACTTGGGTGCGGGCTACACGCTCAAGAAGGTGCACACCTTCAGCCTGTCTGGCTCGTTCAGCAAGTATGGTGATGTGAACGTGACCAAGACCCGCTCCTCGCTCGATGGCACAGACGTCCGCCTATCCTTCAACTACCTATATACCTTCACCCTGCTCCAAATCAAGAAGAAATCCAAGAAAGCATGAAGATACTCCTACGCATCAGACCATGGGCCATCGCCCTGCTCACTCTGGTGTCTGTGATGGCGCAGGCCCAGGAGGTGAACGTGACCGTCACCCCGGTGCGCAGCATCCTGCCACCCCAGGTGATGTACTATCTGTCCAATCCAGGACAGTACTTCAACATCTCTGTACAGAACGTGACCGGCGAGGCACAGGCCATCTACTTCGGTCTGGAACTGAGGCAGGTGGCACCCTCGTCAGGCCTGGAGATTATCGTGCCAGGCAAGACCATGCCCAAGCAGCCCGTGGAAGTGCCCGCGATGCAGGCCCGCGTGCTGAATGCCGCAGAGATGCGCAACATGTTTAACCACGTGCGCTCAGAGGACATCGTGATGCCCAGCGGACTGTTTGAGAACGCCCTGTCGGGCTCCTTCGGCAACCTGCCCGAGGGCAACTATGAGCTCACGCTGGCCGCCTACCGCTGGGACCCACACCTCACCAGCCCTGTGCTGGCCAGTAACCCGGCCATGAGCAAGTGCACCTTCACCGTGTGCTATGAGGCACAGCCACCCCAGTGGATAGCCCCCGTGACGCTGGGGGACTATGAGGACAAGGCCATCTGCACCCTCTCCAAGCAGAGTCCCCTGCTGCAGTGGATGCCTCCCGTGGAGAACTGCGGGGGCACAGCGCATACATATACATACAACCTGCGGGTGGTGCAGCAGTTGCCACAGCAGGCCATCGACAATGCCATGGACGGCAACGCAGTGGTCTATCAGGCCACAGGGCTCACGGTGCCACAGTGCATGATTCCCATCAACATCATCAACACGCTCTCAACCGATGAGACCTACATCGCCCAGGTTACGGCCCAGTCCAACGCCACGCAGGAGGGCGCACTGGACTATGTACACCTGGTGAATGAGGGCAAGAGTGCGCTGAACATCTTCCGCATCAAGGACTACTCTGAGATATCGCCCATCCCGCAGGACAGCGTACCCAGCGACTCGACGGGCACCGACAGCATAACCTTGATGGGCCTTGGCAGGGAGAACCTGGCCGACTCGCTCTACAACTTCACCAACCCTGAGATTCTGATGCCCACCTTCTCGACCGAAGAGGGGGCCAGGAAACTGTTTGTGGGCAGCGACATCCCTGTGCGCTGGCGCAAGCCGTGGTATGAGGGAGGGCGTGGCACACAGCCCGATTCGGTGAAGTTTGAGTATCGGGTGGAGCTCTTCTGCGCCCAGGACTATATGGAGCGCGAGGAGATGCTGGGGCGGAAACCCGTATATGAGGCCGATGGAGTGGCAGGCGAGCAGGACACGATACCCTGGGAGAGTGTGAAGGACAAGGTGCAGAAGGGGGACTACATGCTGCTGCGCATCACGCCAAGGGCACTCAACGAGACCTCGGTGTGCTACCTGAATGACAGCATCAACGTGGTGGACTTTGCCATGACCGACAGGTACCACCAGCATTACTTCAAGTGCTCCAACCAGGTGGAGATTGAGAATGAGCGTCCCACTGACCAGAAGGCAAAGGACCTGAAGGGCAAGAGCGTGACGGTGGGCGAATATGAGCTTGTGCTTGACGGCACGCTGAAAGACCTGGGCGAGCAGGGATTCTTCTCGGGCACTGGGCATGTCATCTGGGAACCGCTGGGACTGACATGGAAGTTGGCGGTGAGGTTTGACTCCATCGCCATCAACACGGCCAACCAAGTATATAGGGGGACAGTGGTGACCTATGAGGGTGCCAGGAACAAGATGAGCAGCGCGCAGGTGGTGGACAAACTGTACTCTGACTGGGGGCTGGACAATCTGATAGCCGACACCGAACTGCCCTACAGCGACAAACTGCAGGAGACAGCCGACCGGCAGGTGAAGGGACTGGCCGAGCAGGTGAACCTGGCCAAGTATTATGAGGAAGTGACATCGGGCCTGGCCAGAGCCGAGGGGCTGCTTCATGGCAACATGGAGGACGTGGGCTTCCCGCTGGAGATACCAGAGGAAATCAACAGCACCCCCGTGAACCTGCAAATCACCACCATGAAGTTTGCGCCCACATACGCCATGATGGACCTCATAGGCACGTTTGTGGTGCCCGAGACAAGTGCCACCGAGAACCAGATACTCGTGTTCGGCGCGCCCCGCATCTGCATCAGTCCCAAGAGTCTGATCCCTGAGGGAGCCACCATATCACTACTCAAGGACTTCGAGGTCAAGGACCCCAGCACCGACTACCAGATTACGTTCAAGGCTCCAAAGGATATCCAGGCTCCTGAGGACGGCTGCTTCGTGTCGTGGAGCGAGAAGAAATTCGAGGTGCTCTGCCTGGACATGGACATGACACTGCCCGGACTGAAGAAGGTGGACGGGAATGGAAAGGCCACCAGCGAGGATGCCCAGGCCCACCTGCAGGCCAAGATACACGACTGGAACGACCTGGTGGCCACAGGCGGAGTGGATGCCTTCGAGGTGGAGGACCTGCCTGGCTACACCTTCACTGCCCAGGAGGTGGTGGTGGACTGCTCGGGCACAGAGAATGCCAGCAGCATGGCCAACTTCCCCGAGGAGTACAAACTGGAGGAGGCAGGCATCTCTACCAAGGATGTTCACGAGTGGCGCGGCCTCTACTTCAAGGAAATCTCCATGGCCTTCCCCGCCTCCATCAAGGTGGGCAACGGCAAGGAACGCATGAAGGTCGCCCTGCAGAACATGTTCGTGGACAAGTCCGGCTGCACGGTTGACTGCGCTGTCGTCAACGCCATCAACTATTCGGCAGGCGACAATGGCACCATCGGGGGCTTCACCTTCACGATGGACAAGATCTTTGCCAAGATTGTGCAGAACAACTTCAGCAACTTCGGCTTCAACGGAAAGCTGGAGATTCCCCTGTTCAAGGGCACCACGCACTATGACTGCAACATCTACAACCAGAAGTTCACGCAGAAAGGCGGTGGCAAGGGCTACGCCTATGTGTTCAAGACATACCAGTTCGAGGACTTGTCCTTCGACTTCATGCTGGGCAAACTCTCGCTTGACAAGGACTTGACATACATGCTCGTTGAGGCCATTGACGACGAGGCTGGCGAGACGCACACCAATGCCGAACTTCTGATGGGCGGCAAGGTGACCATTGCCGGTGCCGAGACGGTGAACAAGCAACTGGCCAAGTTGCCCATCGACCTCACTTTGCCCGAGATACAATTCTGCCGCCTGCGCCTGGCCAACAACCAAAGTTTTGAGTCGGTATATGAG
>CAVKOT010000188.1:0-5537 GCA_963658045.1 Opitutia bacterium UBA4654
GGGTGAAATATAATGGTGCTTAATTTTGAGCATCTACTTGAGAAAGGTAATTTATTAAAAACTAAGGAAGAATATGAAAGAGAACAATCAGAACTTCAATCCAGAGGATTGGTACAATCAACTTTATCAAGCAGTTTACAAATCAGGTGGCAAGAAAGCAGCAGAGATGGAAGTAAGAGTAGCCAGGGAGCAGCACCAGGCGAGTCCTCATTATCCAGTGGAGGACTACATAGATATGATAACTATGTAAACCCCTCTGAAGTAAAGGTAAGTGAAAGCAGCCTAAGTAAGGAAGAGTTTGAGAGATTCTATAGTAAGGATGAGAAGGTAAGGGAAGATTTCCTCAGAGAATATGCTGTGAAAAAGGCATATTTCTCCAGGAAAACTTGTGTGTACGAGGATAAAGAAGTAACTTCGAGACCACATAGTATGTACTAACAGACAAAGGCTTATGGCAGGTATCCGGGAAATCACACAGATGTGCAGGGACGGCAGGGTGAGTGAGGCACACTCCCTGGTAAAGGATGAACTGGTTGCCACCCCCAATGACCTCTGGGTGCAGAGGAAGATGGGGTGGGTGCTGTATTATGAAATCAAGGACGCAGTGGAGAGGCACTGCCCTGGCGATGTCATAGGCCTTGTGACACAGTTGCAAACCTTGACCCTGCTGCAGCCCGCTGAGGAGACCCTGCTCTATGACTCTGTCCTGTGGAAACTTGCCTCGTATGCGCGAGACATGCAGGCTGACGAGGCTGGCCACCTGTTTGCTGTGCTGGGGAAGTTTGACTTTGCTCCGTCAAAGGCATATTCCTGCCTGCTGAAGTCACACCTGCACCTGACGGAATGGGCGGGGATGGCTGACTTCATCGACTGGTGGAACCTGGACAGGCTGCTGCCCGAGGACTTTGCTCCCTATGTGCTGCCTGACGGCAAGAGGCTCATGTCGCTGGCAGAACAGGCCCACATCACGTATGCCAAGGTGCTGCTGCGCACGAGGGACAGGAAGAGGTGTGAGCACTTTCTCCCCAGGATGCAGAAACTCCATACCGAGCATCCCGAAATGACTTACCCTGGTTACTTCTGTGGCAAACTGATGGCCATGCTGGGCATGGGGCAGGAGGAGGTGCTGGACACCCTGGTGCCTTTCGTGCGTGAGAAGAAGTCTGACTTCTGGGCATGGCAACTGCTTGCCGAATGCTTCCGTGAGGATGCCCCTGCCCAGTTGGCCTGCCTGCTCAGGGCTGTGCATTGCCGCACGAAGGACAGTTTCCTGGGCAAGGTGCGTCTGGCCCTGGTATCCCTGTACGTGTCCCAGGGCGATTATGGGCGTGCGAGGTATCATCTCGACAGGGTGGTGAGGCTCTATCGGGAGCAGGGGTGGCATGTGACCTATGCCGTGCAGGATATGCTGCGTGAACCGTGGTACCAGTCGGCAAGGCCGGATGGCAGTGATGGCGTGGATTTCATGTCTGTCACGGACAGGATACTGCTTTGTGGGTGCCAGGCTGCCACAGCCCTGGTGACCTATGTGGACACAAAGGCAAGGAGGGTGGCCGTGGTGACGGGATTTCAGAAGCGTACCATGATTAAACTCTCTGACATCCAGGGAAGTCCGCGCGTGGGTGACTTCCTGGCGGTGTGGGCACTCCCTGGGCGGGAGGGTGACATGCGGGTCATCCGGGCGGAATGCCAGGAGGATGCCGACATAAGCCAGTTGCCCTTCGTGAAGCGTGTCACAGGAGTGGTTCGGCGCATTCCCGACAAGCCTTTTGCCTTCCTCAAGGCACAGGGCCTGAACTTCTTCATAAGGTCCGAACTGGTGGCCGAGCATGCCCTGTCGGGTGGTGAGCACGTCACACTGTTGGCCGCCTATGACTATAATAAGAAGAAGGAGCAATGGGCGTGGGTGGCTTGCCGGGTCACCTGTGAGCCTCGCGGTGGGGGATAGGCGTGCCATCACACGCACTCCAGCCCAAGAGCAAGGAAAATATGGAGGGCAAAAATCGCAGATTTGTGAAAAATACCAGGATGCGCGGTGTCTCAAATCAGCGAAAGGCCATTCTCGCAGCATGCCCCCTGTTTTTCTAAGACAAGAGCCTTGAAAAACAGGAAGTGATTGCAAGTCTGTGGCTTATGTGATACACGGACAAAAGATTTGTGACGCCCAGTTTGAGCTTTTGTGAACTCTGTGAAGAAATTTAATATATGTTTGCATCCAATTCAAATATATTCCTTACCTTTGCTTATCGATGACTCTCTTCTGTCAAGATGAGGTCTGGCACATATAGAGATATGTGCGCTGATGTCCAGGGACTACACAAATGTGATTTGACTATATGATTATGGACATGAACTTGAAAACGACAGGGCAGGTGCCCCCGTCATCCAGGGGGGCAGCCAGGGATATTATAGAGTAGGGTGGAATTTATGAAACCGGATGGTACGGATTCTTTCTCTACAGCCAGCGGGAAACTCTTTTTCCAGAGGGGCAACGACGATACTGGGTCAGGTGACACACCTGGCTCAGAGGTAGGGACGTGCCAGTCACCGGCCACCTCCACCTGGTCTTATCTCTTTGTGCACCACAGCAAGGTCAAGGGTATGGAGAGCCTTCTGACGCGTGACCGCATGGCCTACTTCGTACACAAGACCCTGCACTACTACAGGAAGTCAGGCGGACGGAGTGTGCAGCGCAAGGAGGTGCCCACCGTGAGCGGACTCGTCTTCCTTCAGGGCCGCCCCAGGGACATCCAAGCCTATCTGGCCGACAACTTCCCCAGTGTCCACCTGTGCAAGAATTGTAGTACAGGACGTGTGGCGGAGATTCCTGACACGCAGATGCGCCTTTTCATGCGTCTCACGGCCGCCTCTCCCGAGCGCATCCGTTTTCTCCTGCATCCATTCCATTACTATGCCCGCAACCGCATCCTCCTGCGCATCACCACAGGTGAGTTGGCAGGACTGGAGGGCTACATCATCCGCATTGACCGTGACCGTCGCCTTGTGATGAGTGTGGGCGGACTCAGCGTAGCCATCAGCGGAGTGCATGCCGAGCATTTTGAGGAAGTGGTCCAGGCGGATGCCCCAGTTGCTGGCGGCAACCTCTTTGCCCGGCGTAACCTGCACGAGCGCCAGGCACTTGTTGATCGTTATTTCCATCCGGTGAAGACCGCTGCTGAGGTAGCCTCCCAGGCCAGTGACATCGACTATCTGAGGAGATACGTCCGTGAGGAGTTGTCCCAGGGACGCATGACCATCAGCGAGGCATGGAGCCTGTATTTCTTTGTCATCGAGGAGATTGCATATTACTATGCTTCCCTCATCGAGCAGCATAGAGAGCGTCTTGCCCCCATCCAGCGTGTTGGGGCCCAGGTTCTGCAGGAGATGGAGTCCATCACTACCAGTCCGCACGCAGACGAGGATCTTAGGCTAAGGCACCAGGCCGAGTACCAGGAACTGATGACCCAGTATGGCTACCTCTTTATGGGGGATTGAGAATAATATGCCCATGCCTACAGACCTGTCTTCATTTTTTATACAATGGCAGTCGTGTGGAAGCTCAGTATGCACTTTGAGACTGTGCCAAATAGAAAGTCGGGGGAAAAATATTCATTCAATGGAAGATAACTTTTTACAGAAAATATATGATGCCATAGCAGGCATCACATTGCGGGCAGACAAGAATGACCGCAAAGTCCTCTGTGACACCTTTGTAAATGTTGGTGCTTTGATACCAACATTAAAGAGCAAGAACAGCCATGTGCTTTATGGACGGCGAGGAACAGGGAAAACGCATGTGCTAAGTTATTTGCAAAGTTTGTATGAGGATAAGGATAATTGTGCCATTTATGTTGATCTTCGTACCATAGGCTCATCAGGCAGTCTTTATGATAACCAGAACATACCATTTGCCCAACGTTTCGTGCGGCTGATTATAGATGTGTTCCACGAAATCAACAATCAGATCTTGCTTTACGTCACCAAGGACGATGGTCACAAGAGTGCTTATCTATATAAGGTAACTCCTGTTGTCGAAAAGATAAATGATTGCCTAAGTACTACGCGTCTGGATGGAATGAAGACCCAAGAGTGCACCATCATGCATGACTCATTCGAGAATTCGCAGATTGGACTCTCTTTGGGGGTGCAAGACTCTTCCTTTAATTTACGGATAGTCAGAAGCAAAATCTGAAATTAGAGCAGAAAGAGACTTCCTGTGGTAACGAATATAATTATCTTCACTTCCCTACACTTACGGCACTTTACAAGGAGATTATCAGAATAATGGATGGAAAGGAGATGCTTGTCATCTTGGATGAGTATTCCGAGATTCCAGAAGACCTTCAGCCCTATCTTGCTGACATGCTGCGGAGATCATTGGTTGCTGTAAATGGTGTTACTATCAAGATAGGAGCGATGGAGCATCGTACAAGATTGAAGACGCAAATGCGTCAGCCAGAATACTATGGTTTGGAGATTGGTGCGGACTGTTCGTCATGCAGCCTTGACGAGTACATGGTGTTCAATAACAACCAAGAGCAGTCCTTGGCCTTTTTCCGTACGTTACTTTTTAAGCATGTAAGCACGGAGTTGGCCGAGGCCGACAAACCCAAAGATGAGCGTGATCTCGTGCATGCGGTGTTTACCACAGAAGAGGCTTTCACAGAATGGGTGCGCGCCTCGGAGGGAGTCCCGCGTGATGCGTTCAATATCCAGAACAAAGCCATCCAGTTGGATTATAACAGCAAAATTTCTCTGCCATCTATTCGAAAAGCTGCGAAAAAATGGTATAATGAGGACAAAGAATCGAAATTATCGGCATATCCCTAGGTAGTTCAGTTAATGCATTGGATTGTAGATGAGGTTATAGGTGAGCGTCATGCTCGCGCCTTTCTTTTGCAGAGTGACATAGAAGATCCTCTGATAGACTACCTCTATGACTCGCGGGTGCTTCACATTATCAAGTCCAATGTTTCTGGAAGGGATATTCCAGGACGCAGGTACAATGCATATGCGATTGATTATGGGTGTTATTGCCATCTTGCAAATACGCGCAACTATCCCTCTTCCCTTCTTGCAAATGAAGATGAGG
This sequence comes from Opitutia bacterium UBA4654, assembly GCA_963658045.1. Classification (GTDB taxonomy): domain Bacteria; phylum Bacteroidota; class Bacteroidia; order Bacteroidales; family Bacteroidaceae; genus Physcousia. The sequence goes on from CAVKOT010000188.1 coordinate 5,093, forward strand.
AGGAACTGAAGAACGTACCTCAGGATGATTTCCGTTCAATTAGGCGCGCCATTCTTGATTTGAAAAAGTTTAGGGAAAGTATAGCGGGATGATATACTCTTGGCTTGTTAATATGGTAAGCATTTAGAATAAGTGCTTAATTATAGACAGATGAGAAGTTAGCATGATAGAACAACAATACAAAGAATGGCAGAAAGCTTATACAAAAGAGGCTTTGGCAAACATGATAAAGGCAGATATACGCAATAGGTTTACAGAACCTTATGCAAGTATGTTTTGCCAACAGTTTGATGATTTTAAGAATGTCGCAGATTTCTTTGAATTTGCAATAAAACAAATGAGGGGATAAGATAATGTGAACATTATAGTTTGAACGTTTCATGGAACGAGAGCCCTACACTATATATAAAACTGATTACTGATGTAATTCATAAATGTATTGATG
>CAVKOT010000189.1:0-5516 GCA_963658045.1 Opitutia bacterium UBA4654
GAGCATGGCATCGCCGTAGGTGCCGAAGCGGTAACGGTGGTCGGGGTCATTCTCGTTGAACTTGAGGGCCTCCTTGTAGGCGGTCATTATCAGGTCATAGCCGCCATAGGCACACGTGAGCATCAGAAGCGTGCTGTAGGGCATGTAGAAGTTGGCCACCATGGCATCGGCCAGGGTGAACTGATAGGGCGGGAAGATGAATTTGTTGGTCCATCCATCATACTCCTTCAACTTGCCGTCGGCGCTGACTGCCGTCTCCAGCACGCGCTGCACGGTGGTGCCCACGGCCACCACGCGGTGTCCCTCGGCCTTTGCCTTGTTGATGATGTCGCATGCCTCGGCCGTCACATGCATCTCCTCGCTGTCCATCTTGTGCTTGGTGAGGTCCTCCACATCGATGTCGCGGAAGCATCCCAGGCCGCAGTGCAGGGTGACATAGGCAAAGTCCACGCCCTTGATTTCCATCATCTTCATCAGTTGCGGCGAGAAGTGCAGGCCCGATGCAGGGGCTGTCACGGCACCCTCGTTCTTGGCAAAGATGCACTGGAAGTTCTCCAGGTCATCCTCGCGAGTGGGGCGTGTGATGATGTTCTTGGGCAGGGGAGCCTCGCCCAGGGCATACAGGGCACGCTTGAACTCGTCGTGCGGGCCGTCATAGAGGAAGCGGAGCGTGCGTCCGCGGCTGGTCGTGTTGTCAATCACCTCGGCCACCATCGACTCGTTCTCGCCGAAGTACAGTTTGTTGCCGATGCGTATCTTGCGTGCGGGATCCACCAGGACATCCCACAGGCGCATGTCTGCGTTGAGTTCCCTGAGCAGGAAGACCTCTATCTTCGCGCCAGTCTTCTCCTTGTTGCCATAGAGCCGTGCGGGGAACACCTTCGTGTCATTGAATACGAAGACGTCCTTCTCGTCCACATAGTTGAGTATGTCGCGGAATGACTCGCGGTGCTCTATGATGCCACTCTTGGCATGTATGACCATCAGCCGGCACTCGTCGCGGAATCGTGCGGGCTCCTGAGCGATGCGCTCTTCGGGCAACTTGAATTTGAATTGGGACAGTTTCATGTTCTTTCTCCAGTATTTAGTCCTGCACGCGCGGCCTGCGTGGAATATGCCTCTGGTGGGGCAGAGCCGGCTTCTGTGGCGCGCAGCGATTGGTTGTGTTATGTACTTTTATTGTCTCTTGCGGTGTCAGTCCTGCTCCACCGTTATCTCCTGGCTTTCCAGCCACGTCGGGAACTGTTCGATGTCCATGCAGTCCTCGACGCTCACGTCACCCACCCTGGTGCGCCGGAGTGAGAGCAGGTGGGCACCACTGCCCAGTGCCTGGCCGATGTCGCGGGCCAGGGCGCGGATGTAGGTGCCCTTGCTGCAGGTGACACTCACGGTCATCTGCATCGTGTCGGGGTTGAAGTCAAGCAGGTCCAGGCGGTCTATCACGAGCACCTTGGGTTGCAGGTTGACCTCCTTGCCCTTGCGTGCCAGGTCATAGGCCCTGTGCCCGTTGACCTTGCAGGCCGAGAATGAGGGCGGCACTTGCTCTATCTGTCCGATGAAGCGCGGAAGCACTTCCAGGATGCCCTCGCGTGTGATGTGGGCGGTGGGGTAGGTGGCATCCACGGGCCGCTCCAGGTCAAAGGTGGGTGTGGTGGCTCCCAGTTGCATGGTGGCCACATACTCCTTGGTGTGTGCCTGCAGCTGGTCGATGAGCTTGGTGGCCTTGCCCACACACACGGTCATGACCCCTGTGGCCAGCGGGTCCAGCGTGCCGGCGTGCCCCACCTTGAGCTTCTTGATGCCCGCCTTGTGGCATATCTGCCAGCGCACCTTGGCCACCAGGTTGAAACTTGTCCAGCCCAGCGGCTTGTCGAAGTGCAGTATCTCTCCCTTGCTTATGTTCATTGTCCAGTGGGTTTCACCAGCCCTCTGTCACCCCAGGGCCAGCACAAGCAGGCCGGCCAGGGCGCAGTAGATGCCGAAATACACGAGTTTGCCTCTCTTCACGATGTTTATCATCCACTTGCAGGCAGCGCAGCCCGAGAGGAAGGCAGCCACGAAGCCCACCACCAGGGGGAGTGTGTCGATACCCGCAAAGGCCTCGTCGCCCTTCACCACCTTCAGGATGTCGAGCAGAGCCTCGCCCAGTATTGGGGGGATGACCATGAGGAAGGAGAACTGTGCCATGCTCTCCTTCTTGTCACCCAGGAGCAGTCCGGTGGCGATGGTCGTGCCCGAGCGTGAGAGTCCGGGCATCACGGCCAGGGCCTGCGCGATGCCTATGATGAAGGCGTGCAGCGGGCTGATGGTCTCGCGCTGGCGTGGCTTGGCGAAATAGGAGAAGGTGAGCAGGCCTGCCGTGACCAGGAGCATCACGCCCACGATGGTCAGGCCAGAGCCGAAGATACGCTCCACGTCATCCTTGAAGCACACGCCCACGATGCCCACCGGTATCATGGAAATCAAGATGTTGATGGCATAGCGTGTCTCGGGATTGAGCCGCGCGTACAGCGGGCCGCAGGTGTCCTCGCCGGCGGGAAGCGTCACGGTGACGGCCTGACCCGTCACCTGCTGCCACAGGCCGCGCAATATCCAGGCTATCTCGCGCCACAGGATGACCAGCGTGCTGAGCACCGTGGCCACATGCACCACGATGGTGAAGGCGAGGTTCTCCTCGCCGTCTATCCCGAAGAGGGCCGAGCCGATGGCCAGGTGGCCGCTGCTGCTCACGGGCAGGTACTCTGTCAGTCCCTGCAGGAGTCCCAGGATGAGTGCCTGCAGGCTATCCATTCTGCTCCTCCTTCCGCTCCTCCTGCTTGTCGGCAGGCTTGTGCATGATGGCAAAGATGATGAACAGGAAGCCGAAGAGGCACACCACAGGTGCCACCTTGATGCGTCTCACGCTGAAGATATCGGGGTTGAACACCCCCTCGCTGCTGCCAGGGCCCGACATCAGGATGAAGCCCACGATGACGATGAGCATGCCGATGGCCAGCAGCAGATAGTTTTTCTTGTCAAATGCAAAGTTGTCCATTTCCAGTTGAATATTGTGTCAGTATATGTTTGTCAGTATAGCGATGACTCGCGCGCCTTCAGGTAATGGGTCACCGAGACGAATGTGCACACCACCGTCATCAGCAGTCCCACCGCCAGCACGCAGCCTCCGGTGATGGCCAGGTTCTCCATGGTGACGAAACTGGCCACCTCGGGGTCCTGCTCCACCAGCCAGCGCAGGGCTGCTAGGAGCACCCCGTCGGCCAGCAGGGCTGCCAGCACGCCTGTGCCCACAGCCCTCCACAGGAAGGGCCTGCGTATGAAACTCCAGCGCGCACCCACGAGCTTCATCGTGCGTATGGTGAACCTCTGGCTATAGACACTCAGCCGCACCGTGTTGCGGATGAGGCTCAGCGAGATGATGACCAGCAGGATGGCGATGACCAGGAGCACTGCCGTGGCGCGGCGTATGTTGTCATTGACACTCCTCACCAGGTCGTCCTGGTAGATGACATCCGTCACCATCTCGGTCGATTCCAGTTGCTTGCTTATCCACAGGAGGCTGTCGCTGCACGAGTACTCGGGCTTCATCCTCACCTCCAGTGAGATGGAGAATGGGTTGGAGTCCAGGAACTCGGCCGAGCCTATGCCCATGCTCTCCACGTGCTCCTTGAGTGCCTCCTCGCGGCTGATGTATTGCAGCGAGGCCACATAGGGCTTGCCCTGTAGCGTGTGTGCTATCTTGTGGGCCAGGCTGTCGGTGGCCTCGTCGTCCAGCACCACGGTCACCGTGAGGTTCTCCCTCACCGAGTCGGCCAGCATGCGCGCTGCCAGCCCCAGTAGTACCATCAGTCCCATGAGCACGAGCATCATGCCCGTGCTGATGATGCTTGTCAGCGTCTGTATCTTGAAGAAGGGTCTTCCCCCGTTCCTTGCCATTGCCTGTTCCTCCTGTTCCTTATTCCACGACCTCGCCCCTTAGTGTCGCGCTGCTGCTCTCCAGTATGCGCGCCCTCACGGTCTGTCCTATGTGACGGTCTCCACGCGGGATGATGACCACCTTGTTCTGTCCTGTGCGCCCGAAGAGTTCCTCGCGGCTGCGCTTGCTCACGCCCTCGATGAGCACCTCCACCGTCTGCCCGATGCAGCGGTGGTTGCTCTCGGCCGAGAGTTGGTTCTGCAGGGCGATGAGCTCATTCAGCCTGCGCACCTTCACCTCCTCGCTGATGTCGTCGGGCAAGTGCTTGCTGGCGTAGGTGCCGGGCCGCTCGCTGTACTTGAACATGAACGCGCTGTCATATCCGCACTCGCGCATGAGGCTCAGGCTCTGCTGGTGGTCCTCCTCCGTCTCGCTGCAGTAACCGGCGAAGATGTCGGTCGTGATGGCGCAGTCGGGGATTATGCGGCGTATGGCAGCCACGCGGTCGAGGTACCACTCGCGGGTGTACTTGCGGTTCATGAGTTTCAGTATGCGGTCGCTGCCACTCTGCACGGGCAGGTGTATGTGGTGGCAGATGTTGGGTTCGGCGGCTATCACGCGCAGGGTGTCGTCGCTCATGTCCTTGGGGTGGCTGGTGGTGAAGCGCACGCGCATCTCGGGCACGGCCCGGGCCACCATCTGCAGCAGCAGGGGAAATCCCGTCTCGTGCCCCTCGTCGTCCACCGCATGGTAACTGTTGACATTCTGCCCCAGCAGGGTCACCTCCTTGAATCCCCTGTCGCGCAGGTCGCGGCACTCGCGCAGGATGCTCTCCACGTCACGGCTGCGCTCGCGTCCACGGGTGTAGGGCACGATGCAGTAGTGGCAGAAGTTGTTGCATCCGCGCATGATGCTGACGAAGCCCCCGATGTGGGTTCCGCAGATGCGCTGCGGCACGATGTCGCTGTAGGTCTCGGTGAGGGAGAGCTCCACGTTGATGGCCTTCTGCCCGCACTCCACCTGTGCCACCAGGTCGGGGAGTGACATGTAGGCATCGGGGCCCACCACCAGGTCGGCGTGGTACTGCTCGATGAGCTTGTCCTTGACGCGCTCGGCCATGCAGCCCAGCACGCCCACGATAATCTTGCGTCCCTTCCTCTGCAGGCTGTGCAGGAACTCCAGTCGGCTCAGTATCTTCTGCTCGGCATTGTCGCGCACCGAGCATGTGTTCAGAAACACGGCGTCAGCCTGCCCTATGTCCTGGCACATCTCGTATCCCGCCATGCCCATGACGCTGGCCACCACCTCACTGTCTGCCACATTCATCTGGCAGCCATAGGTTTCTATCAAGAGTTTCTTCATTTGCACAATATACCCAATTTCGGTGCAAAGGTAGCCAAAAAACTTCACTTTCCCGCCCGAAGCGCGGTGCTAAAATCACAGGGGCACACTCCTGGTGTGTTAAATAGTGTGAACGGGCGGCAGAAAAGCGTGCTTCTTCCTTTGCCACAAGGCAATAGTTCGTTAACTTTGTAGTGTTAGATTTCATTAGATTTTTTCATAGTTAAGGTTTAGTTATGTTAATGCGGAGGTGCTGTGAAGC
>CAVKOT010000190.1:0-5504 GCA_963658045.1 Opitutia bacterium UBA4654
AATATACTTGCATCCACCGTCCAGCCTTGGGCTGGACGGTGGATGTGTGCTTTTATACATGCCGCTCTTGCTTCTTCATGTGTCAATGCACATATACTTGTTCTCGTGAGCAAGTGTCATCTCCAACTGGTCATCAGCGTTAATGTTCCCTCTTCTTACTAATGGCCGATAGGGGAGGGCGTTCTTAGTTTCCTAACCTGGACTGGACGACAGAGGGCACATCCGCTTTCCTCTGCTATACGAATGCCATGTATGCAAGGATGACAGCATTCGTGAACAGAATACATTACTGGATGGCAAGACCTGCTGTGTTCTTTCCGTCAATATGTTCAACAGATGAAGGGGGAGTCACTTGCACATGGAGGCTATTTGTAGGAGAGAGTGTTAGTTGCTGGGTGACTTAAACTCCTTCTGGACAATGGAACGTATATTCTTGTCTATAAAAGAGATGAAATTGTGTAATGCCAAGGATAAGGCTACTCCTGCTACAGAGTAGGCAACCCACCAGAGTGAGCCTCTGACTGCGGTTATGTAAGGATGCATCCCGATGAGGTCAAAATCCTCCCAGCCATAGTACAGAACTATCAGGAGCGAGACAGCCTTGAAACTCAGGAAATGGAATGTCATTATGTAGAAGGACTTCCTTCCCAGGTAGGATAACAAACGGGACACACCAGCCAGAACAGAAAGCCTCGCGGCATCTATGGCATGTGAGACTTTCTGTAGCAGGAGGAATCCACATGTGCCAGAGATGAGAATGGATATGCAATCCAGTAAGTCGGATTTCTCCTTCATAGAAGCGGGATGCAGGAAAAAGACGCTCACGAATGCCAGGAGTGCCACTGGGAGTTGCCAGCGTGTGTATGTCTTTTGGCGTATCATGTGACCTATCCAGATAAATGTTCCTCCCATGCATATACGATAGAGGCATACTGTTTTGAGTCCTGGATACAAGGTGCGTGTTGCAGAGATAATTAGGGTTGACAGCAGAAAGAAAACAAAGGTCTTGGTTCCTGGTGAATGTACTCGCATCTTGACCATCTTTGAAAAGAGGAACGCAAGCATAACGTATCCAAAAAACAGAGCCTGGATGAACCAATAGGTTCCCAGCAGGGCTTCACTGTGTACTTCCAGAAAGACAACTCTCAAAACCAGTTCCTGCATCAGAGTGCCCAGGTCGTAATACTTTGCGCCATATTCTGTACTCATTATACCTAGGTGAATGAGTAAGTTGTGGAGCAGAAGGACAGGTATGGCGTATTTGATGAATGGTACATAGAGCGACTTGATTTTCCCTTTTACGAAATTAACAGGATTGCTGAGCCGCTCTTCCTTGAGAAAATATCCACTGGCAAGAAAGAACAGGGGCATGTGCACCATGTATATTATTGTCCTCAATGTGGCAGGACATCCGGAATGTCCAATGACCACAGCGAGGATGCCCAATCCCTTTATAATGTCAATGGTATTGTCGCGTCCTTGTGTCATCTTAGCAAATCTCGGAAATACATGTTTGTTATCATGTCCAGGCTCTGCCTGTTCTGGCGGCAGAGCCACCGGTAGTCATACTTGCCCGTTGACACACGGCCCACATTGCTGACATGCAGCGATGGGCAGTAGTAGGTCTTCAATTTGTCCTTGCGAACCAGTTCAGCGAAGAAAAGTTCCTCCCCATACATGAATGTGGGAAACTTCAGATAGGGGTGCTTGGCAAGGAACTGTCCGGTGAGAACCATCAGTGAGCCATGTCCTGCGTAGATGGGCATTTGGCTTGTGTAGGCCCTTTGGTGCTTGTTGCGCAGGTGGTAGAGTCTCTCCAGCCATTTGTATATGACGTGATTGCTGTAGAGCGTCCGCCAGCGCAGGAAGTCGCGCCTGCGTGGCCTGTGCATCTGGAAGGGGTTGTCATGGTGGTTGAGCCGCTCGGTGAATATGTCTGGTGCCAGCCATCCTGCATCAGCAGGCCACTCGGTAGTGGCAAGCACGCGGAAGAAGTCCTCGCGCAGGGTGAGGTTCACATTGGCGATGATGCAGTGGGATGCCTCGGATATGGCCTGCCATCCCATCTGGGACATCATCCTGAGGGCACAGCCCAGGTAGCCCAGGTTGAGATGGTAGGGGAAACTGCGTAGGGTGCAGTGCGGTGTCATACCCTCAGGGATACCCTCCCAGTCCTTGGCGGTGTTGTCACCCACGCAGAGTGTCACATGGCAGAGTCCCTCGGCCTGTGCGGCAGCCTGCTCTACTGATGACATGAATGTGTGTAGGCCGCTGTAGGAGGCAAAGTTGACACAGAAGACCATGATGTGAGGCATATGGGTATTGTCTTGCTTACTCATTGATGGCTTGGCCTCTCTGTTACTATAGTATGTTGTCTGGAAAAAACAGAATAGTAAAATAACAGGTTGGGGCATGTGTAGGCGCAACACTTGTGTTGGCAATTTGACCTTTACTCATTTGTCATCAGGTAGTTGATAATTCTGTCGCAAGCCTTTCCGTCCCCATAGGGGTTGGTGGCCTTGCTCATGGTGTCATAAACTTGTGTGTTGTCAAGCAGCAGTGACACGTTGTCAACAATGGCATCGTAGTCCGTGCCCACGAGTTTTACAGTACCGGCATCCACAGCCTCCGGACGTTCTGTCGTGTCGCGCATAACCAATACCGGTTTGCCCAGGCCAGGTGCCTCTTCCTGTATGCCACCACTGTCGGTGAGCACGATGTCTGACTTCTCCATTAGGAACACGAATGTGAGGTACTCCAGGGGCTCTATAAAGAACACGTTACCCAGGTTCGTTAGGTTTTCACCGAAGACCTGGTGGATGGGCTTGCGCACATTTGGGTTAAGGTGCATGGGGTACACGAAATCAACTTCTGGATATTTTACTGCCAGGTCTTGTATGGCATGGCAGATGTGCAGAAATCCATCACCAAAGTTCTCGCGGCGGTGTCCTGTGATGAGCACAAGTTTTCTTTTGGCATCCAGGCGTGAGGTGTCATACCCTTTCTCCTTCAGTTCCAGGGCAAGTTTTCTGCTTAATGCCTGGTCTCCTTTTATCTTGGCGGTAACCCAGTGCAGTGCGTCAATGACAGTGTTGCCAGTCACTACTATCTTGCTTTCATTCACATTTTCCTTCAGCAGATTTTGACGGCTGAGTTGGGTGGGCGCAAAGTTATAGGTGGCAATGCGGCTTGTTATCTGGCGGTTCATTTCCTCTGGCCATGGACTGTAGATGTTGTAGGTGCGTAGGCCTGCCTCAATATGGGCCACGGGTATCTGTTGGTAGAAGCCAGCCAGGGCAGCCGCTGTGCTGGTGGTGGTGTCGCCATGTACAAACAGAATGTCTGGGTGACACTCATTGAACACATCCCTCATGCCCAAGAGTACGCGTGAGGTGATGTCATACAAATCTTGCCCCTGTTTCATGATGTTTAGGTCGAAGTCGGGCTTGATGTCAAACAGATGCAGCACCTGGTCCAGCATCTCGCGGTGTTGTCCTGTTACGCACACTATGGTCTCAAAGTCCTCTTGTCTCTCCTGGAAAGCCTTGACGAGGGGAGCCATCTTGATGGCTTCTGGTCGGGTTCCGAAAACGAGCATTACCTTTTTCATTCTGTTCTTGTTGTTAATGTTGGGTACAACTCTCTATGTATATAAACGTGTGGCCTGTCCTTTTTATTGCCTCTTCCCCACTCTCTCCCTTGTGGGATTGCGCTTTCTGCTTCACTCAGTATCGGATGCCCAGGTTTTCCTACAGGCTGTCGGTCAGCGTTTTTGGGGAGGGGGCTATATGCAGGCTGTTCGTATATGTGTATTGCAACTATATTCGGCAAGCGGTCAGTTGCCTCGTAGGACTCTTAGCAGTAGGGCAACGTATCGGGATGCAAAGAAAAGCCACTCGTAATGCCAGAAGTCCGATGCCAGTATGCGTGTGTAGGCCGATGCCAGATGGCAGGAACTCCTTATGCGTGAAGGCAGGCTGGTGGTCGTGCGTGAGGCAGAATTCATGCGTAGGCGTCTGTAGTAAACCGCCTCTGGCGAGGACTTGCGTAGGTGCTTTGCCCTGTTGCTGATAGAAGCCATAAACAGAGAGTCTTCTCCAGTTCGGAAGTTGCAGTCAAAGCGCGTGTTGCCTATCTTTCTTCTTCTGATAATCTTGCAGCAGGACGAGGACATGAAACTCCTGCCCAGTAAGAGGGGTATGTCGCCAGTGGCTTTGTTCCTTTTGAAGGCTTTAGTTATATAGTCTTCGCTGAGCGAGCCTGTGGTGTCGGAGAAGCACAGCACGTTGGAAGCAACAATGTCTGCTCCGCCTCGTGACGTGTTTGTCAGTTCCTCAAGATAGTTAGGAGAAACCCAGTCGTCATCATCTATAAAGCAGACGAACTCCCCTTGGGCTTTCTCGATACCCATGTTTCTTGCATTGGAGACACCAGGTTGGTCCGTCTGCAGTATGTGTATGTCTATCACTCCTTGGTATTTCGCTAGGAATGAGTTTATGCTACTTAGATAAGGCTCGTTGCATCCGTTGAGCACGATAATTAGTTCGAATTTTTCTCGTGCGATGGTCTGCTGGCAGATGCTCTCCAAACATTCTATCAGGTAAGTCCCTGGCTTATATGTGGGGATGATAACTGAGACTAATATCTTGTCAATCTGTGTGCTCATGCTTTCCCTTTATCATTTCTTTTAGATGACTTCTGTATTGCAGCAACATTGTCAGGTTGGCGTCACGATGGTTGCGCAACAATATCTTTCTGAGAAACTCTCTTAGGATGAGGAGGTTCACGTTTTGTATTTTGTTCCTTATCGCCTTTCTTCTAGGGTAGCCGTATTTTTCGCAAACGTGTATTGTGGAGAACAGTTTCCTGTCCTCGTAGGTGGTGTCGCTTTTCCTTTTTTGGATGATGTGCCTGTATTCTGCTTTCTTATCGTAATAGAAATGGGGGCCGAATACGGTCTTCAGCCTGTGGTGTATGTCGTTTTCCTCACCGTACATGAAAATCTCCTCGTCGAACATGCCCACTTGGGTGAAGTGTGACTTGCGCAGGAAAAAACATGCTCCAGAGAAATAAAAGAGCGAGGGCAGATAGATGTTGAGCCTGTTGCACAGCGCAGTCAGCAGTGTTGCAAAGTAGCCATTGGCAAAGTTCGTGCAGCAGAAGGAGTTTCTGCTGGGTACCCCATTGTCGAGTAACTGCTTCATGCCGTACATGCTAAGTCTGTCGTCTTGAGCAAAAGCTTTTGTGACCTTCTGGAAGCAGGGGGTCGTGAGACGCACATCCGGGTTCATAATCATGATGAGGGGAGCGGATGCCTGGCGTATCCCTATGTTGTTGCCTTGCCCGTAACCGCCATTCTTGGTGTTTTTTATTGTTATGACATCCTGGTGCAACGAGTGAATCCTAGCAAACATCTCCTCTGTGTGGGCACTGTTGTTGTCTATTACAATGACCTCCAACTCGTTTTCTTCGAGGTCATTGTTGGCATATAGGGAGTGCAGGCA
>CAVKOT010000191.1:0-5445 GCA_963658045.1 Opitutia bacterium UBA4654
GTGTGCGATGACGGGCAAGCATGCTCATGCGCCCTACACATTATATATATAGTGAATTTAGAACAGATACATACTTATGGCTGAAGCAGCAAAGAGTCTGACCGCAGAGGATGTGGTGCGCGATGTGCGTGCCGGGCGGGTGGCCCCCGTCTATTATCTGATGGGCGAGGAGGACTATTATATCAACGAGTTGGGTGAGTTCCTCATGAACACCCTGCTCAAACCCGAGGAGCGTGACTTCAATCTCGACATCGTGTATGGTGCCGATACCAACATCGCGCAGGTGGTGGAACTGGCCAGGGCTTATCCCATGATGGCCGACCGCAGGGTGGTGGTGGTGCGAGAGGCGCAGGCGTTGCGCACCCTCGATGCGCTGGACGAGTACCTCAAGAGTCCCAATCCCTCCACGGTTCTGGTCTTCTGCCACAAGCATGGCACGCTGGACAAGCGCAAGGCCGTGACCAAGAGTTTGCAGAAGGTGGGTGTGGTGTATGAGAGCAAGAGGCTCTATGACCGCCAGCTCCCTCCCTTCATCACGCGCTACCTCAAGCGGCGTGGCCTGGGCATCGACCAGCAGGCGGTGCAGATGCTGGCCTCGCATGTGGGCACCGACCTCTGCCGCCTGGCCAGCGAGATGGACAAGCTGGTGCTGGCCATGCCCGCTGGTGAGCAGGTGGTGAGCGTGTCGCTCGTGGAGCAGCAGACGGGTGTGAGCCGCGAGTACAATGACTTTGAGTTGCAGGCCGCCCTGGCCAACCGTGACCTGGAGCGCGCAGCCCGCATCGTCAAGTACTACCAGGGCAATCCGCGCAGCTTTGCCCTCCAGCGAACGATATCAAATCTCTTTACATTCTTTTCCGACCTCATGGTGGCCTATTATGCACCGAAGCGTGATGATAGGGGAGTGGCCGAGTGGCTTGAGAAGCCGGAGTGGAAAGTTCGCCAGGACATCTTGCCGGCCATGCGAAACTATTCTGGCGTGAAGACGATGCTCATTCTGGCCGAAATTCGGCGGACGGATGCCCGCAGCAAGGGGCTTGAGGGAGGCAAAACGCCTGATGGCGAACTGCTCCAGGACCTCATTTTCTTCATCCTTCACTGATTTCCGCTCCAGATTACAGACTGCTGTATACGTGCGCAAATGCCCCCTCACGGCTTGTGAAATAGGCATTTGCGCACGTTTTTTATGCTCTGAGAATCGCTCAGAATCCTTCTCCTGTACGCCAGGACGCATATTTCGCACTCTGGGCAAAAACGCCCCCTGTGCCCTTCCTGCACCTCCCTTTAGATATTTGAATTTATAAAGTTGAATTTTTAACTGTGTAACTTTTGGTTTTGAAATGTGAATTTGTGGTACATTTATCTTTCTGAATCCGAATGCAAATTAAGCAGGAACACACACGTATTCACACTGATAAATTCAACAATCCAAAATGCGAAAAGTATTTTATGCACAACTACGCATAAACTTAGAATTATTTAATTCCCAATAGTATAACATGGTTTCGTACAGATAAAAGCCCATGTATATGTCAATATACGCAAAACAAGGCCGTTTTGATGCCTTTTAAGGTGCTATTTACCACTATAACTACTGAAACACCAGTAGTTACGCTCGGCTGTGTGCAAGAATGTGGATTTAAGCATAAAGGCATGCGTTTGCATATTTAGAAGCCTGCATATTCCCATTGAACGCAAATTCACAAAACAAAACTGAATGTTGCCATATAAAAACGACCTGCATGCAGAACCATGAGATTTGCATATCTGAATATTTGGGAAAGCGAATTACTTTGCGTATCTTTGCAGGTGGTTTAGAAATCGAAAGGGGCTGTCAGACCCCCCAAAAAACGTCGTAAGAATGAAGGATCGCATATATCAGTTGATGAAAACGCTGGGTCTAACCCAGAAAGAGTTCGCCGCGAGGCTCTGTGTGGCCGAGGGCACACTCTCCAGCATCTTTAATGGTCGTACCAAGCCAACCAGCAACCTGGTCAATGCTGTACACACCTTCTTCCCGGAAGTCAGCATCAACTGGCTCATGTTTGGTGAGGGAGACATGTATGCGTCCGCCCAGCATGAGGGCCAGGAGGCACCTGCACAGACAGGCGACCAGCCCGCCCTTTCCTTCCCTGAGCAGTCTGCCGAGGCGGCCCTGGCAGTGGCCCCTGCTTTGGAGGAACTTCGTGATGCAGTTAAAAATCTAAACAAGCCAAAGCGGAAGATAGTGGAGATACGTGTCTTCTTTGATGACGACACCTTTGAGACATTCTCCCCTCGTCAGTAGTCCTGCACGCTCTCTTATGCGGGTCAGAATGGCCTGCCCCGGCCTCCCGCCAGAGGGGGCTTTGCGTGCGCGTACCGATGTGTGGTATGACTCGTTTGGTGAAAGCATGCAGGGCAAATGGCCCCACTCCTCGGGAGGCTTCCGGCTAAAAGGTCTGTATGTTCGATGGGCCGGGAAGCACAAAAGTGAGGTGGCGACCATGCCCAAGCCCTTTACGTGGGACACAGGTGCGCACAAGGTCGTGACGCTGGTCGTTTGACCGTGCTCTGTGATGCCCATCCAGGATGACCCCATACCTTCCTCGTCCCCTGTCCCACGCTTCTCCTGGCCCGACCTTACGCTTTCCTCTATCCCTTCCCATGCCTTTTCCTGCGCAATTCCCAGCCTTTCCTGGGGCACCAGCATGCCCCGCCAGGCACGCTGCGGTGTGCTCTCGGACGCATGCCCCTGCGTTACTCATCGCATGCCCCTGCATAAGTCATCGCATGCCGCTGCATTCGCCATCGCATCGTGATGCGTTTTAGGGGGCGGTATCCTGCTTGATGGCGGTATCTGTGACGCGGGAGAAGGGTCACCGCCCGCCATAGGATGTATGGGCGGGGAGTCGTGTCCTGCACAGTGGGAGTGGGGCGGCAGGATGGCCCTTTCGCCCCCTTGGCATGGCAGGTTTGCCCGTACTCCTGGGAGCATTTGCTAAGGGGGGGGCACCCGCCAGCCCTGTGTCACTTGGCTCCCTCCACCCCGACTGGTGCGGCACTGCGCCTGGCAACCTTGTGGCAGAGGCAGAGTCCCGCTTCCGCCCTCATGGGGAAGACGAATCCCCCTTGTCCTGGCATGGGCGTAATGTTCCCACCCATGTGGCGGCACAGCGTGTTCGAAGTCCCAATATTGTAAATATAATTCTTTTATCCTCATCATGCAGTCTTTTCATGCTTTCGGGTATCTATGGCAAAAGGGAGGCATCCTGTCTCCCGCTATGGATATGGACACAGGGCAACTGGTAAGGCGTGCGAAGGCAGGCGACAGGGCGGCTATGGCTGGCCTGTATGAGGCGCACTACGACATGGCGCGTGGGGTGTGCCAGAGGATTGTGCGGGGTGACGGGCACTTGGCTGCCGACCTCGCGCATGATGCCTTCGTGCTGGCCTTCCGCTCGCTCGACGCGCTTCGTGACGAGCGCAGGTTTGGTGAGTGGATGGGGACGATAGCACGCAACGTGGCCTTGCGCTATGTCGAGCGCAGGGGACGCTTGCCCATGCTCCCCTTGTCCGCCTTGCCCGAGGACGAGGTGGCAGGCACGGAACAGGCCGACCGCCTGCTGCAGGAGAGCGAGGTGCTGCGGGCGGTGGATGCCCTCCCCGAGGGCTATGCCAGGGTGTTCCGCCTGGCAGTGATGGAGGGCTACTCGCACAAGGAGATAGCCGAGATGCTGGGCATCGAGCCCCACAGTTCGTCGAGCCAGTTGGCCAGGGCCAAGGCCATGCTGCGCCGCATGCTGGGCCGTCGCACGCTGGCCATCATGGTGCTGGCCTTGTTGGTGGCCCCCCTCTACCGCTATCTTGCGGAGCGCAGGGGCACGCCCGTGAGGCATCCCCTCCTTTCCAGCACCCGTCCCGCGGTCCAGGAGCATGGCGGGAACGGGCCAGCCGCATTGCCTGACACCACAGTCCCCCCCCAGCCCCAGCCTTCTCCCGTTCCTCCCCAGCCATCCTCCCTGCCTTCCGTGCCGCAGGACACCATCCCCCAGCATCCCCTCCCCTCCCCGGCAGAGGATGCTCCTGTGCCTGTGGAACCACTCCTGGCCGAGAGTGACACCCTGCGGCCCGACACCTTGCGGCCTGTGGAGATGCCTGCCCGACCCGACCTCACCCACCAGGTTGCGGGCAAGCGGCGTGGGCAGTGGCAGTTGTTGGCTTCGGGCACACTTGCCTCGTCGATCTCGCAGAATGTGCCTGGTTCTATTCCTGGAATCTCTTCTGTGCCTCCCGCTCCCGATGGTCCAGGGCACGATGACCCGACGCGGTTCACTACCTGGGAACAGTTCTTCGAGCATCTGAATAATGTGCCGCCAGAGGACATGACCTCTGCCCAGCAGCCCCTGCTCAATATCGCCGCCAACAACAGGGGGCCGATAGAGGAGCGCGAGCGGCATGAGCGACCCCTCACATTCGGATTCTCGCTCAGGCACACGCTGGTGGGGCGCTGGGGTGTGGAGACGGGCCTGCAGTACTCCCTGCTGAAGTCCGACTTCACCCAGGGCACAGGCTCCTATTATATAAGGAGGCAGCAGCGGGCCCATTACCTGGGCGTGCCCCTGCACATGACCTGTTGCCTGGCCACTACCAGGAGCCTGCAGGCCTATGTGACAGTGGGTGTGCAGGTGAACATTCCCCTGCACGGCACGCAGGACACGCGCTATGTGATGGGCAGCCAGGTGAGCAACGGTGGCCGTGCCACCTTCCTGCCGCCTCTGCAGTGGCAGATGGGTGTGGGTGCGGGTCTCCAGTACAGCCTGTCGCCCCACTGGGCCGTGTATGCCGAGCCGGCGTGGCAGTGGTATGTGCCCAGCGGCAGCCAGGTGCACACGGTGTGGACCGAGCACCCCTTCTCCTTCAGCCTGCCCATGGGGCTGCGGTATAGTTGGTAGTGGGGTGGTTTAGCGTTGGAGTGGATTTAGGGTTGTGGCTGATGGCTTGGTGGTTAGTGTTGGAGTGGATTTAGGATTGTGGCTGATGGCTTGGTGGTTAGTGTTGGAGTGGATTTAGGGTTGTGGTTGAGAGATTAGGGGGTGTTGGTGCAGATTATCGGGTGGCGTTCTTAGGACTTTTGGGAATTTGTCCGTAATGGGCTGAAAGCCCTAAAGCTCATAGCCCAGGGCATCGCCCTGGGAGAATGGCGCATATACAGCAGCGATACGCCCTGTAAGGGCAAAAGCCATGAGAGTGGATGCTTTTGCCCTTACAGGGCGCGCAATTGTTCCGCCCCCCATTTCCCCCAGGGCGTTACCCTGGGCTATGGGCAAATTGCCCCTTCGGGGCGCGTTGTCCTGGCTGTTGCCTGTCCTTTCTTGGGGAGCGGTTTGTGGTTGATTGGTTAGAGGTTAGGGCTGGAGGTGATTTCGGTGGTGCTCTTGGGCCGTTTGGGGAGTTGGATGGTAT
>CAVKOT010000192.1:0-5397 GCA_963658045.1 Opitutia bacterium UBA4654
CCTCTATACGGGCACGGGCACCATTGCCAACTTTGTTGCCCGCCAGGCCCGCCAGGTGGTGGGCATCGAGTATGTGCCCGAGGCCATCGAGGACGCACGTGTCAATTCCCAACTCAACGGCATAGGTAACACCCTCTTCTATGCTGGCGACATGAAGGACATCCTGGACAAGGACTTCATCGAGCGTCATGGCCGTCCCGATGTGATTATCACCGACCCTCCGCGTGCTGGTATGCATGCTGATGTGGTAGGGGCCATTCTCTTTGCCGCTCCACGCAGGATCGTGTATGTCAGTTGTAATCCTGCCACCCAGGCACGGGACCTTCAGTTGCTGGACCATGACTATCGTGTGGTGGCCGTGCAGCCTGTCGATATGTTCCCACACACTCAGCATGTCGAGAATGTGGTGCTCCTGGAGCGCAGACAGTCCTGATGGAGAAAAAGAAAATTACGTTTCCCTTGCGTGTTTGAGCGAAAGTGTTTAACTTTGCACTCGCTTTTCCTCGGAAGGCTTGCTATGGCAGGATGCGTCCAGGGAAATGGCATAAAGGATGGTTCGGTAGCTCAGTTGGATTAGAGCAGCAGCCTTCTAAGCTGCGGGTCATGGGTTCGAGCCCCATCCGAATCACTCTTCGTCGGGTCTCCTGCCTTCCTTCTATGGAGGGCAGGAGACTTCTTTTATAAGCCAGGCAGCCTCTTTCCGCCTGCCAACATATTCTTCGTTTTTTCGGGGGCGCAGGTCTTGTTGGGGTAGGGCATAAAACAAAGGCAGGTGACACGATAAGTATCGCGCCACCTGCCTTGTCTTCATTGAATGGTGCCCAGAACAGGACTCGAACCTGCACGCCTCGCGGCACACGCACCTGAAACGTGCGCGTCTACCAATTCCGCCACCTGGGCTTCTCAATTCTAATATGAGCGGCAAACGAGACTCGAACTCGCGACCCCGACCTTGGCAAGGTCGTGCTCTACCAACTGAGCTATTGCCGCATATTAGAACGGTACTGCGTCAAGGAGCATCGTCCTGACGTGATTTCCTCTTCATAAAGTCAATGTATCGCTGTGCAAATCCCTGTTTGCGGTTGCAAAGGTACGCCAAATTCTGGAAACAGCAAAGCGTTTGCAAGGAAAAAATGCTTTTTTATCCGTAATGGCCTGGAATGATGGCCTGGATGGCTCCCTGTGATGGGTGACATGCGCTGTGTTATCCATGGAAAAGTGCCGTCTGCTCCCATGGCATGGCTGGGGCTGGCTGAGAGGATAAAGTGGGTATGCCAGCCCGTCCCGTGTGTGACAAGAGCACAAGTGGTGTAAGTTGCTTCAGGGTTCTTGGCCCAGGACAGCAGTATGCCTTTGTCAGCGTGCGTACTTAAAATCTCTGTTCGCAAGTTTGGAACACATGTTCGCAACTACCGAACACGTGTTCGCAACCTTCGAACATGTGTTCCAAACTTCCGAACAGAAACTTCACCTGGGTGGGGTGGGGAAGTGTGTGGAATGTCGGAGGCAGGGCTATGGCCTGCTTCCTTCCTGGTATGTGGCCCAGCCCCTTCCGTCATGCGCCTGCTCTCGTGCCGGTAGGCAGGTGGGCCGTGCCTGGAAGCACTTGTCCGGGCACGGCCCGGGTAGGTGAGGGCGCGTGTGAGGAGAGGTCGGGCTATCCCACCACCACCACTTGACTGCTGGAGTTGTTGCCCTCCTGGTTTACCTGTATCTGCACCGGGATGCACTCCTTCAGTTCCTCCACATGGCTAATGATACCCACGTGCTTGCCCGCCTTGGTGTGCAGGGAGCGCAGGGTGCTGATGGCATTCTGCAGGGGCTCGCCACTCAGGGTGCCAAAGCCCTCATCAATGAACAGGGTGTCAACGGAGAGTCGGCTGTCGATGTCGCTCAGGGCCAGTGCCAGAGACAGGGAGACCAGGAAACTCTCACCGCCCGACAGGGTGGTGGCCGCCCTTGTGGTGTAGCCTTGATAGGCATCGGACAGGGATATGGCGAAGCTGCCAGGCTTCACCTGGAGGCTGTATCGCTCGGTGAGAGTGCGCAGGTAGCAGTTGGCGGCATGAAGCAGGTTGGCCAGGACATAACTCTGTGCTATCTTGCGGAACTTGCTTCCTGTGGCATCACCCAGCAGTTGGTTGAGGCGTTCCCAGCGCAGGTACAACTCCTCCTTGAGCCTGGCCTCCTCCTTCAGTTTGCCTGCCGTGCGCCTGTTTTCGCTATCCACTTCCAGGTCGCGCAGCAGTCCACCCTTACGTCTGGCCAGTTCATCGGCCTCGGCCTGCAGTGTGCGCAGCCGCTCCTGCAGGGTCTCGGGAGTCTCACTCTCGCTCATCGTGGGCTTCCTCAGCAGGTGCTCGCCCCTCTGCCTTTCCGCCTCCTGCAGGAGTGCCTGCTGCTTGATTTGCCTGCCCAGGACTTCCGAGGCGCGCTTTTCCGCCTCTTCTATTTCGGGGAGAGACATGCTGTTCAGCCAGTTTAGGGACGCCATGGCCACGTCCTGCGTGGCTGCATCGTCAGGGATATGCCCAGGCATCAGTGTGGCCAGGTTGTTCAACTCGGGCTGGTGGGCGACAGAGTACTCTCTCAGCAGCCCCTCCCTCTCCGTCATCCTCTGTCTGGCCTGCCGCAGTTGCTCCTGTGCGGAACCTATCCTGCCCAGCAAGGTGCTGGCTTGCTGCATGATGGAGTCATAATCAGAGTGGCCAGGCGCGGGGCTGTCAGGCCGTGGGCGTGTGGCCCATTCGGGTGCGAGTGACTCGATGGTGTCCAGTGTGGCCCTCATGTGGGCAAGCCTTGCCTCCAGCTTCTCCTGTTCCTGTCCCAGCCGTTTCAACTCCTCCGTGCGCTTGTTGTGGGCAAGCGTGGCGGATTTCAGTTCCTGGGCAAAAGCCTTGGGTGACTCTTTCCAGTCCCATTTCCAGGAATGTGAGCCCTCATGCTTCCCCATGAGTGTCTCCACCTGGGCCATCGCCTGCTGGCGGTTGGCCTCCAGCAGTTCCCGTGTGGCCTGTATTGTCTTCAGCTCGCCCCGTCCTCTCTCGATGGCCTTCTCGGCCTCCTGCAGGGCTGCTGACAGCCTCTCCTGTGTCACGCGCAGCGCGTCCTGGTCTGCCTTCAGCCGTCTTAGGGCCTGCTCCTTGCGCTCTGCCTCGGCAATCCTTTGCCTCAGCCGCTCCGCTTCCTCCCTGGCCTCCTGGTCCATGGACTTCAGCAGAGCCCGCAGCCTGCGGGTGCTGTCCTCGGGTGACGCGTGCGCACCATCATCCCCCGAGATGTCCTGTCCCATGAGCGACACCCAGCCTTGGAGCGCGTGCCGCGCCTCTTCCTGGTCTATATGGAATTGCTGGCAATGCTCCTCGGCCAGGCATGCGCCCACGCTCAGTCGTGCCTTCTCCAGGGCTGTGGCCAGGTGCCTGGCCCCCTCCATCTCGGCCCTCTGTAGCGAGAGGCTGGTCTCCAGAGCCCTGACGGTGGCCTCCAGTGTCTGCTGTTCCCGCACCAGCGCATCCTTCTTCTGCACCGCCTGTGCGAGCCTTTGCTCCGACTCCGCCACCAGTTCGGCAAGTGCGTCCTCATGAGGCAGCGTGGAGTCGATGCGCCTGAGGCATACGGGGCAGGTGTCACCCACATGCAGCCGCACACGCAGCCGCCTGGCCCAGTCACTTGCCTTCTCCCGTTCCTTCTCGTGGGCCTCCTGCAGGGTCTGCACCACCAGCGTGGCATCGTGTATCTTGGGAGTCAACAAGTTGGCCTCCTGTCGCTTTTGCCTCGCCTCTTTCTCCGTCTCCGCCATCTTCTGACGCAGCGTCCTGGCCCTGTTGCTCTCGTTGACGCAGGTGTCGATGTCCTGTGTGGCCATGGCCACACGGCCCATGAGTGTGGCCAGCGACTCACTCTGCTGCCTCATGCGTGGCAGGTGAAATTGCTCAAGCGCAGCCTCTTCCCGGGCTGTCTCCTTCCCCAGCAGTGCCTGACTGGCCGTTTGTGCGTCCAACCTCTTCTGTGCCTCGTCACGTTTGGGCATTAGCACCTTCTCTATCGTGGCAGTCATGCGCCTGGCCTCCTCGGCCTTGCCCAGTGCCCGGTCTGTGCATTCGGTCATGGTCTCCAGCCGGCTTGTGATGTATTGCTCCTGCTCATAGATGGGCACAAGGGGTGCCTCGGCATCCAGCATGGCCTGCAGCCTCCTGGTTTCCTTGGCATTGCGCTCGCCTGTGTCACGAGTCTCGTCCAGGGCCCTTGCCAGTGTGAGGTAGTCCAGGAACATGCCCTCCAGTGCTTGTGTCTGCTTGCAGATGCAGGCATGGGCCTCCTGGCAGTCGGCAGCCCATCCCCTTGCCTCCTGGGTCTTCCTCCATTGCCCGGTCAGCAGCATGCTTTTCTGGAAGGCCTCGCTCCTAATCCTCTCCTCGGTCTCGGCCAGTGCCCTCCGTGCCGATGACGACTCCTGTGCCAGTTCGCTCTCCCTGGCAAACCATGTGCATTTGGCCTGCTCCACCTCCCGCGCGGCCTTGTTCCTGTCCAGGGATTGCTCCAGCAGCCCGCACTCCTGCCGTTTGGCCTGCAGTTCCTCGTCACTCATGATGCGTACGCTTTGCGCCCGCTGCTCCGCGCTTTCCCATTGCGTCTTCCGCTCCTTGGTCATCTCGAAGATTTTCGCGCCGATGCGTGAGTAGATGCTCACTCCTGTGATCTTCTCCAAAATCTCGGCCTTCTCGTCGTCCTTGCTGTTGAGGAATCGTGTGAACTCCCCCTGGGCCAGCATCGTCGTGCGGCAAAACTGCTTGAAGTCCAGCCCTATGGCCCGCCTTATCTCTTGCTTTATCTCCTCGTCCTTGCTGTAGGAGAAGTCCGTCTGCAGGTTTCTCAGGCACCACTTCTTGGCCTGCAGGTTGCCGTCGCGCTTGTTCTTGGCACGCGCCACCGACCATGTGGCCTCGTAGGGCAGGCCGTTGATGCCGGTGAAGAGCAGTCTCACATAGGCCTCCCCCGTGTTTCGGCGCATGAGTTGGCGTGGGTCGTTGACCCTCACTTCCTTGTCCAGGTCGGCCAGGTTGCCCTGCATGTTGGTGTTGTCGAGGCGTGGGGTGTCGGCATAGAGTGCCAGACAGATGGCGTCCAGGATGGTTGACTTGCCCGCCCCAGTCTTTCCCGTTATCAGAAACACCTCGCTGCCTGCCAGCGGCTGTCGGTCAAAGTGTATGGTGGCATCCTCTATCGAGGCGATGTTGTGTATGGTGAGTTGCTGTAGTTTCATTCCTCGTTGGCTGACTTTACTGCTTGGTTGAACAAATCGATTATCCCGTCGTCAAGCGCACATCCGCGCTGCTCGGCATACTGGCGTGCGATGTCAAGCGGGGACATCTGCTTGAGTTCTGATATGGAGATGGT
>CAVKOT010000193.1:0-5395 GCA_963658045.1 Opitutia bacterium UBA4654
CTGTAGAAGCCCACCTGCTCCTCCTGTGCCAGTTGGTGCAGGGTGGCTTCCATCTGGATGATGCAGGGCATCGTGCCCAGGCCCGTGTCGGTGTTTCCTGCCCGGTCGGGCACGCCCATGACGAGTATGGACGCGTCAGGCCATGTCTCCCTCAGCCTGGCCACCGTCTTTCTCATCTGCCTCAGATAATTCTCATAGTGGTAAGCCAGGTTCTCGTCGCTGGCCACGTTGAGCCCGTACTCCAGCATGATGAGGTCATAGGAGCGCAGTGACGCGAACTCACGCGCCAGCCCTGCGGGCACCTTGCTTATCTCCTTGCCCGACATGCCAGGCACGCCGAAGTTGTCCACTATCACCCCCTCTGCCGATTCCAGTGCCACTCCATACACGACACCACTGCCGCGTGCCTTTATATGCAGTTTGCCTCCTGCCACCCTCATCGTGCATCTCTTCAGGTTCTCCGTCTCCTCGGTCTGCATGGATGTCATCGTGTCATCAGCCTGTGAGGCTGATAGGCTCACCGCCTTCCCGCAGAAGAGTGAAGCCCTGCTCCATCCTTTCAGGTGACGCTTATACCGTGTGCCGTCAAAGGTGGCCCAGGCTCCCTTGCCCACCTGGCAGTAGCGCAGGGTGGGCAGGGCGTGCTGCCAGTCATACCCCTTCTGGTGCGGGATGTGCTCCTGGGCCCCCTCACTGAGGTGGGTCACCGTGGCCCGTCGCTCGTCCTGGGCACAGGCAAAGTCTATCCATCCCACTCCCTCGCCGCCATACTCGTCCTGCATGTGCTCGCGCAGGGTGCATGTGGTGATGTCGGCACCGAAGAAGGAGTCGCCCAGCACCGCGATGCGCACCGGTCGCCCAAGGCTGTGGATGTTGGCCATCATGTCATAGAAGTGGGTCATGCCGCCAGGGTTGCCCTGCGAGAAGTCCTCGATGGGCACGATGCTGTCGGGCCATTCGGCCGCATGGGATGTGGTGGCGGCCAGCAGCGTGTCACCTGCTATCCTGGCCGACGGGGCTGCAGGACGGATGTCACTCAGCAGGTCAACCTTGCGCAGGCGAATGCCCCCAATGCTGATGCCAGGCATCAGTCCGATGACCAGGAGCGAGGCTGTCACCCCGCTTGCCAGTGCAAATGTCTTTATGCTTTGTCGCATGTTTCTCTTTGTTTTGCTCACTGCAAAGTTAGCCTGGAAGCGTGTAGGGGAAAAGCAAAAAAAGCATGGCCGTATAAAACCACGCTCAGAGAGTATGAAATGAATGTACCCCTATCCTCCCCCTCCGGACTGCTCACTTATGCGTGGTGCCATCGCTGGCTCGCCACACGATGAAGTTTACCACATCAGGCTGGGGAGTATCGGTGTTTCCCGTGACGAACAGTCGCTGCCTGGCATCGTAGGCCCAGCGTACCGAATGGGCAGATCCCACGAGGCTGATGGCCTGCTCCGCTCCCAGGGCCTGCAGTGCCTCGGCAAACTCAGCATTGGAGACCACAATCTCCGTTTCCACGATGCTGGCCACATCGCCTCGTGTCATGAGCGCACGCCTGATGCTGCGGGGCTTGCGGTGGCGGTTGGCCACCTTGCCGTCACTCACCAGTGCGTCGTGGCGGAAGAAGTCGCCGCCCTGGGCTATACATTGCTCAAACAGTCCTGTTGACAGTGAGCGTCCCAGCGTGACCTTCCCGTTGAGGATGGCGCAGAACCCCCACTTCGACACAGAGTGAGAGATGAGTTCGCCCCTGTAGATGAAGCCCCCGCTGATGCGCCATTCCCCTCTGTCGCGGCCGTAATCGGCAGCCATGGCCCCCAGTATGTAGTCAGGATGCCCCTCGATGTCAATGTTCCCCTTGACCAGCATTGGCACGGCATTGTGTGGGGTAAAGATGTGCATGGGGATGTCCTTCACGGTGGTGTCCCTCACGGTGGTGTATGCGGCCGCACCCTTTTGGGCGGCGACCGTCTTCGTCTGCTCCTGCGTGTGGGCTTCAGGACTGCTCTCCAGTGGGGTGTCCTTCTGTCCCCCAGCGGGGATGAGGGCCACGGCCAGTCCTGCCAGCATGACCACCACAGCCAGTGCCGCTCCCCATCTCATCCCATGACTCCAGCGGGTGCGATGATGCCGGCAGGCATCATTGCGCTCCTCGTCCCCGGTCCTCTGGCCGATGATGCGGATTTCCTCTTCCCCTATATCGTTCCTCTTATTTCCCATATTCCGTCTCCATGTATTTCTTGAGCTCCTTCAGAGCCTCGCGCGAGGCCTGCTGCTGGTAGGCGTGTCCCATGCTGTCGTGCAGGACAATCCTCTGCTTGGGTATGTGGATATACCGTATGCAGGAGATGTTCACTATCAGACTCTTCCCGATGCGCGCAAACACGGTCCCGTCATCACCCTCTCCCAGCATCTGCTCTATCTGTCCCAACTGCATGGCCGACAGCAGTGTGTCGCCGCCATGCGTTGTGATGGTGGAGTAGTTGCCGTCGGCTGTCACATACACTATCTCCTTGTGGGGGATGGTGATGAGGTCGATGCTGGTGGATATGACTAAGTGTCCTGGCATGTGTGTGGCTCTTTACCTGTAACAGGGTACAAATATAGTTGTTTTTTACTTAACAAGGTGCTTGGGAGGGGACATCATTGTCATCCCTCCCGCCTGTAGGCCCTGTCCAGGCCGGCCGGTGGCCTGGGGCTGGTCGTCAAACAGCAGGAGGGGCAGGCCCTCATGGGCTTGCCCCTCCTGGTCATGTGCTTCAGCGTGCTGCCTGTGCAGTGCCTGCTGAGCGTGTGGGGTTTACAGCTTGTTGTTGCTGCCCAGCACGTCCACAATCTTGTGGATGTACATCTTCTTCATGCTCTCACGTGCGGGCTTCAGGTACTGACGGGGATCGAAGTCAGCGGGATGCTCGGCGAGGTGCTTGCGGATGGCAGCAGTCATGGCCAGGCGAGAGTCAGAGTCGATGTTGATCTTGCACACTGCGCTCTTGGCAGCCTCACGCAGCTGCTCCTCGGGGATACCCACAGCGTCGGGCAGCTTGCCGCCGTACTTGTTGATGGTATCTACCTCGTCCTGGGGAACTGATGATGATCCGTGCAGCACGATGGGGAATCCGGGAAGCTTCTTCTCAATCTCGTGCAGGATGTCGAATGCCAATGGGGGAGGCACGAGTCTGCCAGTCTTGGGGTCACGTGTGCACTGCTCGGGAGTGAACTTGTAGGCTCCGTGGCTGGTGCCGATGGAGATGGCCAGTGAGTCACAGCCGCTGCGTGTGCTGAAGTCGATGACCTCCTCGGGCTTGGTGTAGTGTGACACCTCTGAGGCAACCTCGTCCTCAACGCCTGCCAGCACGCCCAGCTCGGCCTCTACGGTCACGTCATACTGGTGAGCATAGTCCACCACCTTCTTTGTCAGGGCGATGTTCTCCTCATAGGGCAGAGATGAACCGTCGATCATCACGCTTGAGAAACCGTTGTCGATGCAGTCCTTGCACAGCTCGAAGGTGTCTCCGTGATCCAGGTGCAGTACTATCTGAGGGTTGGGGCAACCCAGTTCCTTGGCATACTCTACAGCACCCTGGGCCATGTAGCGCAGGATGGTGCCGTTGGCGTAGTTGCGTGCGCCCTTGGACACCTGCATGATGACGGGTGACTTGGTCTCCACAGCAGCCTGCACGATAGCCTGCATCTGCTCCAGAGTGTTGAAGTTGAAAGCGGGGATAGCATAGCCACCCTTCACTGCCTTGGCAAACATCTCACGGGTGTTCACCAGACCCAATTCCTTGTAACTTGTCATTTCTTTGAAGTTTTAATATGGTTGGAATATCTCTCTCTTTTCTCTTCTGCTTGCCTTACGGCACTGCAAAATTAGCACAAATATGGGGAATAGTCTTGCGCGGAGGCGCGTTTTTTCTTCGTGGCATGCGTTTTATATATATAATATGTGTCCCTGGCATGTGAGAGGCAGGCGTTTCCCCCACCTTTGTCGGCATGCCGTCCTGGGGTTGCCACTGCCTGCCGGTGTGGGTGACATAGGGGAAATGCCTGGCTCCGAGCCCATCCTGCGACAACAAAATCCAGGCCGCGATGCACATTCCTTCGGAAAAATTTGGCTGGTAGGGCGAAAAGGCCGTACCTTTGCAGCCGGATTTTACATTAACTCGTCCCTTATCCACTTCCTGTTGCAAGGCAGGGAACTCGGGGACACAAAAGCAAATAAAGATATGAAGAAAGGATTGCATCCCGAAAACTATCGTCCCGTTGTGTTCAAGGACATGAGCAACGGTGACATGTTCCTCAGTCGCTCAACCTGCAAGACCACCGAGACCGTGGAGTTTGAGGGCGAGACTTACCCCGTGGTGAAGTTGGAAATCTCCAGCAGCTCACACCCCTTCTACACTGGCAAGAGCAAGCTGGTGGATACCGCTGGCCGTGTGGATAAGTTCATGAGTCGTTACGGCAACCGTCAGAAGAAGTGATTGATACCGCTGGGCTTCGTGCCCGTGCAGTGAGCCATACAAGGAAAGGCGTGGACGCGAATGCGTGTCCACGCCTTTCCGCTTTCTTGTCCCCTCTCCCCTTCCTGTGTGGTGGGGTACTGGACGCATGCCGATGCGATGCCTTCCGCATGCCCCTGCGTGGAGCGGTGCATGCCCCTGCGTTGGCACTTGCAGCGTGATGCGTGCGGGTGGGCTTCCCGCTGCACCCAGTGCGGGTCGCGCCTGTGGAAAGCCAGGTCTCCCTGATTTATCGCCAGAGGCTCCCGCGCAGGCACGTTTTCCTGGCAGCCATCCGCCTGTCATGGATTGCCTCTCTACTTTTCGGGAAGTCGTTTGGACGAATTCGGGAAATGTTGCGCTATTTGTGCTGCAATATGTCCTTTTTTGTCTCGTTCCTGCAAAAAATCACGCATTGGCCTTCTTGCTTTTGCAAAAGAAATGTAACTTTGAAATCTAAGAATGCATTATGCAATGATTATTAACCACCTAAAACGAACAAATGGTATGAGGTACAACCATCATGCGGCAGCCTTGGCTGCCATGCTGCTGCTCTCTGCCGCCCCTTCGGTGGCGCGCGCTGTGCAGCAGGACGCTGTCGGGACAGCACTCCTGGCAGACGGAGAACACACACATGCTTATGCACATGGGTTCTGTACGGAGTGTGGAGAGGCACAGCCCGACTATGTCAAGCCAGGCACGGATGGCTATTATGCACTGAAGGACGGATATGACCTGCTCTGGTGGTCCAAGGCCGTGGTGGCCCAGACACCCAACGCCTCGGCCAGGCTGACGGCTGACATCGACATGGGCGGCATCACGATGACACCCATCGGCATTAGTAGCGCCAAGCCCTTCCAGGGCACCTTTGATGGCCAGGGGCACACCATCAGTCACCTGGAGAT
>CAVKOT010000194.1:0-5385 GCA_963658045.1 Opitutia bacterium UBA4654
AGCCCAAGGCTGGACGGTGCGAGAAGTTAACTTACTTTGCCAATGAAGTATGCTTGCATCCACCGTCCAGCCTTGGGCTGGACGGTGGATGGGTATTCTTGCCCAGGCTGCTTTCGCTTCTTCGTGTGCCAAAGCAGATATCTTTTGTTCGTGGGCAAGTGTCATGAGTCTATGGTGGAGGTGGTAAGACGAATGCCCTGCATTCTGTTTGGGTGAAACGTCATGCGGTGTGGCATGACGCTTTTCTCCTCGCTTTCCTCAGAAGTCAGGGTCCAGGATGGAGCGTGTCGGGCGTGTGGGCAGTGGGCGGCCTGCGGGGTCGGTGCTGTAGGGGAAGGGGCCATTCTGTCGGGTGAAGCTCAGTCCTATCTCCAGGCGAGCCTTCTCGCCCATGTTGATGCCCAGTTGTGCCCCCACGGTCGTGCGTGGCTGCTCCAGGAAGGGCAGTAGGGGAGTCCCGGCGGCGTGCCCGCCTATCACCCCGAAGTCATGCATGATGAAGCCACTCAGGTCCACACGGTCGTTGAAGCGGTAGTCCACCAGTCCGCACAGCCCCACGCTGTTCATCTGACGGCCCCACAGCCGATAGTTGGAGAAGTATCCACCCACAGCAGCCGTCCACTTGCCGTCCTTGCTCAGCGGCATGCAGTACATGGCTGCGACATCGGTGAAGAAGGATGCCCCGCGCCATGGGTTGTTCCTGCCCCAGCCAACGCGCACCCCTGCCCCCACCTGGGCATTGAGTCCCTGGTGCAGGTCCCATCCGCCCAGGCCATAACCCATCCATGGCATGCTTGCCACGGGAGTGTCGTCGCTGTAGGGCTCGGCATCGAGCGGCGCGTCATCAGCCTCTCTCGTGCTTCTGATGCGTGGTGTGCGCATGGCCTCCTCGGCCATGGGCGTGTATGAGGCGGTGTCCACCACCTCCTGGGCCTGGCAGGGCAGGGTGGGCAGAGCCAGTGCCAGCATACCGGCCATTAGGATAATTTTGCTTCTCATAGGTGGCAAATTTACGGATAAATCCTTGTTCCCCGTATCGCGAAAAGCCTTTTGCAACATTATTTTAACTTTTTTAAGTGAGGAGGGGGCGCGCTTGCAGATGTATGGGCACTATGGCTCCCCGTACGAGGCAGCGCACCTGCACTTTCCCATGCAAATCCAAAAGTATGCGGGCACTCCCTGCAGACGTGGCGGCTGAAACACGCATGCCATGCCGCAATAATCCACAAATCGCTGTTGCACAGTGTTCTGTGGATAGAAGTTCGGAAGGCTTTCTTCCAGGGAAACACCAGGCAGGGAAACACCAGGCTGGGCAAATGCGCTTGCCAGGTGTCCGATTGCCCCAGTGCTTCCAGCCCTATATTATGGGAAAGGATGCGCTTTTGGGGTCGGAATTGATATATATCAAGAAAATTACAAATCAATCTCATTTTTGCCATAGAAAGTCTTGCGTGAATAGAAATATCGGTGTACCTTTGCAGCGCATTTGAGAACGAAAAGATCGGTTTGACAGATAACGGAGATTGTTAGTTTTAGTTAGTTTTTAGGTTAATAAAGATTGTTAGTTGGAAGAAGCTGCCCGTGAGAGTCGCTTCTTTTTTGTTTTATATACCCCCTTATGTTGCTCTTGTGGTTAGCCGGGCGTGCTGCATGACCAGGCGCAGGGGCGTGTGTGCCTGGGAATGGGGTCCTGCATGAGCCTTCGTTTCTCATTGGCCGTCAGTTTTGCTGCGGGAAAGCGGAAATTGTTATACCTTTGCGGTTGGTTGCGCACGCATGTGTGCGCACGCACACATTGTAATGAGGATATTCAAGAAGCTCGACATATTCATTCTGAAGGACTATCTGCTGCTCTTTGCAGGTACATTCTTCATTTGCCTCTTCATCTTCATGATGCAGTTCATGTGGCGCTATGTCGATGAACTTGTGGGCAAGGGCCTGTCGCTGGACGTGCTTGCCAAGTTCTTCTATTACAGCGGACTCACCCTGGTACCCATCTCCCTGCCCCTGGCGGTGCTGCTTGCCAGCCTGATTTCCTTCGGCAATATGGGCGAGCGCCTGGAACTCCTGGCCATGAAGGCAAGCGGCATTCCCCTGGTGCGCATCCTGCAGCCTGTGCTCGTCTTTGCGCTCTTTGTGTGCCTGGGCAGTTTCTACTTCCAGAACAAGGTGGGGCCTGAGGCCACCAAGCAACTGGCCACCCTCGTGTGGAGCATGAAGCAGAAGTCACCCGAACTGGAGATTCCCGAGGGCATCTTCTACAGCGAGATTCCGGGCTACAACCTCTATGTCCACCACAAGGACACCCGCACGGGCATGCTCTACGGTGTGATGATATACAGCAACACGGACGGCTATGAGGACGCGCAGATAGTGCTGGCCGACAGCGCGCGCCTGCAGAGCACGGCCGACAAGAGGCACCTCAAGCTCACGCTCCTGCATGGCGAGCGGTTCCGCAACATGGACTCCCAGGGCGGCGGCAACATGCTCAGGGCCAGCGTGCCCTACATGCGCGAGTCGTTTGTGAGCGAGGTCGATTTGATACCCTTTGACGCCAACTTCAATCTCATGGATGCCAACCTGTTCTCGGGCAACGCGCAGACCAAGGGGCTGCATGAGATACGCCAGGGCATCGACTCACTCCAGCAGGTGTCGGACAGCATGGCGCATGCCATCGCCGCGAGCACCATGAGCACCTTCCTGTGCAAGGACCTCCCCGCTGGGACACGTGACTCGGCACGCATCGTGAGGGAGGCTGCCGAGGCTCTGCCGCTGGACACCCTCTACGCACGGCTCTCTGACGACCAGCGTGCGACAGCCTGGCGGTCGGCACAGACACATGCCGAGAGCCTGCGCTCGGAGTATGAGTTCCGCTCTATCATCACCTCGGACACCAACATGCTCCTGCGTCGCCACCGCATGGAGGAGCAGAAGAAGTTCACACTCAGCCTGGCCTGCCTGCTCTTCTTCTTCATTGGGGCACCCTTGGGAGCCATCATCCGTAAGGGCGGACTGGGCTTGCCCGTGGTCATCAGCGTGGTGATATTTATCTTCTACTACATCGTCAACGTGGGCGGAGAGAAGATGGCGAAGGCTGGAGAGTGGAACGTCACGGCCGGCATCTGGCTCAGCAGTGCGGTGCTGTTGCCCGTGGGCGTGTTCCTGACCAACCGCGCCAACAAGGACAGTGCGGTGTTCAACATCGAGGGCTACCGTGCCTTTGTGCAACGCCTCCTTGGGCTGCGTGCCTCACGCGCCATCAACCGCAAGGAGGTTGTCATCCACGACCCCGACTATCGCCGTGTGGTCAGCGACCTGGAGGCTCTCTCGGCCGACTGCCACGCCTACAACCAGGAGGCTCGTCTCATGCGCATGCCCTCCTATGCCCGCATCTTCTTCCACTATAGGGAGGACCGTGAGGTGGAGAGGCTGAGCGAGAGGCTTGAGACACTGATAGAGGAGTTGCACAACACCCGCGACAGCGTCATCCTGATGCGGCTCAACCAGTATCCCATACTGGAGACCGATGCCCACACCAGACCCTTCCACTCGGCACGTCTCAATGTGGCCACTGGCCTGTTCTTCCCGCTGGGCCTGTTCTTCTGGCTGCGCATCTGGCGTTATCGCCTGCGCCTGTGGAATGACATGAACACCATTCGCAAGATAAACACACTCATTATAGAACGTATTAACAAGCAACAATATGAATGACAAAGTGACACTGAGCACCATCGAGGAGGCTCTTGAGGACTTCAAGCAAGGCAAGTTTGTCATTGTGGTGGATGACGAGGACCGCGAGAATGAGGGCGACTTCATCACCCCGGCCGAGATGATTACGCCCGAGAAGGTCAACTTCATGCTGCGCTACGGACGCGGCGTGCTGTGTGCCCCCATCACCATCAGCCGTGCCAGGGAACTTGAGCTCCCGCACCAGGTGCAGGAGAACACCAGCATGCTGGGCACGCCCTTTACAGTCACGGTGGACCTCCTGGAAGGCTGCACCACAGGCGTGAGCACGCATGACCGTGCCGCCACCATACGTGCCCTGGCCGACCCCTCGCGCAAGCCCACTGACTTTGGCCGCCCGGGACATATCAATCCCCTCTATGCCCAGGACAAGGGCGTGCTCAAGCGTGCCGGGCACACCGAGGCCGCCATTGACCTCGCCCGCCTGGCAGGACTGCAGCCCGCCGCCGCGCTCATCGAGATACTCAATGAGGACGGTACCATGGCACGCATGCCGCAACTGCGCCAGGTGGCCCAGGAGCATGGGCTCAGGATTATCTGCATACGCGACCTCATCGCCTACCGGCTCAAGCAGGAGTCGCTGGTGGAGCGCGGTGTGGAGGCCGAGTTGCCCACCGAGTACGGTAACTTCCGCATCATTCCCTTCCGCCAGAAGAGCAATGGCCTGGAACACGTGGCCCTCATCAAGGGCGAGTGGAAGGCCGATGACCCCGTGCTTGTGCGCATGCACAGCAGCTGCATGACAGGCGACATCTTCGGCAGCAAGCGCTGTGACTGCGGCGAGCAACTGCACCGGGCCATGCAGATGATAGAGAAGGACGGACGTGGGGTAGTGGTCTATCTCAACCAGGAGGGACGAGGCATAGGGCTGATGAACAAGATTGCTGCCTACAAGCTCCAGGAAGAGGGCGATGACACGGTGGATGCCAACATACACCTCGGCTTCCAGCCTGACGAGCGCGAGTATGGTGTGGGCGCACAGATACTGCGCGAGCTGGGCGTGGGCAAGATACGCCTTATCACCAACAACCCCGTCAAGCGGGTGGGACTGGAGAGTTACGGACTCGAGATTGTCGAGAACGTGCCCATCGTGGTGGAGCCCAACCCCTACAACAAACGCTATCTCGAGACCAAGCGCATACGCATGGGGCACAAGCTCTGAGCGGCTGGCGCGGCACACGCACTGCCTGCGGGACTCCCGCACGGCACAGCGCGGGGCGCAAACAAGAAATACAGGAACCCTATAACATTACAAGAGATGGAGAACATTCTGTCAGACAGACTCAACCGTCTGTCACCGAGCGCGACCCTGGCCATGAGCCAGCGCAGCAGTGAACTCAAGGCTCAGGGAGTCGATATAATCAACATGAGTGTGGGTGAGCCCGACTTCAACAC
The DNA here is from genome assembly GCA_963658045.1 of Opitutia bacterium UBA4654. Classification (GTDB taxonomy): domain Bacteria; phylum Bacteroidota; class Bacteroidia; order Bacteroidales; family Bacteroidaceae; genus Physcousia. Next base: position 5,143 of record CAVKOT010000194.1, read on the forward strand.
GCCTGACCACATCAAGGAGGCGGCCATCAAGGCCGTGCAGGACAACTGGACCCGCTACTCTCCTGTGCCTGGCTATCCTGAACTGAAGAAGGCCATAGCCGCCAAGTTGAAGAATGAGAACGGCCTGGACTACCTGCCCAGCCAGATACTCTGCAGCAACGGAGCCAAGCAGAGCGTGTGCAACACCGTGATGGCTCTTGTCAACAAGGGTGACGAGGTCATCATCCCCGCCCCCTACTGGGT
>CAVKOT010000195.1:0-3365 GCA_963658045.1 Opitutia bacterium UBA4654
TTATAACACATTTATTGTTCCTAAATGTGTCTACCTATTCCAGGACAAGACACTTTGCCATGACTTCGACATGTACCCTGTAGACCAAAACACCTACAACTCCTTTGCCGCCCCATTTGACGTAGCTGTGGCAGATGACAATATCAAGATGTACCAGGGAACCCTGGATGCAGCAAACAAGGAGCTTGTGCTGAAGGAGGTGGAAGCCGCACCTGCCAATGAGGGCGTTGTCCTGATAGGCGAGAACAACAACGCCGAGGCGGTAACACTCAAGGCCGTGGCCCGTGCAACAGCCCTGGAGGGCAATGACCTCGTGGGCACAACAACAGATGCCACAGACCTCTCTGACAAATTCGTCTTCGGTGTGGCCGATGATGGCACAGGCGTTGTAGGTTTCTTTGCCGCCAACAGCAGCGTGACTAAACTCAACGCCAACCATGCCTACCTCAACCGTAATGCCACCGCACAGGTGAAGGGCATCTCCATGCGCATTGATGGCGAGGCAACCAGCATCGGACACATAGAGAGCAACGCAGCCAACAACGGCAACGATGCCATCTACGACCTCACTGGCCGCAAGGTAACTCGCACCCAGAAGGGCGGGCTCTACATTCAGAACGGGCGCAAGTTCATAGTCAAATAATCACAAACACACAAAAAGAAACAAAATGAAAAAGACATATATCGCCCCCAGCATCACAACATGCGAACTGGGCACAGAGAAGGGCTACTGCGAGGGTTTGGCGGCCACATCGGGTATAAAAACGAATGGCTTTGGCACCACCACAAGCAATAACACAAAAGATGAGTTCAGCGGTGACATTGACTTCAGCGACATAACTGGTGCCGACATGGTCAAGCGCAATCCCTGGGGCAGCCAGTGGTAAGCAGTACGCGAGGGACCCACACCGAAAGTACACGAGGGCAGCACCGGGCACACAGGCCTGATGCTGCCCTCGCGCATTATATATGTACCATGTCCCCTGGGAGTTCCACCTCGCCAAACCCTATCATGGCATTGAAGAGCCGCACACGCCTGGCCTCGCGCAGCATCCTCATGGTGATGTCGGCCTCGGTGAGGACACCGGCCTCCAGCAATGCCGCGCGCCTGGTGCCACAGAGCAGGGGTGTGCGGGGCGTGAGCCACTGTTCCCCGACGAGAATGGCGATGTTGGTGAACGAGGTGTCGGTGACGAGTCCCTTGCGCACGATGACCACCTCGTCACTGTCCCCTCGGCGGGCTGCCAGCAGGTTGAGGGCTGTGCGGTCGGTGCTCTTATAGGCATACTCTATGGCATCGTCATGCACGACCCTCAGCGAATGGATGTCACGCATCCTGTAGGGCGCATACTGCACCTGCTCTATTCCCTGGCTGCCATACACGACCCTTGCCTTGACCACTGCCCCACTGTCTGACGGCCTCAGGATGCTGGCAAGTTGCGGCATGCCAGCATGGGCCAGTACGGGAAAGAAGTGCCGGATGGTGCGCTCCATCCTCTGCTGGTGGTAACGCAGGCCGCAAGGCATACCATCCACCATCCTGACGGTCTCCACGAACTGATGCTCCATACAATATCTATATAGTCAAACCTCTTACTGGGAAATGGGCAGATACACCTTCCTGGCCACCTCCTCATATTCACTCTCACAGTCACTCATCGCTGTGATGCCACCGCCGGCCTTGTAAAACAGACCCTGTTCATTCTCCTCCAGGAAGCGTATCATCACAGCCGAGTCCACACAGCCCTGGTCACAGATGCCCATGACTCCTGTGTAGAAGCCACGGCTGTAGCCCTCCGCCCCGGCGATAATCCGCAGGGTGGCCTCCTTGGGCGCACCCGTGATGGAGCCTGCGGGCAACTGCGCGGCGAGTATGTCACCCAGGTGCGTGCGGTAGTCACTGGGCAGGAGGCCGCTTATCTGCGAACTGGTCTGCAGGAGGTCTCCCTGGTGAGTGTGCAGCACCTCCACATAACGGTATCTATCTACCCACGCGGCTGAGGTCATTGCGTATGAGGTCAACGATGGTCGCATGCTCGCATGCCTCCTTACGGCTGGACATCAGCAGGTGCCGCGCCTCTGGCATCGAGGCATCCATCGTGCCCTTCATGGGAAAGGAACTGATGCGTCCGTGCTCAATCCTCACGAAAGGCTCGGGTGAGAAGCACACTATCCGCGCCCCACTCCCTGGCGCGCTCTTGAGATAGAGCCTGTATCGCCCCTGTGTCCGCAGGAATATGTCGCGAGGGGAGAGACTGCAGCGCACGGGCACCTGGCAAGTGAGGTTGGCCAGGTAACTATTCCCTGCGATGATATTCCTCATCACCACGTCGAAACCTCTCCTGTACTGCTCCAAGCCGGGCATCTGCGCCTCCCACAGCAGCGGTTGCCGCATGCAGTCCCCCTCCTGTCCAGGCACATTGCTGCGGCCATTGATGTCATACAGGCATTCCTCCGCATCCACATCACAGAGCCGCCGCACATAAGCATGCTCGCCCAGATAGTCGATGACAAAGAGGAAAGGCTCATCTGCGGCCCCCATCCTGTTCAGTTCATCTATGATTTCCTGTCTCATGTCTCTCATCCATTTCACTCCCAGCCTCGCCACACACAGCAGCAAGGGCTGCATACGCAATGCAAAAGTACACCTTTCCCCCGACATTTCCCCCCATTCCATCAGAAGTCTTGCCCCAAGGCAGCCAAGTCATGAAAATAAAAATCGGTCAGCATTTGGTCATGTTCAGAAAAGGTTATACCTTTGCAGCGTCTTTGAAAGAAGCCAAGCAGCAATGCAACAAAAATGGCGACCATCCAGAGACACTTCGCAAGAATAATGCGAGGGACAGGAGAGATGGTAGAGTGGTCGATTACACCGGTCTTGAAAACCGGCGTACCGCGAGGTACCGGGGGTTCGAATCCCTCTCTCTCCGCCTTCAACCTTGATTATCAAGGCGTTGCGAAATAAGTACCCGAAAAAGTACCCAAAAAGTGCTTTTTCGGGTTTCTTTTTACCCCTTTTTCAACTTCCACCACAATACAACGGCGGCAACAACCAAAAGAAGGACAAAAGCAGCGCGAATGGGTGCAAAATACCCGAATGTCGGGCTTTTCTGCTCCTGTTTTTGGTCTGTTTCTTGGCTTTCCGCGCTCTTTTGGCTGTTCTCGCGGCTGTTTTCGGTCGTTTTAGCCTGCGTTTCTTGCCTTTCGCTGCTGTTTCCGTTGATTGTGATGCGCCCGGAAGTAATGGACTTTATGCCGCTTTTTCTGTCGGGCGGCTTGCGCTGGCTGCTGCCCTTGGAATTTTCGGGTACTTTTTCGGGTGCCGGGTATTCTGTAAGAAGGTCGCTACTTCCGTCGTTGTACTC
>CAVKOT010000195.1:3375-5377 GCA_963658045.1 Opitutia bacterium UBA4654
TCCACTTTGGTAAAATCTACCACTACGTTTGTATTGGTCTTTACCTCTGTGTTGGTCGTGGAACTCGCCGCCTTGTCGCTCTCGCTGTTGGTCGTTTCCTTCTGCGATGCTGTTACGCTCGTTTCCTCCTTAATGGTTTTTCGGGTACTGCTGCACCCGAAAAGACAAAGAAGAAAGAACGCGGCAATAATGAAGCCTAACAACTTCTTCATACGTCCTTGAATTGAAATTCGGTTAATGTCTTGCCGTCCGTGGTATATTTCAGTTTGCCGTACTCAATACACGCGAGGCGGTTAAGCCAGCCGTTTCTGAACCGCTTTTGCTTCGGGTTGGCTCTGATGATGCCTTCAATGAAGGAAACACGGGCTTTCTTTATCGCCGTGAACAGTTGGCGCGGCTCTTTGGCGTTAAGCGCGGCTATTGTCTTGTCGCCTACAATTCCGTCCACCTTCACGCCCAGCAGTCGCTGTACGTTGGTTATTCCGTGCTTTCCGGAAGCCCATACCCAATCTACGAGAATGTTGGCTACCGACTGACTTTTTATTTTGTCGGCTTTCCACCTGTCCCAAAAGTGGGGCTTCATAACCACGTTTACAGCGTCGTCCGTGGTAATCTTTCTAAGGTCGTCTACGTCTATATCGCCGTCGCCGTCCTTGTCGTAGCCTACTTGTTTCCACGTTGCAAGCGTTACGCCCTTGTTGGTCGCTCCTCCCCGGTCTATCGGGTCGTTGGTAAAACCGCCCTCCCATGCAAGTATGAAGGGGGCTAAAATCTTGATGTTTGCCATAATCTGCTAATCTACAAATTCGGGTAAAATGTACTGAATGTTCATGGCGGCTTCGTGCAGAATGTTGTGGGCATCCTGCTCGTTAATATCCGCGTCATGGGTAAACTCCACGAATATAGAGCCTACCCAATCGTGGCTATTATCACTAAGCCGCTTTATTATCACTTGCGAAGTTCCGCAGGACGAAAGCAAAGATTTCGCGCATCTGTCCTTTACCTGCTGGTCAATGTCCGTAATGAACATAAACAGGTTCTTTGTTAGGTCGCTGCAAAATTTCGCTACGTCGCTCATCTTCAAATTCTGAATGTGCGGTTTCATGCTCTCCACGCCCTTGCGCTTGCTTTCAAAGTATATGCTTATCATGCTTTCGTTGCCCAATGGGTGCGGCTGCACAATATAAACGCGGTCGGCTTTAAGGTCGTGCAGGACTTCCCACAACTCACCGTAAACTACCGCCGAATTGTCCGCGCGTCGTTTTCTCCGCGTTTCGTTCTCTGTCCGCATCTGCTCTACCTTCAAGTCCGTTATTTTGTTCTTGGTGTATTGGTTGTATGCGAACCATGCCGCGATGATCGTGCCAATCGCGCTAATTATTGCTGGTAAATACTCCATGCCTTACTCTGTTTGGTTATACCCTGCGGTCTGCAAGTCGGCGCGTACCATTGTCTTAATGGCAATCACGCGGCTAAGATGCGCTTTGTACTCTGTTACTGCCTTCGCCTTGCGCGTGTTGTCTGTTTCCAGCCCCAACTGCGCGGCGTAGTAGTCGTTGATGAGTGAGAACTCCTCGTTTTCGTCCAACTCGTTACGGATGACTGCTCGCGTAAGGTTTTCGTAGGTCGGTTTCTCCCACACTTGCACCGTATCGAAGTTGTAAACGGTCTTTTCGCCTACCTCCTCGTCTGCTACTCTCTCTTCCACGATATTATAGTTGTAGTGGAATGAACCGTTACCCAAATCTTGGATAATGTCGGGTCTAACGTCTGAACTTGATTTCATACGGTTTAATCTTTGAATTTAACTTGTTAATAAAATACTCGCTATCGCTGTGCTTTGCCCATCCCCACCATGACGCTACGCGCTGCTTGAACTCCTCGTTAGTCAGCGGCTTCTTCCTTTTCCTCAACTTGGCTACCTTCCGGCAAAGGTTTTGCTTTATACGCTTTCTTAGCCGTGTTTCGTTGTGGTAGAACACAAAGCCTAAGAAGTCTATAC
>CAVKOT010000196.1:0-5338 GCA_963658045.1 Opitutia bacterium UBA4654
CTCATAGAGGGTGGTCCCGTCACCGTTCAGGTTGAGGCACACATTGCCCTCGAAGCTGGCCTCCGTCGAGAGGTTGATGTAGCTGGAGGTGGCTGTGTTGTTGGGGCTGGCCTGTATGTACATCCTCACCGCGCTGCTGTTGGGCTTGCGGAAGTTGTCCTCCGAGTCCAGGTAACTGCCCGTGCTGGCGTTGCGCAGGGTGTATCCCTCGCCGCTCTTGGCCAGTATCCACACCTGTGCCAGGTCACTTGCCAGAGCCTGCGTGCCCTGCATCACGTCGCCCACCTGTGCCAGGTTGGCATTGGGCAGTCGCCTGTTGCTCAGTCTCACCAGGCCGCCCTTGCCCAGGACATACCTGATGTAGGCTGTGCCGGTGAGGTCGGCCACGTTCCTGAGCACGGCCTCGCGCAGGGCCCAGTCGCGGTCGCTGCCTGCCGAGCCCTGGGCGGCGGCTCCCTTCAGCGTGCCGCTGTTGTCCTGCAGGTAGTACAGCCCGTTGCTGCGCAGTGACCAGTGGCCCGCGCTGCTGCCCAGCTGCGTGATGGTGTAGGCGCTGGTCGAGCGCGTGGTGGCCTCGGTGCCGTTGTTCTTGCTCGTGGTCACACTGCGGTAGTAGTTGCCCAGGGCGGTCTTGAGATAGTACTTGCCGTCCTCGCCCGTGCTCTCCAGCTGCACCAGGTAGCCACGGTTGGGGGCGGCCTCAAGCCCGTTGGGGTTGGTGGCTGTGAGGTTGAGCGTGTTGTCGCTGCCCTCATATACGTACCGCCCGGTGGACTGGTTGTAGAGGTAGTACCACTTGCCCGTCTCCAGGCTGGTGGCTGTGCTGCCCACCGACAATATCTTCCCCGAGAAGTCCTCGTCGCCTGCCCAGGTGTGGACAGAGCCCGCCAGTGTCATCAGCACCGTCAGGAGAATAGTGTAGAGCTTTTTCATATAGGCTTTAGTAGATAAGAGATTATTTTATGGACAAAGATATGAAGAATAGTGTGATTGGCATAGCCGAACAGGCGAAACTTCTTGGCTTATAGGAAAAATTTGGGTTGCCCGGCTTTTGTTTGCCGGCGTAGGGCCTCCGCTCGGCCTCCCCCTGGGGGAGGGGAATGGCGGGGGCCGCATGTCCCAGGCTGGCCTGGAGTGGCGAGGCGTGTGGGTCTCATGCTTCCTTCCCGCTGGTGTCGTGGGACAGTCGCCTTGCCAGGGTGGATGTGCCGCTGTGGTGCCACAATTCACGCATGCGGCTGCGGTGGCCGATGCATGCCCCTGCGATGGCTCACGCATGCCCCTGCATGTGCCCACGCAGGGGCATGCGTCTGGGAACGCGTGGGACTGGCCTTTCGGGGGCAGGGAGTGGCGGGGAAAAGAAAAGCCCGCCCCCATGGTCTGGGAGCGGGCTTCCGCTATTGTGTGGTGTGGGTTACTTAACCCCTACCGGGATGTCACTTGACCGTCACCTTTGCGCCGCCGATGATGTAGAGGCCGCGACCCATGGACTTGATGTCGTTGATGGTGCCGCCCTTCTTCAGCAACTTGCCGTCGATGCTGTAGATGTCACCGCGGCTGTTGAGCACGTCGGTCACACGCCCGATGGCGTTGGCACCCTTCTTCAGGGTGATTACTAGGCTGTAGTCGCTGGCGTTGAAGTTGCTGATGACGTTCTCTGAGGGAACGATGTAGGCCGAGTAGGCGCTCACGTCGCGCGTGCAGTCGGTGCCTTCCTCGCCGGTGGCCTCCTCAAAGTGGGTGCCCTCCTGGGCGGGCACACCGCCAGCCACCACCACGTTCACGTCGGGGGCAATCCACTGGTAGGCGTAGGTGCCGTGTATGCCGCCCACGCTGTCGGGCTGTGCCGCGAACTCGTGGCCGGTGAGGGTGAGTGTCTCAACCTCCTTCTCGGCCTCGCTGTCAAACTGGGTGGTGTCGCCCTTGAGGTAGAGCACGGGCTGGCCGGGACGGGCCTCGCTTACCTTGTCAAAGGCCAGGCTTATCTCCTCGTCGGCTATCTGCGCGCCCTTGTACTCATAGAGTGTGCCGTCCTGCACCTTGTAGCCAGTGGGGTGGCACCAGAGGCGCATGCTGTTGGGCTGCACGGGGAAGTTGATGCCGCTGGCCACGTCGTTGCCCTCCTGCATCTCGCCTGCGGGCTCCAGGATGAGCGCGCTGTTGGTGCTCACGTCGGTGGCAGTCCATGTGCACAGGAAGTGGCCGATGTTCTGCGCATGCAGGTACACGGTCTTGCCGCCGCACTCGGTGCCATCGAGGTTGCGGGCATGGATGAGCACCTTGCCCAGGCCGATGGCCTTCACGTCGAACAGACCAGGCTGCAGGCTCAGGCTCAGGGTGTTGTTGGTGGGCACGGCCTTAACATACATGCCGCTCTTGTGCTGGATGATGTAGGCGCTGTCGCCCACAGCGATGAAGCGGAAGGCGGCCTGGTCGGCACTCTCCACCTGGTCGGGGTTGACGAAGCGGAGTGCCTGCCCGTAGTTCACGTCAGCGAGCGTGCTGAAGCCCTGCAGGTTGCTGCCGGTCTCGTCATCTACCTGGTCGGCGGGCACGAGGATGTTGTCATAGAGGTCACCCAAGGTCTTGTTGACCATGTTGCTCTTGTCCCACGCATAGGTGTCGTAGTTGGCCTCGCCGTCGGTGCGTATCCTGTACCACTTGCCAGCCTCAATCTGGTTGGCGCTGCTGGCCGTCGCTGCCGCAGCCTCATTGATCTTGCTCACATACTCGTCCACCTTCTCCTGGGTGTAGGCACCGCCCTTCAGGTAGGCAGTGGCCTCGGCCAGCAGGGTGTTGAATGCGTCACCTGTGTATCCCTCGGGCCACTGGCCGGGGTTGGTGCCAGTCACTATGTAGTTGCCCACGTTCTGGTTGGCCTTGATGGCCTTGGCGATGGGGGCGGGATCCACCAGCACTTCCAGGAAGGCACTCACCGCTGCTTTAAGGCTGTCGTAGCCCTCCACGGTGACCTCCTCGTCACTCTTGGCCTTGGCTGCCTCGAGTGCCTGCACCAGTGTGGTGGCCACGTCGCCCATCTGGGAGAACTGTGTCATGCCATCCTTCTTGTAGGGGTAGAGCTGGAACTCTGCCATGTGGGCAAAGCCACGGGTGGGGCCACCGTTGTCACACCTGGTGCTATCTACATAGAAGCGCAGGCAGGTGTATTCCCCTGGGTCAAAGGTGTCCTCGGAATATACCTTCTGGCCTTCGCCCGTGAAGGGTAGGGTGATGCTGTCGATGCGTGTCCAGCTCTCCTCGGTCTCGTCCAGCAGTGCGCTCTCGTCGGTGGCTCCATACACCGAGAGCAGCACGATGTGGTCATTGGGCGTGCCGTTGCGTCGCATGGTGTAGCCTTGCAGGTGTGTGCCCTCGGGCAGAGCCTCGGGCAGGGTCACCTGGAAGTAGTGGGTGTGGGCGGGCACGTTGCCGCCCTTCCAGGTGCTGTGCCAGAATGTGGTCACGTCATCGTCAAGCACGAAGTCGAACTTGTAGCCCTTGGGCTCATCCTGCTGGGGAGCGGTGAAGGGGCTTGACATCTGGTCGGCACTCTTGATGACACCCTGGCCGCGTGTCACGGTGTACTGCTCGTCCTGGGCAGCGGTGATGGCCGAGTCACCGCGTGTCACCATGTTGCGGTAGTTTATCACCAGCAACTCATGGTTCTTGTAGGGTGCATACTCCTCCACCAGCCGTGCCACCGTCTCGTCATCCACGGGTTCCAGCATCCAGTAAGAGGGGTCCTCGGTGTTCACCCAGCCCACGATGGTGCCGCTGGTGCCCTTTCCCTCGTTGTGCCCGCCGCAGTGCAGGAAGGCCACGTTGCCGGCGTTGCGCGGACGCATGGCCATCACCAGGTCACCAGCATCGGTGCGCTTGACAAACTGGAACTCCATCAGGTTCTGGCTCTCCTCGGCCAGCAGTGCTGCCGAACTCTTCCAGCAGGTGTCCAGGATGTCCTCGGTGGCCAGGTTCTGCATGCGCACATAGTCACCGTCGAAGGTGAGGTTCCACAGGTAGCGGCAGTCGGTGTCGTCCTTGTCAGCCCACTTGGCCTGCCGGGTGTCCAGTGTGGCATACATGGCCTTGGTGGGGTGTGTGGTCTCCGTCTCGGTGATCTCCTCGCCTGTCTCGGGGTCTGTGCCCACCACGGTGGTGGTGGTCTTGGTCCACTCCTTGGCACTCACGATGCGGTAGTTGCCGTTGGGGAAGGTCAGTTTCACGCGGCTGTCCATTATCGTGGTCCAGCCATTGTCCACCTCGGCAATGAGGGTCTCGATTTCCTCGTCCGTGATGTCGGGGTATTGTCCGTCGCGTATGTCAAAGCACTTCTGCACCTTGTCGGTCCATGCCTTATAGTCCTCGGCGGTGGTGTTGTACTGCCCTATCTCCGAGCCGAGGTCCAGTTCCTCGCGCCCGTCAATATACTGCTCGTAGAGGGCCAGCCTCTTGTCCAACTCCTCGTCCAGCAGTTCGCGCTTCGACACATCCACCAGTTCCACACTGGTGAGCGTCCAGCAGTTGTTGCCTCCCGCGCTTGGCTCCCCCACTCCCCAGCCTGCCATGGGATTGTCAGGCGCATTGGTGTCCAGGGTGAATGGGGTCTTGGTCTCTTGTATCCACCATCCGTCGATGTCGGCCATGTACTCCAGCTTGTAGGGCACCTGCGCTGTGGCCACCGCTCCTTTGTTATTGCCTGACGTGAGCAGGCCGAAGTAGCAGCCCTCGCCGCTCTGAATGTAGTACTGTCCATCGCCAGCGTCGATGAAGCGTATCAGGTAGCCGGCCACGTCAACGGCCATCATGTCGTCGGCCACATTGCTCTGCGGGCGGTTCATGATGGTCTTGCCCACGCCCTCGGTGTGGATGTAGCCACCACGTCCCGCGCTGCTCATCAGGTACCAGGTGTCGGGATTGATGCTTGTCTCTTGCTCCAGCAACAGGATTCGCTTCATGCTCAGTTCTTCCAACTGGGCCAGTGCAGGCAGGCTGCATAGCGCGGTGAGAAGCACTGAGAACAATAGGGTAAGTCTCTTTCTCATGCTGTTTGTTGTTTAAGTTTTGGTTATGGATATTTACTCTCTTCCTTCTGTGTGCGTCAGTGCGGGCTTGTCGTGTGCTCCTGCCAGAGTGCTTGTGCGGGTGTCGCAGCGCGTCTTGCCTTGTTTTCTGCCGTTTTGTACCAATGTTATGCACAAAGTTAGCAAAAATAGTACAATGCGGCTCGCTCTGAATGGAAAAATTATGCGGGCATGCGGGCATGGAAGTGACGATAGTGAGGAAAAAGGCTGTGTCCCTGGGGATGGCGGTGCAGAGGTGACCCCAGTTCGGGATAAGA
>CAVKOT010000197.1:0-5280 GCA_963658045.1 Opitutia bacterium UBA4654
CTCTATGGCCTCGGGTATCTCCTGCACCTCATCCAGGATGATGAGCGTGTCGCCCGGGGTGATGTCTGTGTCTGTCATGGCACGCAGGGCCCTGAGTATGCGCTCCACGTCGAAGTCCTTACGGAACACCTGTTGGGCCAACTCGTTCTTGCGGCAGATGACGTATGCCTCCTTGGCATACTCACGCCTGGCGAACTCCCGCAGGGCCCATGTCTTGCCCACCTGTCGTGCTCCGTTGACGATTAGGGGCTTCCGGTCAGTCCGCTCCTTCCATTCTTTAAGTTGCTGTAGAATAAACCTTTCCATGCTTGTGACACATTTTTACGCATATAAAATGAGGTTTGCACCACACTTTTCCGCATATAATTCTGCTGTAAAGGTACACTTTTCCGCACATAAAATGGGGCTTGCACCACACTTTTCCGCACTTTGGACTGCGAAGTAGTGGTGCAAGCCCCCTTAATCCATGGGCCTCAAAGCCCTCTTGGCCCTATAGCCTCTATGGCACCTTCATAACCAAAGAGCGCAGCGACCGCAAAACCGTAGAACTGAAAAACCGCACAACCGCCACTCAGTATGCCTGCTGGTGCACGCCAGCCACGGCGCGTCCGCTGGGGTCGTTCATCTGCTTCCAGGCCGCATCCCACTCCAGGGCTATCGAGGTGGAGCATGCCACACTCGCTTCCTGGTTGACACTCAGGGCCGCGCTGCGGCTGGGGAAGTGCTCCTCGAAGATGCTGCGGTAGAAGTACTCCTCCTTGCACAGGGGCGTGTGGATGGGGAAACGCTCGGCGGCGTGCGCCATCTGCTCGTCGCTCACCTGCTCTGAGGTGATACGCTTCAGCGTGTCAATCCAGCTGTAGCCCACACCGTCAGAGAACTGCTCCTTCTGCCTCCAGGCCACCTCCTCGGGCAGCATGTCGGCAAAGGCCTGCCTGAGGATGCGTTTCTCGATCACGTTGCCAGGGCACATCTTCGCCTCGGGATTGATGCGCATGGCGATGTCCAGGAAGTCACGGTCCAGGAAGGGCACACGTCCCTCCACGCCCCAGGCCGAGAGCGACTTGTTGGCACGCAGGCAGTCATACCAGTGCAGCTTGCCCAGCTTGCGCACCGTCTCCTCATGGAAGGCTCTGGCCGACGGGGCCTTGTGGAAATAGAGGTAGCCACCGAATATCTCGTCGGCACCCTCGCCCGAGAGCACCATCTTGATGCCCATGCTCTTGATGACACGCGCCAGCAGGTACATGGGCGTGGAGGCGCGCACCGTGGTCACGTCATAGGTCTCGGTGAAGTAGATGACATCCCTGAGCGCGTCCAGTCCCTCCTGCAGGGTGTAGTTGATCTCGTGGTGCACGGTGCCTATGTAGTCGGCCACGCGGCGTGCCTTCTCCAGGTCAGGAGCCCCCTTGAGCCCCACGGCGAAGGAGTGCAGGCGCGGCCACCAGGCACCTGTCTGGCCTCCGTCCTCCACGCGCTTCGAGGCATACTTCTGCGCTATGGCGCTGATGATGCTGCTGTCCAGGCCGCCGCTCAGCAGCACCCCATAGGGCACGTCGCTCATGAGCTGCCGCTTGACAGCCTCCTGCAGCCCCACGCGCAGCGCGTCGATGTCGGCTCCGTTGTCCTTCACGTTGTCATAGTCCATCCAGTCACGCTTGTACCAGCGGCGCATCACCCCCTCGCGGCTGTACAGGTAATGGCCGGGCAGGAAGGGCTCATACTCGTCACAGAATCCCTCCAGTGCCTTCAGCTCGCTCGCCACATAGGTCTTGCCGTCGGCATCATGCCCTATATAAAGAGGTATAACCCCGATGGGGTCGCGCGCTATCAGATACTCGTCACGCTCCTCGTCATAGAGCGCGAAGGCGAAGATGCCGCTCAGCCGCTCCAGGAAGTGGATGCCCTGGGCACGGTACAGGGCCAGGATGACCTCGCAGTCGCTGCCCGTCTGGTAGTCATAGGTGGCGGCGGTGGCGCGGCGGATGTCCTGGTGGTTGTATATCTCGCCGTTGACGGCCAGCACCTGGTGGCCGTCGGGACTGTAGAGTGGCTGCTTGCCGCTCTGCGGATCGACGATGCTCAGACGCTCATGGCACAGGATGGCATGCGCGCCGCAGTAGATGCCGCTCCAGTCGGGACCACGGTGACGAATCTTCTGGCTCATGCGCAGGGCCTTGTTGCGCAACTCGGGTGACTGCTCCCTTATGTCAAATATACCTACTATTCCACACATTGCTGACACTATTTATTGGTTATTGCAGTGCAAAGTTACAAAAAGTATAGTATATTGATATAATAAATGGCAAAATGTTTCGTTTGTATGCCGAATTGCTTGCAAAATGTGTAGAACGCACCAGCCCCCATCCCCTTGGCCGTGGGCAGGGGATGGGAGCTGGCTGTTGTCCCGCTTAGTCTTGCTCAGTACTCAATCCTCACAGGCCCCATCAGTCCCGACTCACGCAGGGGTGACCCGGCTGCAGGACCGCCTATCGTCCACGTCTTGCGGTCGGCCTCGGGCAGTGAGGCATCGTGTGCCAGGCGGTTGTACCAGGTGCTGGTGACCTTTACGCAGAGGGTGTTGTCGCCCTGGCGGAGCAGGCGGCTCACGTCGGTGACGTAAGGCTCGGTCCAGAGCACGGCTGCTGGCTGGCCGTTCACGCTCACGTCGGCTATCATGTCTGCCCGGCCCAGGTCGAGCAGGTAGGACGTGTGCCCTTCTACCTTATCTATATGGAAGGTGGTGGTGTAGGTGGCCGTGCCTGAGAAGGAGCGTCCCTCGTCGCCCAGCGGGAGGTCCCTCCACGGCCTCAGCACGGTGGTTGTCATCTCGGCGGGCGCGCCCCATCCCTGCGGGAAAGTCAGTCGCCAGGGGCCGTCGATGCGTATGGCCTGCCCATACCTGGCCACTGGGCGTGGGGTGGCGGGCGATGCGCCCTGGTGACGGAACACGATGAGGCGGCTCTCGGCATGTCCCAGGTCGAGGTGCATGACCGAGCCCTCGCCATCCCGGGTGGCACTGGCTTGCCAGATGCTGCCATCTACGGGGTTCCATTCCTCGGCCACTCCCTGGCTGCGGAAGCGCACACTGCCCTTGAAGGTGCCCTGTGGTGGAGCCGCCACGAAGTACCAGTCGGCATCCTGCGTGCGGCGGTGCAGCCACAACAGAGGGGCTCCGGCAGTCTGCACGTCAGTCTCCATCCCCAGGGCCTGCAGGGCCTCGCCAACATCCATGCCCACCGCCAGCGTGCCCCGGCCCACGCGGTACAGGCCCGGCTTCTGCCTCTTGCCCCACAGCCGCCTCACCGCCTTGTTGAAGGCTTTCTCCATCCCCTGCCCGCCCATCAGCGTGGCAGGGCCCTTGGGGGCAGATGCCACCACCAGCGCACCCTGGCGCAGCAGGCTGTCCAGCCTGAGCACGGTGGCGGGCAGCATGCGCTCGCTGTCGGGAATCCACAGCATGCGGTAGGCCAGTCCCTCGGGTGTGCACAACTGCCCGTTACGCACCGTGAGGCGGTGCATGAGGATGTCCGTGTTGCAGTAGTCATAGCGGTAGCCCTGGGGGAAGGGCGCATGCTGGTTGGGGCGGTGCATGGCCTCGTCACCCAGATACCACAGCACGTCGGTCACGGGGATGCCCCGCTCGAGCATGTAGCCCGTGCGTGCCAGGCAGCGTGTGAACTCGCTCATGTAGGGCCACCACGTTTGCTGCCGCAGGAAGGGCGTGCCTATCGAGTTGCCGAAACTGGTGCCTGGGGGCAGGAAGTGGGTGTGGGGATTGTGGGTGTAGGTGTGGAACACGGGGTGGGTCACGCCCTCGGACATATAGAAGTTGGCCACGTCGCGCAGCATCTGCCAGTGCTCGTCCCAGGTGAGCTGGAAACTGGTGAACGCCTCTGCCGCCACACGCACCTTGCCATACAGGTGGGCCGCCGATGCTGTGGGGCGTATGGGCTTGAAGTTGACATCGCCCACGAAGCCCTCCTCGAAGGGTTGCCAGAACTCGCACATGGGCACGTCGGCATATTTGTGGTATTCCATGGGGTCCATGGGCACGACATCGCTGCCTGCCGTCTCATACTGGACACGCAGGCCCTGCCTGTGTGCCAGCAGGGTCATGCGGCGGAAGAAGTGGTCGCAATAGAGCCGCGTGAGCACGCGCCGCCAGTCGAGCAGGAAGCGCGAGGTGGTCTCCTGGTCACCCACCACATAGCCCATGAGGGCGGGCAGCCAGGGGCGCAGGGCATAGCCGGTGCGCTGCTCAAACTCCCGCTCCATCATGGGAGTCCACGTCTGGGTGAGGCATTCCCAGCTGTCCATCAGCATGCCTGCGGCGGGGTGTGCGGCCAGTGGGCCCTGCATGAGGTGCCCCACATAGTTGGCAAACTGGATGTCGGCTCCCTGGGGGCTCAGTTTGTCGCACTCCCAGCCTGTGGCCTCAGCCGGTGCCGGGCCGTTCTTGGCCCCGGTGTTGATGTGTCCTATGCGCAGGATGGTCCACCGCCGGCTGTCAGGCAGCGGCCAGTCAAGGTGCCCCTGGCTGTCCATGTGGCTGCTGATGTCCCGCACTCCGTCCCGTGCCACAAAGGTGGCCAGGCTCTGGCGCGTGTGCTCCTGGCTCCTCTCCCTGTCCATCAGCGTCCAGCCAGCCTCGGCCCGCCAGTGGTTCTTGTGGGCGGCCGAGAGCAGTTGCACCCGTCCCAGTGTCATCCCATGCCTGTGGCTTATGGTCAGTTCGTAGCATTCTGGTTGTGGCACCTCATTGCAGGCCAGTTCGAGCGGCATGATGTCCTGCCAGTTGCTCATGGGCACATCGGTGCAGAGCAGCGTGTCACGCTGTCCGCCCGCCTGGATGCCCACCAGTGCGAGGTGCACGTCGGGCTGGAACACCCAGGGGTGGTTCCAGCTGTTCACCGCAGGCATCTTGAGGGTGCGCACCACTTGTCCCCTTGGCAGAGTGAAGCGCACCGTGTGCGTCTCCCCGGCAGGCAGGTTGAGCGTGCCCTGCAGCGTGCCTGTGAGGCAAGCCTGCCAGTCCAGTCCGTCGGCACTTTGCACGTTCTGCGGCCTCAGAGCCTCGCCCGTGTCGTCCTGTGGGGTGGGGAAGGCCAGCACGCACACGTCCTGCCAGTTGCGCCACTCCTCGCTGGCATTGTCGGCGATGGGCAGGTTCACGCTGGCCACCTGCTGCGTGGAGCCATCCAGGTCAGTGCGGCTCCATGCCAGGTGACGCATGGCATTCTCAGGCTTTATCCATGGGCCTCCCGCCATGGCCCATCC
>CAVKOT010000198.1:0-5268 GCA_963658045.1 Opitutia bacterium UBA4654
GGTGGTGCTCTGTGCGCAGCACCAGTATGTCGGGCTGTATGCCCTGGCTCTGCAACTGCTTCACACTGCTCTGGGTGGGCTTGGTCTTCAGTTCGCCTGCGGCATGCAGGTAGGGCACATAGGTCAGGTGCACGTTCACGGCATTCTTGCCCAGTTCCCACCTCAACTGTCGTATGGCCTCCAGGAAGGGCGCGCTCTCGATGTCACCGATGGTTCCGCCTATCTCTGTGATGACAAAGTCAAACTTTCCATCATGTCCCAGGAGTTGTATGTTGCGCTTGATCTCGTCGGTGATATGCGGCACCACCTGTATGGTCTTGCCCAGGTAGTCGCCACGGCGTTCCTTCTCGATTACGTTCTGGTAGATGCGGCCCGTGGTGATGTTGTTGGCCTTGGTGGTCTGGATGCCTGTGAAGCGCTCATAATGTCCCAGGTCAAGGTCGGTCTCCAGCCCATCGACAGTCACATAGCACTCCCCATGCTCATAGGGGTTCAAGGTTCCAGGGTCGATATTGATGTAGGGGTCAAACTTCTGAATTGTGATGTTGTATCCTCTTGCCTGGAGCAATTTGCCGATAGAAGAGGAGATAATACCCTTGCCCAGCGAGGAAACAACGCCGCCAGTCACGAAAATGTACTTTGTCTCAGCCACGTCAGTAATAAATTAAATCAATTTCCAAATTAAGTTGCAAAATTACTAAAAATCCCTCAAAAGGCTTTCCTCTCTGCTCCTAAATTGCCTATCTTTGCAGAAAATTACAGCCAAGGATGAAGACAATGCTTACGCTTCTGCTTGTCGCCGCCCCCCTTGTGACGCTCTCCGCCAGGAGAATTCACACGGAGAACACGGTGAAGGAGGTGAAGCCCGACACCCTTACGATTATCACACAGCACTACATGCAGAGGCTGCAGGAACTCGTGCAGGAGCGTGACTCGCTGGACGCCATCGTCCCCCCGCTGACTCCGAATGCCTACTATGGTCATGTGCTCACTGTGCCCACCCTCTATTCCTCGGTGCTGGTGCAGATGATGGCTGGTGCCGACTCGGCAAGGGTGATGGCCGACAGCCAGTTGCGCAGGGTGTATGCCTCCAATATCGCCCTGGCCAGGATGTATGTGCAGGATCCCTGGCTGGTGGTGCAGACCGAGACGAGCATCAAGCAGCAAGGGACCTTCCGAAACGACATCACCGAGAAACTGCAGACAGACGACCGGCTGTCGGACAAGGTGAAGGGGGGAAGCCTGACACCCACGGTGGATGACGACATTGTTGTGGTCACGAGGCGTCCCAACTTCTGGAAGGTCTCGGGCAACACCTCCCTGCACTTCACCCAGTCCCATTTCTCGGACAACTGGGCGGGAGGAGGCGAGAATGCCTACACGGGACTGGCCACGCTGACCCTCAACTTCAACTTCAACAACCAGAAGAAGATTACCTGGAACAACTCGCTGGACGCGCGCCTGGGCTTCACAACCAAAAAGTCGGACAAGAGCCGAGTCTTCCGGCCCAACACCAACTCGCTCAGATATACTACCAACTGGGGCTACCAGGCAGTGAAGAACCTGTACTATTCGGGTCAGATAAACATGTCAACGCAGCTGGTGCCCAACTACAGGGAAAATTCCGATGTGGTGCAGTCTGACTTCCTCTCGCCCCTGGACATCACCATCGCCCCCGGTGTGCGCTACACCATCGCCTGGGGAAAAAAGAAGAAGTTCACCGGAAGTCTCAACGTGGCCCCCCTGGCCTATAATATAAGGTATGTGGATAGGGACTTGCTCGTGACCAACTATGGCGTGCGGCCCGGGCACAACTCCTCGCATAGTTTCGGTCCCAATGTCACGCTCAACACAGGGTGGCAGATATTCAAGGCGGTACATTGGTCACAGCGAATGTTCTGGTACAGCAATCTGCACCTGACGCGTGTGGAGTGGGAGCATAACTTCAACTTCAACATCAACAAGTTGATGAACGCCTCGCTCAACGTCTATCCACGCATCGATGACAGTTCGAGGAACAACAAGAACAAGAAGGGCAAGTACATCATGTTCAAGGAATACTTCAGCCTGGGCTTCAACTATAACTTCTGACCCCAGGGCCGCGAGCCGCACCGCGGATGGCGTGCGGAATCCCCTTTCATCACCAGCCTGCCCCGGTGGCAGGCCCACACATGACAACTGAATGAATATGCAAATCAAGTCAGCGGAATACACCATCAGCAGCGCGCTCGTTGGGCAGTGCCCCAAGAGTGACCTGCCAGAGTACGCCTTCATCGGGCGTAGCAATGTGGGCAAGTCAAGCCTCATCAACATGCTCACCAACCACAGCAAGTTGGCCAAGACATCGGCCACCCCGGGAAAGACCACCCTCATCAACCACTTCCTCATCAACAAGGAATGGTACCTGGTGGACCTCCCTGGTTATGGCTATGCCAAGCGGAGCCAGAAGGAACAGGACAAGTTTGAGCGTATGATCGATGGCTACATCCTGGAGCGTGAGCAGATGTGCAACCTTTTCCTGCTTATCGACATCCGGCACCCGGCCCAGAGCATCGACCTGGAGTTTATGACCTGGCTGGGAGAGAACGGTGTCCCCTTCAGCATCGTCTTTACCAAGGCCGACAAACTGGCAAAGACAAAAGTGCAGGCGCAGGCCAAGGCTTATATGGAGAACCTGCGTGAGCAGTGGGAGGAACTCCCCCCTTACTTCATCACCAGTGCCGAGACACGCCTGGGCCGTGACGAGGTGCTCGACTACATTGACTCTATCAACAAGGGTCTCTGACTCACCCTCACCGCCCTTGTCTCCCTCCTTCTGGCTCCAGGCCGGGAGGCTATGGGTGGAGGGGCGGAAAAACCTCTTCTCCAGGTATCCTAATATATTTGGCCAAGTATCTTAGGATACCTGGGCAAGTATATTAAGATAAATCCCCAAGTATCTTAGGCCTCCCAAAACAGCCAGCCATCCCCCATGTCCCTGCAATGAGACAGGAAGGGGGATGGCTGGCTGTGTGTCGGGGGTGACAGGTCAGGCCAGTTGGTTCATGCGCGCCAGGTACTTGCCCAGGATGTCAAACTCGATGTTCACCACAGAGCCCACCTGGAACGTGTGGAAGTTGGTGTGTTCCCAGGTGTAGGGTATGATGCACACCTGGAAGGTGTCCCTTGTCGGCCGGCACACGGTGAGGCTCACCCCGTTCACCGTCACGCTGCCCTTATCGACGCAGAAGTACCCCTGGCGCACGGCCTCGGGGCTGCTCTCGTACTTGAAGGTCAGCTGGTGGCTTCCCTCCTGGTCATCGATGGCGATGCAGGTGGCCGTCTGGTCCACATGTCCCTGCACGATATGTCCGTCCAGCCGTCCGTTGAGCATCATGCTGCGTTCCACGTTGACCAGGTCTCCCACCCTCAGCAGTCCCAGGTTGGTACAGTTGAGAGTCTCGCGCATGGCAGTCACCGTATATTTCCCATCGGCAATATTCACCACTGTGAGGCACACACCATTATGAGCCACACTCTGGTCTATCTTCAGTTCGTCAGCAAATGGGCAGGAGAGTGTGAAATGCACGTTTTCCTGCTCTGTCCTGATGGCTTCCACGCGGGCCACACACTCGATAATTCCTGAAAACATAGTCCTTCCTTTCTTTTGCTTGAGATGGATGTCCGCAGTCGTCCATCCGTTTCTCATGTTTGGTTGTTGTTAAACTCATGGGCCGTCCAGACCATTCGTAGCACGCCTCAGGCGCACGTCTGTCATGACTCCCAGGCAAAGTTACAGCCTTTTGCGGGAATAGCAGGAGTCTCCTTGCCGAAAAATCGCAGTACTACTGCCCGTGCCAAGTAAGCACCTTGCCCCGGCCATGTCAGTACTACTGCGATGGCCGGGGCAGTATGCTTGCACTGGAGAGCTTGGGCGAAAAATTATCAGCTAAAAGCATTGCCATTTCAAATGGTCTTGTTACCTTTGACTGGAAAAAGTGTCACTATGAGCAAGAAAGATAAAGACATAGCACTTTTCGTCGCATTCTGCATAGAAGAATATGGCGCTGCCAAGGGGATGCCAGGAGAGCAGGTTCTTGACTTGTTTTCTCAGTATGGCGTAACCGATTATCTCAAAGAGTGCTTCGAGCCTCTGCATACCCAAAGTCGCCAATGGCTGCTTGCGGAGATTGATGAGTTTGTCAAAATCAGGAAAGATAAAAAAGACGCATGAATTTATATCACGGAAGTTTAGAAGTAGTGGAACTGCCAAGGATACTCTCGCCCAATCGCACACTTGACTATGGCAAGGGATTTATTGAAGCAACAAAAATAGAGAATTGACATGTTCCAGATAAACCAAAGCAACCTCCATCTGCTTCTGCCAGGAAAGATAAGTTGGTTGGTGGAATACTTGCACGATGACTACGGTTTCAGTTTGCAAGAGTGCCTCAACTGTATATACCACTCAAAACTCTACAAGAAATTGGCAACCGAAAGCACCAAATATTGGCATTTAGGACCAGTTGCCTTGTATGAAGAGTTGAAGAAGGAAATTCAATAGCACTTGCACTTTCGAGGTTGTAGGGTGGAATTACTTAAAAGTTGTGGCGTAATTCTGGATATATAATCTTACACTTTCCTTCGGACTTGCCAATTCGAAGGCTCAGTGTATCTCGCTACTCATTGTAGTTTTCTACATTATTAAAATTGATACTCCCCAGCTGTTTCATTATTTCCTCTTCTAATAATAAACTATGGCCTCTTGGCTTGACATGGGTAGGATTAAGGCGTTTTGACTGCACATGTTCGTGCCAACATGTTTTTTTTCTTCTGCATGCCCCGCTCTTGATGTTTGTCCATTAGTTTACCAGATGCACTTGGCGTGTGTGCAAACTTTCTTTTCTGACTTGCACCATACTGGTTTTCAATCTGAAAATTGAAAGAAAGTTTGTGACAACTTTCTTTCTTGCTTTCACCCCTGGGCCCAATGTACCTTTGCAACGTCAAGCAGAGACAGACACTCTCTGGGCGGCAAGAAAACCTTATTTGTTAACCTGTCGGGCACAGATGATGCAGTCTGTGTAAATACCAAGTCCCATACCGACGATGGGCAGGCGAATGATCAATTATTCAACCTTTATGTGGAAGAACCCTCTGAAGGAGGATGCTGTGGAGATGGCCTATGCCAAGAACCAGGTGAGCAAGGTGATGAACTTCGATGAGTTTGTGAGTCACATCGCAGCACACAATGGGGTGTTCACCCGAGGCACGGTGAAGGGCGTGGTG
>CAVKOT010000199.1:0-5242 GCA_963658045.1 Opitutia bacterium UBA4654
GTCCTATGCAGGCGTGATCGGTTGTGCCAAGACCAGTGCCAACGTGACCATCTCCTGCGTGGGCAACGAGGGCAATGTGACCGTGAGCGAGCAGAATGGCAGCGGCATCTTTGGCTGCAATGACGGAAACTGCGCACTGCTCACCATACGCAACTGCTATGTCACAGGCAAGATTAAGAGTGGCAAGGAGTGCGGAGCACTCTCGGGCTGGGCTTACGGCGCAGCCATCTCTGGCTGCTGGTCCACTGCCGAGGTGGAGGGTGTTGAGAGCTCTGGCACCTCACTCTTCCGTGGCAGCGCGTCGGCCAGCAACTGCTATACCACACACGGCCAGTGCACTGCCATCACCATGGAGGATGTCAACACAGGCAAACTGGCCTATACGCTCAATGGCGGGCTGAAGGCCAACATGGTGTGGTACCAGACCATCGGCACAGACAATCATCCCGTGTATGACCGCACACACGGCATGGTCTATAAGGTGGGCGAGGAGTATGCCGACATCCATGATGCTGAGTCACTGAAGGAGTACAAGGAGCGCCTGCTGGCCGAGGCCCGCAACTATATCCAGGACCTGGTGGCCACCGACACGCTCGTGGCAGCCTATGAGGCCGAGATAGAGGTGATGGCTGGCATGAACACACTGGATGAGGTGGTGGCAGAACTCGCTACCCTGGATGCCAAGAGAAAGGCTGTGGAGGCTTCGGCCGCCGCTTATGCAGCCTACAAGCAGAAGGTGGACGAGACACTCGCCTATCTGGAGGGCAACAATGATTTTGAGGGCGAATACCGCGAGAGGCTGTCTGACTACCTCGTGTCTGACGAGGAGCCGGGCGAGACATTTGCCAATGGCGGTGCCGACTATATCTACAACAACCACAAGCTGGGTACCGGGGACGTGAAGGCCGAGACTGCCAACATCGACCAGATGCTGGCCGACGCTATCAAGTATGGTTACAAGACAGGCAGCGAGGTGACCGACCTGCTCGTGAATGCCAACCTGGCCGATGGTGTCAATGGCTGGCAGGGTGCCTCGAAGTTGAACGGAACCATCAAGAGCAACACCCAGGAGATGTACTCGGGCGAGTACTATGGCAGTGGCGCATTTGACATGTACCAGAAACTTGAGGGACTGAGGAACGGTGTGTATGTGCTGGCTGCCAATGCCGCCGCACGCCCATTCAACGACCGCTACTCCATGTACTACAACGCGAGCCTCTACATGAACGAGGACAATGTGCTGGTGCCCACATCCTATGAGACCCGTCTGCCCATAGATGAGGCCGAGGATGGTGTCAACTGCTATCTGACTGCTACCAATGAGGGGGATGGCTCTGTGGACCTCGAGATTACAGGCAAAGATGGCAACGTGGTGGCCTATGCCATGCACGGACGCACCAGCATGGCCAATGCGGCTGCTGCAGGACGTGCCCAGAACTATCTGATCACACAGGTTACTGACGGTGTGCTCACCCTGGGCTATCGCAAGCTGGCTGCAACAGAGGGCAGTGACTGGGCTGGCCTTGCCAACCTGCACCTCTATTACTTTGCCACAATGGACGAGGCTGAGTCCTATCTCGACAAGGTGCTCGCTTGCCAGGTGGTACGTGCCGACTCTATCTGCAACTTCGAGATTGACCTTGTGGATATCGTGAAGTATCCCAACTGCCCCCAGAGCATCAAGGATGCCCTGCAGAAGGCTGTTGCCGATGTGAAGGATGCCGCTGACGTGAAGCAGAAGTATGCTCTCGTGCAGACCTTCTCCACGCTCTTCAACCAGTACACCGAGGGACGTGCCGCCTATGTGGCAATGGCCCAGGAGGCTGAGGTCATCTCGCTGGTGGTGAGTGAACTGCAAGCCGCTGGCAAGTTGGAGGAGGCCCAGGCTGACAAGATAAGCGCGGTGACCGAGGACGTGTGGAATGCTTATGAGCAGGGCACTTGCACTACCGAGGAGGCCCAGGCCATGACAGCCCTGCACGGAACAGGCGTGATTCCCAACATGAACGATGGCGTGTGTGAGATTAAGGACAACCTGCAGATGGCTTACTATACCCAGCGCATCAACCAGGGTGCACGCCTGGATGCCAGACTGCTGGGCGACATCGACTACTTCTCTGCAAGCCAGATGATGAGCAACTTCTATGGCGTGCTGGATGGCAACCATCACAGCATCACCGTGAACATCAATACCAAGGATGACGCCTCAGGCCTTATCAAGGACCTGCAGGGAGGTACGGTGAAGAACCTGACCATCCGTGGCACCATTTCCACAGGGGGCAAGTTCGCTGCTGCCGTGGCAGGACGCACATCCTCTGGCACGAGCAACATCAGCGGCGTGTCCAGCTATGTGAACATCGAGTCCAGCGTTCTTGGTGATGGCACGCACGGAGGCATCGTGGGTGTGGTCAATGCCGCGCTCAACCTCTCCAACAGCCTCTTTGCTGGCAGCATCAAGGGCGCAAGCACCAACAGCTGCGGCGGTTTTGTGGGCTGGAGCTCGGCCGCTTGCAAGATAAACAATTGCCTGCAGATAGGCTCGCTGGAGGTTGACCCCAGTGGCGGTTGCACCTTCAGCCGTAACATGGGTGCTGTGAGCGTGACCAACAGTTACTATCTCAACGCTCATGGTGACCAGCCTGCCGGTGCTGTGACTGCCGAGCAACTGGCAAGCGGCGAGGTGTGCTACAAGCTCAACTCAAGTCTGGACATCAACCCCGCATGGCGCCAGACCCTGGGCGAGGACACTTATCCTGTGCTCGACCCCACACACAAGGTGGTGGGCAAGGCCTCGGATGGCACTTACAGTAATGATGCACTCTCTGACATGGCACGTCACAAGGGCACTGCCGATGATCCCTATCCCCTGAGCACCCTGGCCGAACTGCAGGCCATGCGCCGTTGCATGACTCCCGGACAGACCACTTACTTCGTCCTGGCCAACGACATTGACATGAAGGGTGTGAAGAACTGGGCCATCCTCAATGACCAGGGTGACGTGGCTGGTGGCAAGACTTACCGCAACTACATCAACTTCGATGGCAAGGGACATGTCATCAAGAACTTCGCGGCCTCTACAGGCAACTATCCCAGTTTCTTCGGAGTGCTCTGTGGCGTGGTGCGCAATGTGGGCTTCGAGAATGCCAGCGTGACCAGTATGACCACCGGCACAGGTATCCTCTGCAGCCACAGCAGCCATCCCAACTACACAGACGCTGAGGGCAACATGCTCACCAGCACTATCGAGAACGTGTGGGTGACTGGCGACATCACAGGCACAAAGAGTTACTGTGGTGCCCTGATAGGCCGTGTGTATGGTCCCACAGTGGTCAAGAACTGCTATGTCAATGCACAGGTGATCAGCACGGTGGAGGCCACGGGCGCACTCGCAGCCCGCGTGACAGCACCGTTCCGGGTAGAGAACTTCTATGCGGCTGGCAGGATTACCGAGGGCAGGGGACTCGTGGGCACCGTGAGCGGAAAGGCTGACGAGGACGTGGCCACCTACACCAACATCGTGGTGTGGAACAACACCGACAACATCTTCGGTCCCCTGGCCGCCAACGATGTGGCTACTGGCATCAGTTACTATGACGGCAGCAACTTTGCCGAGCTTCAGCAGACGGTGGTAGGCTGGGACAGCAAGACCTGGTCCTGCACGATGGAGGAGGGCGCTTATCCTGTGCTGACTGGCCTGTCTGACGGCATTGGCTCAGTTGCAGGAAACACCGTCAAGGGTGCTCCCGACACCATCTACAACCTCAACGGACAGCGTGTGCAGAAGGTGCAGAAGGGCATCTACATCATCGGTGGCCGCAAGGTGCTGGTTAAGTGAATGGTTTCGTGAGGCACTTGGCCGAGAGCCAAGGTGCTGGCTAACTTGATTGATAAGTAAGGGTGGCATTCTGTCATGGGATGCCACCCTTATTGATATTTACTATTTGAATGTATGGCAACAAATAAGAATGACCATTCTCCCATTGAGACCGAGAGGCTCCTGTTGCGTGAGTTGGACATGAGCGACATCGATGCGATGCTCGAACTTGACTCTTCCCCAGAAGTCCACCGTTACATCGACAACGCCCTGGTGACCAGCAGAGCCGAGATTGCGCAAGTCATCTCATTCCTGCAAGGCCAGTATCGCGGCAATGCCATTGGACGGCCTTGTTTTGTGAGATAAAATCCTCTAATAGGCGTGGGATTCTCAAATTTTATACTTACCTTTGTCATGTGCCAGATATTCTTTATTCGAGTTTTTCGGCCCTATGGTAAGGGATTTGCTTGACACATGTAATCCGTTGGACAATTTGTCGTTATCCATTGGATTTCTTTCTTGTGAATTTGTGTAAGTTTGCTAATTTGAAGGAACAAAGAAAATGTGAATGGGCACAGCCAGATAAGATTGGCTGTTCGTGGCAAAGAGAATGACTTGAGATTGACAGAAATACGGAGAACTATATGAAGGAAACAAAAATGGAATATGAAAATATTTGTATTTGTGGCGGGGGAGCATTAGGTCATGTTGTTGCAGGTTGGCTAAACCAGGTAGGAGATAGAAAAGTAAGTCTCCTTACTCGAACTCCTGAAAAATGGAATGGTCATCTTACCATCAATACATGTGATGGAATGACTTTGGATGCGGAATTATATAAAATTTCTGCTAATCCAGAGGAGGTGATACCAGAAGCAGATTTGGTTTTGTTTTGTCTCCCAGGATTTGCTAATGAGAGTGAATTAAAGAAGATTAAGCCTTACTTGAGAAAGAGCACCTACGTGGGAACTGTATTTGCCTCGTCTGGTTTCTTTTTTAAGGCACTGGATATTCTGCCTGAGTCACAGCCACTTTTCGGTTTCCAACGTGTCCCATTTATCAGCAGGGTGGAAACTTATGGACACAGTGCCAATCTTTTAGGGTATAGGAGTTGCTATTATATGGCTGTAGAGCATGCTTCAGATAATGACAAAAAGGCGTTCGCCGGCTGGTGGCAGGATGTTCTCAATCGCCCTGTACACCTGCTGGCCAACTATTATGAGGCAAGCATAACAAACAGTAATCCAATCCTTCATACTGCTCGCCTGTATAGCATGTTTGGGGATTGGACTCCCGAGGATGGTGCCTTCGACCATAATATCCTCTTTTATGAGGAATGGACTGACAAGGCTTCTGAATACCTTATAAAGATGGATGGGGAACTGTTCCGCTTGTTGGATGTCCTGCCTGTAAGGAAAGGGTATCTCACTC
>CAVKOT010000200.1:0-5208 GCA_963658045.1 Opitutia bacterium UBA4654
CTCTTCGTCCTGCTGGCCCTCGTGGTGCTGGCAGCCTCATGGGCAGCGTGGCGTTTTCTGCCCCATGGGAAATGGGTATGCCTGGCCGTGGCCGCCGTTCTCACACTGGTGCTGATGCCCTCGGGCATGGCCATGATGGAGATGGCCTGCTCTGGCCAGCCGCTCATGCGCTGCATGTCAGGCTGGGCTACTGGCTACAGGCACTACAGCAGCCTGTTCCCATTTCAGTTGCTTCTCTTCATGCTCACCCTGCTGATAGTGGTGCCCGGGATGCTGCCTTCGGTGGTCACAGGCATCGTGTCGGCCAAGGCGTGGCTCACCATACAGGATGGCGACACGCTGATGGTTCCGCCCCTGTGGCCGCTCGTGCTGTTTGTGGCGGATATCATAGGCACGGTGTTTGTGCTGGTGGCCATCATGGTGAGGGCCTTCTGCCACATGCTCTTCTGGGGGAGCGTAAAGGCGCGCGAGTCAGAGGTGTAGAGCCCCCTCCCAGCCTCCCCCAAGGGGGAGGAGTTCTTGCCCCCAAAAGGCAGCGCGGTGCGATGGCCCATGCAGGGGCATGCGTGACTCATCGCAGGGGCATGCAAGTGGTCACGCAGGGGCATGCAAGTGGTCACGCAGGGGCATGCGTGAAAACCGGTATCGGCATACATGGGTGTGGGGAGAGAATTGAGGGCGTGTCAAAACGCCGACAATGTGGGCTGAAAGCCCTAAAAGCACACTGTCCAGAACAACATTCCGGGTAATCCAGACAATTCACAAAATACGCCGCGAAGAGGCAAAAGCATAGGGTATGAATGCTTTTGCCCCTTCGCGGCGTATCGTATTCTTCTTTCGTTTTAACCAGGACATTGCCCCGGGCTATGAGCGGACTGCCCCTTCGGGGCGCATTGCCAGCATTATGGCACACCCTCTTTGTGCCCCCGGCAGGAAGGCTGCGCCCCCCAGAGGTCAGGGATGAAGGCTTGTGCTCAATTGAAGAAGTTCCAACTCAGTCCGAAGTGGAAGGTGCGCGGATTGATGGGATAATGGGGAGCCCAGAAGGCATGCCCCGAACCCTGATTGACGTGGTTCATGGCCACATACAGGCGACAGTGCTTCAGATACAGGTTGACATAGGCGTTCACAATGGGATAGTTGCCAATCTTCACGCGTGCGTTCTGGGCATCCTGCACGGCAAACTGCCCCACGGAAGTGGAATAATCGGGGGCATAGTAGGAGGTGAAATAGCGCATGTCACCACCCAACTGCACCCTCAAGACCTTGGCTATGTGGAAGAGCAGATAGACATTGGTGTAAAGGGTCACCTGTGGCAAGGGGAGCGCGACCTTGTCGGTGGATTGCTGGTAAGTGACCTCGCTGTCCCAGTGGACCGGTCCGAACTTGAGGTCCTGCCCCAGTGTGGCACTGAGCACCTGCACGCTTCCGCCCGTCTGCCTCACTGCCACAGCGCGGGTGTAGTCACCAGGAACCAGGCTCCCCACCTTGGTGCTGTCCTTCAGTGTGTTCTGCATGCCGAAGTAAGTATAATGGGCGACATTCTCAAAGCCCACGTTGAGACGTGTACCCACCCTTCTCAGTCGCAGCGAACCCTCGATGCGCGTGCGCAACTCACGGTCGAGCGTGTTGTCCCACCAGGCACTCTGGGAGTGGTAATGGCGATAGTAGAAGTCTGGAGTCTGGTGCTTGACATAGGCGTGCACATTGACAGCCAGACTGTCCTTGCGTCCCACGCGCATGCCCAGGTCGATGTTGCCATCCACACTGAAGTCTCCACTCCTCTGCCCCACGAGCCACACCTCGCCATTGACATTGTAGTGGATGAGCTTGCCTTGCGTGCGCGCCAACTCTCCGCCCACCGAGATGTCGTTCTCGACATACTTGCGCCGGCCCACCGTGTCCAGTTGTGGAGTCCAGTCGGCCATGTTGTAATGGCGAAGCTCATGTGTGCCAAAGAGCGTGATGCCCATCTGTGCCCACTTGTTGAATCCCTCACGCAAGGCCACTCCCACCGTATTGCGCACTGCCAGGGAACGGGTCTTGTCATAGACGTCAGACCACTGGCCGAAGTAATGGTGGGTGTAGTAGTCATCGGGAGTGCTGTGTGCCACATAGTTGTGATTGAGCCGGCGCACGTCCAGCGTGTGTATGATGCTGGTGACGGGAATAAACTCCTGGGGGGCAAGCTGCTGGCTCTGCCACTGCCTGAGGAGCGAGTCAACCATGGCCAGACGTGCGACGCTGTCCTCACGAAGCACTTGCTGAAGGCTGTCAGGCAGGGAGGCCAGGAGTTCACCAGCCGATGGCGGAGTGGGCTTGAGAGAGTCGGGCACCTCTATCTCGCGATAGAAACCGAGGTTGTACTTGTGCGTGAGGTAGAAGTTCTGCTCGTGGTTGCGGTTCCACGTCTGGCTGAGCATGACGGGAATATCCTTACTGGAGTACTTCTGCTGGAAACTCTGGGGGTTCTCTATGTAGTCATCATTCTCGATGCCACCGTTCTCACCCATCTTCATATCATTGACATTGACATAGGCATGTATGTTGTACCGCTCTCCACGGTGGTATCCGTAGAAGGTGCTGCCAAACATGCTGTTGGCCTGGCTATTGTAGTAGCCACGTCCATAAAGATAGTCCAGTTTGAAGCCCAGACCGGAGACTTTGTTGATGTTCGAGGCAAAATAGGCCCTCACACGGTCCTCTCCATTCTGGCTGTTGCCACACTTATGGTAGGCAAGGTTGGTTATGGGGCTGAGGGTATTGGTGAAACGGAAATCCTGCAGTGCCGTGCGGAAGAAACTGAAGGGCTGCAGGAAGAGGAAGTCATCCCCCTGCTCACGCTCCATGAAGACACGGCTCAGTCGCGGGGAGCCCACATTGCCCAGGAAGTTGTAGTGTCCGGTGTAGCCTTCCGTATTATTGAAGTTCTGGAAGTTATGCACCACCGTATCATTGTTCTCGGCATCTATTACTGTGCCCAGCCTGCGATCCACACGCCATTGGAACTGTCCCACGGGTATGGGCTTCGACTTCTTGTGCTTGGTGCTGTCGCGTCCCCAGGTCGTGCGTGAGCCCTCGTCCTGCTCGCTATCAACAGAGCGAGGGACATTCTCACCACTTCCATTGGCACTGCGCAGGGGCATCTGAGCCCGTGCGACAGGCATGAGGCTGGCCATAAGGCACAATAGGAGCAATAAGCATCTGTATTTCAATATCGTCTGCATACCCCTCCTTTACATAAAGAAGCGGACGAAGAACTCGCCCACCTTAAACAGCATGCCCGCGCCGATAACGGCGAGGGCTGCTATGTGATAATTGTCAGAACAGAAATAGAGCACGAGACCCACAGCGGCCAGCAGCAGGAATATCATGTTCAAAGCCTGCCTCAAGCCCTGGTGGTCGCCCAGCCTACGCCTCTTGCGGCGTATGCGTTCCAGTTCCTTTTCCCTATTCTGTTCCATGTCTGTCTGCGTCATGTGCAACTATGATATGGCCATGCGGCCGTTAGGTGGGTGTTTCGCCCCAAATGTCATGGTGCGAACAACCGCATTGTATGATGTCATCTTACTCCGGGCATCTGACAATGGAGGCAGGCGTCACTCGCTCACCACCACTCCAGAGCGTACCTCCACCGTGCGTTTTTCCTCAAACTTGTCGATGGCAAGCGCGAAGATCTCGTTGGCACGGTCTATGGTCTTGATGCGGAACTTGCCACTACGTGGATAGAGTTTCGTGCCTGACTTTGCAAGCGCAGCCTGGTCGGTAATCCACTCCTCGGCCTTGTAGGACTCACCCTTGGTGCCATCAGTCTGCTCACCATAGTAATAGGAAATCTGTGAAATCTCCATGTCCACCTTGTCACCAGTCACCTTGGCCGACACTTGGTAACGGAAACGGGTGCGGTCAAGATAGAGTGGCTTGCTCTTGAAGACCATCCACTCCTCCACACGAGCCACAATCTGGCCGTCGGCCTGGCCATCGGAAATCACACGGGTGCGCAGCCCCTCGATGGCCTTGCCCACCAGGTCATTGGCAATGAAGTCCCTCATGCGCGCAAGCACCTCGTCCTGTCCCTTACCGGGCACACGGAATGACTTGCGGAACACGACCATGCCGTTCTCCTCGGGAACAGCACCAGCAAGATATTTGGAATCGACATTTGACTTTGCTCCTGCAGTAATGGAGAGCAGCGCGAACAATGCTAAGAGAATCTTTTTCATATCATTTGTTTTTATTTGTTTACTTGTCGTTGTACTGCACCATCCTTATAGCAGATGGTTGGCCACAAACTTCTGGAGTTCCTCCTTGTAGCCGTCGCTAATGGGCAGTTGCTCCGAGGCGATGGTCAAAGCCCCCTTGTTGATGCTGGTCACCTTGCTCATCTGCACCAGATAAGAGCGATGTATGCGCATAAACCTGGGATAGGGAAGTTTCTCCTCCAGCAACTTCATGCTCATGAGCGTCATCACCGGGCGGCTGTCCTCAAGGTATATCTTCAGGTAATCCTTGAGTCCCTCGACATAGAGTATCTTGTCAAAGAGGATGCGCACAAGTTTGTAGTCACTCTTCACATAGATGAAATTGTCGGCCTGGACTGTGCCCGCACTGTCCTTGGCATCATCGTGCGAGACCACATTCGACTGTGAGAACCATGCCATGGCCTTGTTGACACTCTCAAGGAACTCATTGTAGTTGATGGGTTTCTTCAGATAGTCAAGGGCATTGACCCGAAAACCCTCCACCGCATACTCACTGAAGGCTGTGGTGAAGATAACCCGTGTGTGGCTGGGCAGCATTCGGCTGAACTGCATGCCGTCCAGGTCTGGCATCTGTATGTCAAGGAATGCAACATCAACAGGGGCTGATATGAGGTCACGCAAGGCCGACGATGCGCTGTCATACTGTCCCTTCAAGGTGAGGAACGGAGTCTTCTGCACATAACTCTCAAGCAGTGCCCTTGCCAATGGCTCATCGTCAACGATGGCGCATGTAATCTTGTTCATATTGTATGTATAGTTAGCAATGAATAATATTCGTTATGTTCCCGGTCTATGCCTTGTTCCCAGCGGAACCGCCTTGGATAAAGCAGTTCGAGACGGCGGCGAACCAGTTGCAACCCTACCCCATGGCCACTCTTGTCCGCGGACGACTTGGGGTGGTTGCTGTTGCGTATGTCTGCATGCACGACTCCATCCTGCATAGAGC
>CAVKOT010000201.1:0-5126 GCA_963658045.1 Opitutia bacterium UBA4654
GGTGTGGCAAGTGCAATGGAATATAGAAGAAAAGAACCGGGGTGTTTGGAGAATTTATCAGACAGACTAACATAAGCATAAAAATTCACTAACCATTAATTTCACTAACTTATGACAACAAAAACAAAATTTGTTCTGACGTACCTTGGCGGTATTGTCACAGGCATCGTGCTTACCTTCGCAATTTGCATCGTTATTGCAGCAAGACGTGGAAGTGTGGGTTCCACAGACAGCAATGTCGTGATGTATGAGCGGCCACAGCAAGTGGTTGATGCCCAAGAACTCAAAGTCATTCAGGTATTACCTGATGGAAGTGCCCTGGCCATGG
Source organism: Opitutia bacterium UBA4654 (assembly GCA_963658045.1). Classification (GTDB taxonomy): domain Bacteria; phylum Bacteroidota; class Bacteroidia; order Bacteroidales; family Bacteroidaceae; genus Physcousia. Next base: position 329 of record CAVKOT010000201.1, read on the forward strand.
TGCAAGACCATGGAAACTATGGCACCGTGGTTGCCCTGCAGGCTATGGAGGGGGGCTCTTACTATGATGACCAAAAGATTACCATTCCCCAGGGAATGTGCCTGAGACAGATAGGTACTTACCGCTATATGAACCGGGAGAATATAGAGAAGACTGTGCCCATCGTGCAGATGTTCGACAAGTGACGCCCCCCCCTCACAAATACAATCTGGCCGCCCAAACTTCGCACTCCGCGAGAACTTGGGCGGCCATTACTTTTCACTTCCCATTGAGCACCACCTTGCTCACGCTCACCGTGCCATCCTCGTGGATGTGACGCAGGATGTTCAGGCCACGCTGCGGGAATGGGAGTCTCAGACCATCGGCGGTGAAGTATTCCGTGCGCACGATGGGAGAGGTGGTGGCAGAGGAGACGGGGATGATGGAGGTGGGGTAGCGGGAGTCATCGAAGTTCACATCCTCGCCATACTGCCATTGCGCACTCTCTGTCAACCAGTTTGCCTTCCCTATCGTTGGATGCTGCATGAGGAAGACACGCTTGCCACCGTCAGGATAACGTCCCACACTCTGGCCACCATCGTGCCTGTCATAGCGCAGGGTATCGCTCCAGGACTGGTCAGACGCAGTGAGCATGAGGATACCGCCATCCTCGTTCCTTAACTTGAAGGGGGCATGCAACTGTGTGAGCCCCTCGGCCTTGTCCATCCAGATGACCTTGTGCCCATGGGCGGGGATGATGGCGCTGCCTCCTGCCGTGGCTGCTGTGATGACTGCCTGGCAGAGATTGGTGGGGGAGTTGCTTAGGTACATGCCCGTGAGGTCAATGTCATGGGAGGTGGTGTTGTAAAGTTCCACCCAGTCAGCGCGCTTGAAGAGGTCGTTCTGGAAGATGCTGTTGTGCGCGCACACCTCATTGATGACCACGGGATGTGCTCCCGCCGGGATGAGAGCCGAGGGGCGAAGGGGTGTGAAGACGGCCTCAAGACTCAGGTCATGGTCATCGTCAAGGGTGAGCATGCGGCTTGTGGAGACAAGAGTGCTGTCGGCACCAGGCTGTCTCCAGCCTACAAAGTTGTAGCCAGCCGGGGCTGATGCCTCGATGCAGACTGGGGAAAATAGCGTGCCGTCAAACTTGCTGTAGGGCACTGGCTGGCCATCCACGCGGAAGGATGCGCCTGGAACATTTGCCTCAAAGGCCACCCTCATGCCGGCACCCAGGCCATAATTCTTGCGCAGGTCATCCATGCGCTGCTTCCGGTAAGACTTGTCCGACATGATGCTGCGGAACTTGCCGTAGGTGCTCCAGGGGTTGCGTCCCTCATAGGCAAGTGGCCCGGACACCATGCGGCAGATGCTGTCGCCAACCAGCACACTGTGCCCACTGCCAAAGATGCTGCCGTCCGCCAGGCAGAAGGCGGTCACAAACTTGCGCCGCCATTGTGGGTTCTGCTTGATATTGTTGTAGATAGCAAGCAACTCGTTGCCACGGTTGCCCTCCAATGAGGACAGTGCCGTGCAACTGTTCCAGCCATGGTCCTGGTCCAGCAGCACCAGGTGAAACTTGCCGTCGGGTAGGGAGCGGTAGCCCTTCACATTGTTGTTGTTGGTAATCCAGTCGATGGAGCCGATGTAGGCGGCTGCTGCCCAGTAGTTGGTGTACTCGTCCATGTCAACCATCTGGCATAGCCGGGTATAGGAGGCCGAGTCGCCAGCCTGGTATGAGAGTCTGAGCCAGGCATCGAAGGCATCCTGGGTGCCGCTCGTCTGCACATAACCGTTGGAGTACTCAAAGGCATCCATCTGGTCGTCGTCATAACCATAGTTGGCCGTGCCATGGTAGCGGTTGCTCGGCTCGCGCATGTTGAGCAGCCCGATGTATTTGCCATTGAAGAACACATGCACGGGCTGCATGTCCTGTGCGTCAATCAGGAACTGGCTGTCAATGAGTATCTGCTGGGTGATGGCATCAGTGACACGGCCTGCCTGGCTGTTCTCGTTGTCATTGCCGCCATTGCGCACGAGTATCTGCTTGTACTTGTTATAGGGCTTGCCAGGGAAGAGCACGGCATCCAGGCTCTTGCGCCCCTCATAGGTCTTGCTGGCCTTCAGTTTGAATGAGGCTGGCATGAAGTGCCGGCTCCATCCGCCCGAGACCTTGAACTCGGCCTCCTGGTTGAGCAGCACCTTGCCGTCAGTGCCCATCAGTTCGATGTTTACGGGACGCTCCCAGTCCATGTTGCGGTTGGACTTCCCATGATTCCGTCCCTCCACACCATTCACACCATCCACATACACGCCTATGCTGTCGCCATACAGGTTGTCAGGGGCGGTGGTGACGGAGAGCACAGGCATGGTGAAGTCCTTGTCCCTCAAGATATAGGAGCTCGTGACCACCTCGCTGGGCAGGAAACCGTCAGCCAGGAGCACAAAGCGCATGATGAGCGTGGAGGTAACCACAAACTTTCCAGTCCTGCTCACATAGCCATGGCTTGCCGTGGGCGTGCTGCCATCGATGGTGTAACGCAAGGTACAGCCCTGGGGAATGGGGACACACATGGTGATGGGGTCAGAGAACAGGCAGGACTCCACGCTGGGTTCTGGGGCAGCAAGGCGTGTGGCAGAAAAACTGGAGGTGGCATTGGTGGCCGCAGGAGTGGGATGGCCAGTCGTGCCCCACTGGTCACCGCCATCAATGGTGCGGGCATAGGAACAACGGGCGATGGGCTGCGGATAGGTGACCGAGGAAATGGGCGTGCCCTCCTGGGTGGAGAGCAGGACTGTGCCTCCATCGTTGGAGAGTTTCAGCCGAACCTGCCTGCCGGCCTTGTCCCCATAGACACCATCGTCCTTGTAGTGGCCGAAGAACAGGGTCTTCCATCCCTTGGCCGGCACGACGCCAGCCTCCTGGGACAACTGGAACTGGCGTGGCTCACTCCCATCGACACTCAGCCAGAGTCCCGTGAGCGGGATGCGCTTGTCGGTGGGATTGTAGAGTTCTATCCAACTGCCATAGTTGAATGACCAGTCGATATACTGGTCGATGTTGCGCACCTGCACCTCGTTGATGACCAGCCGGGTGGGGTCGGCATCAGCGTCCGACTCCTCATAGAAGTCCCGCTCTATCGCCATTCCGCAGTCAAAGAGGCGTCCACCCCAGTTCTGCTGGATATAGGTGGCAACCACATTGTTTCCCTCACGCAGCAGGGTGCTGGGAACAGGGATGCTGGTATAGTCCCTCCCGACAGTCCATCCCTTGTCCGAGGCAAGCAGATGCCCGTTGACGTAGATGCGGTAACTGTCATCGTGGCACACCTGCAGGGTGTATCTCGTGCGCGGATTTACTTCCCTGAGGGTGAAGTTACGGCGTATCCACAGGTTTGTGTTGTCTGTGCCAGGCCATTCCGTTCTCACCCCAGGCATGTAGTCCAGGTTTCCTATGGGCATGGCTGCCGACGGCCATGCCGAGTCATCAAAGTCAGGTTGGGTCCATGAGAGCGTCTCCTGCCTGCCCTTGACCGTCATGTCCTGGATGCGTTTGCCCGTGGCGGGGCTGGCATAGTAAAGCCAGTTGAAGTATGAGGTGCCTGTCCAGAGCTCACGATGGGCCGTCTGGTCATAGATTCTGATTCGGGAGATGGTGACCGTGGTGCTGTCCTCCTGGGTGGGAAAGCGGAAGTCCAACTTGACCATGCTGGCATCAATGCCGTCAAGGCTGAACTGGGCAAGGGTCATTGGCTGGCCAGCCATGACATTCTTCGTAATCCTGGCCAGGCAATTGGCATCCGCGTCATTCTGGCTTACCGAGAACTGCACTCCTGGTATGTCATGGTCAGCCATGAGCACGGCTCTCACCTGGTACTTGTGTCCGGCGAGCAAGGTGATGGGAGCATGGAACTGCACGCGGGCATTGTCCGCACCGCGGGCTGCCGTGGGCAAGGATATCGTGTAAACGTCCCCCGGCTGCGCCTCGTAAAGTTGTTCCCAGCCATGTATCTCACTCTCCATGTTGTTGAACTGTCCATTGTAGCCTCCCTCAGGGTTGAACAGGACGCGGCCTGTCCAACTCTCAACAAAGCCCAGGGGCAACGCACCCATCTCCTTGTCCCCCGACTCCTGGGCCGAAGCGGTTCCGAAGGTGAGGACAAGCACAAACAAAAGAGCAAGCGTCCGCCTTACTCTCGTCGCTATTTCTCTACGCATGGTTATGCTTATATTTTCCTTTAGTTTAATTTGAACACATAAAGTTACGGACATTTCTCCGAGTCCACAAGAAATGCCTGGACTATTTCCCGAGAAGACTGGAACAGAAAAGGCAGTACTACTGACTTTCCCAAGGCAGTACTACTGCGTGAGGCCGGGCAGTATAATTGAAATGGGAAAGTCAGTTATACTGCCTTTCCCCGGACAAGACAGTGTCTATCTGTCCAGGGTGACTTTGGCACTTGTGTCCACTAATCCAGTTTGTGAAAGAGAAAAGTGTCTAGTGAATCCAGGAAAAGACAGACTCTGCTTGCCTGGATAAAAACAAGGTGTCCCGCAAAGGCAGCCGCTCCAAAGATGTATGCCACTGCCCTTACGGGACACTTGAAAGGATATCAGATTGGGAAGTCCTCTATGCCTCACGCTTCTTGCCCTTTGCCACCACAATGGTGACTGCCACCACAATGAGCAGGATGCCAAAGGCACTTTGCGGGGTAATGCGCTCAGAGAAGACTGTGACACCAACTACCACTGCGGTGATGGGCTCCATGGCCCCCAATATCGCGGTCTCAGTGGAACCAATATGCTGGATGGACAC
>CAVKOT010000202.1:0-5099 GCA_963658045.1 Opitutia bacterium UBA4654
GGTAGGTGTAGGAGATGGGGGTGTCATTGAAGTCGCCGCACACGATCATCGGGTGGGCCGAGTACTTGTCAACCAGTGCGCAGAGGCTGTCGGCCTGGGGCCCGCGCAGCCGCGCGGCCTGGGCCAGTTTGCCGGCCAGGGCACGCCCCTCGTGTCTCACCATGTCACCCTTGGGGTCGTGTATGATTTGCCGGTACTCGTCCTTCTCCTCGCTGGAGAGTCGGTTGCTCTCCAGATGGTTGCTCACCACGAGTATGCTGTCGCGTCCGTGGAGCACCCAACAGGCATAGCTGCTGTTGCCCCTCGTCTCATACTGGATGTTGATGCCCGCCTCGCGCATGGGCCATCGGCTCAGCACGTAGGTGCCCTTCGTGCCCATGCCGGTGAGGTGCAGCCGTTTCATGTCGGCCTTGGCCTCGTCGGTGTCAAACCACGTGGGGCTTATCTCCTGCAGGCACACGATGTCGGGGTGCATCCTGTCGAGGTAACTCCAGAAGGAGTCCCTCCCCTCCTGGTCGGCCACACCGCCCGCATTGTAGGACAGGACACACAGTGCGCTGTCACCCACCTCGCCGTGACCGTTCACAGGGCAGTAGTCCAGCACGAAACTGCCCGTCACGAGCATCCCCACGGCGGGCAGCCATGCCATGCGGGCACGGAAGAGCAGCCACACGATGAGGAACACGCAGTCAGAGACAAGGAACACCGGGAAGGCCAGCCCCAGCAGGGAGAGGCGGGGGTAGCGGTCTGGCGGAAGGAAGGTGCTGAGCACGCTGGCCCACAGGAGCAGTATGGTGGCGATGTTGGCTCCCACAAGCACTCCCCGCAGGACGCGTCCCAGGGAACTCGGCTGTCTCTTGTTCATCGGTGGATATGGCGGTATAATATATAATGTATAGTGGGTGTCACTTGTGGCGGTTGCTGATGTCGAATAGGCGGCGCTTCTCCTCCTCGCTCAGCCGATCGTAGCCGCCCTTGCGTATCTTGTCCAGTATGCGGTCCATCTCCTGCTCGTCCTGGCGCTCGGCATCGCGGTAGTCCATGTCCTGCCCGAACTTTCCGCCCCGTGTCACCTTCATCCTGGGACGCTGGGCGTGCTTCCTGAGCGAGGCGAACCACTGGCTCATGCGGCCGCCACGGCCACGGTCGTAGTGGCCCCCGGTGCCATACCAGTCATTGCCGCTGTGGCCTTGCCCGCCCCCGTTTCTCCAGTAGAGCAGCAGCAGGAGTCCGAAGAGCATGCCGCCCAGGTGGGCAAAGTGGGCCACGCCGTCACTGGACGAGCTCAGCCCCGAGAGCAACTCGATGATGGCGTAGCCTGCCACGAAGTACTTGGCCTTGATGGGGATGGGCAGGGGGAAGATGAATATCCTGTTGTCGGGAAAGGTCATGCCGAAGGCGAGCAGGATGCCATAGACGGCTCCCGAGGCTCCCACGGTGGTCCACATGTTGAGGTACTCGCCCATGGGAATCATGCTGCCTGCCGCGCGCACGGTCTCATAGGTGCCCAGCCCCATGTAGGCATACTGGACAAACTGCACCACCTCCTGGGCCACGGCGGCACCCAGGCCGCAGGTGAGATAGTAGAGAAGGTAGCGGCGCGAGCCCATGTGGTTCTCTATCGTGCAGCCGAACATCCACACGGCAAACATGTTGAAGAAGATGTGGGCCAAGTTGGCGTGCATGAACATATAGGTGAACACCTGGTAGAGGTGGAAGTGTGAGGCAAGCACGAAGTGCAGTCCCAGCGCATCCTCCAGGTCGATGCCGTAGAGCGAGGCCACATATCGGCCCAGGAAGAAGAGCACGTTGATGATGAGCAGGTTCTTGGTGACGGGGGGCATGTAATTCATAATCAAAATGGAATATTCTGTGTTTCTGGGTGCAAAGATAATACTTTTATAGCGTTATTATGCCGTAAACAGACCTTATCGAGGCGTTTGTGCGGCATTACACGCCACTTTTTTGAGAAAACACTTGGCTGGCATGCCAACAATCCCTATATTTGCTGTCAAGTAACGGAATATACTATAAGAAAACTTAATTAACATCACTATGAACAAGACAGAACTCATCGCGCAGGTGGCCGAGACGGCTGGTCTGAGCAAAATGGATGCCAAAAAGGCAGTCGAGGCTACTCTCGGGGCTATCGCTGGCGCAGTGAAGAAGGAGGACAAGGTGGCTCTGATAGGTTTCGGAACATTCTCGGTGGCCACACGCGCTGCCCACCAGGGCGTGAATCCTGCCACTGGCGCATCTATCACCATCGCCGAAAAGAAGGTGGTGAAGTTCAAGGCAGGAGCCGACATGGCCCTGTAAACCGCCCTGGCAGACTCTCATTGAACAAAGACTCAAAGGGGGCGTGTCCGCTGCACAAGATGGCTGCGGACACGCCCCCTTTCTGTCCATGCGGCAGGGAAGAGCCCCCTCCCGACCTCCCCCAGGGGGGGAGGAGGGATTGACGCATCACGATGCGTTGGGCTTTGCATGCCGCTGCGTCTGCTTTCACATGCCGCTGTGTTGGCCTCTGCATGCCGCTGTGCTTGGTGATGCAGCGCGGTGCGTCTGGCAATGGAGTTTCATCCTTGATGACCTCTGCTTTCTTTCATGGTATAAAGAAAGAAAGCATGGCATGCGACTCAGTGCGCTGCCATGCTTCTCTTGGGTTGGGCTATCCGGTTTCGAACCAGAACTAAGACGACCAAAATGTCTTGTGCTACCATTACACCATAGCCCAATCCTACCCAGTCCAAAACGATGTGGATTGTGGGTGCAAAGATAGGCGTTTCCGCTCTATCCCGCAAGTAAATGTGCTTCCTTTTTATTTTGCGATGAGCAGGAAGTACTTCTTCTTGCCCTGCTGGACAAGCAGATACTTGTCATCCAGGAGGTCGGCCTCGGTGACGGGGCGGTCGTGGGCGGTGAGCTTCTCCTTGTTGAGGCTCACGCCGCCGCCCTGGGTGAGCTTGCGCATCTCACCCTTGCTGGCGAAGCACTGCGTGTGCTCCACGGTGAGGTCCACGGCCTTCACGCCCTCGCCAGCGAGCAGCGAGCGGTCGAAGGTGAACTGCGGCACGCCTGCAAACACGTCCAGCAGTGTCTGCTCGTCCAGTTTCACCAGGCTCTCCCGGGCGCTCTTGCCGAAGAGGATGCTGCTGGCCTCCACGGCGGCCTCGTAGTCCTCGCGGCTGTGCACCATCACGGTCACCTCCTCGGCCAGCCGCTTCTGCAGCAGTCGCTGGCCAGGGTCCTGGCGGTGCTGGGCTATCAGCTCCTCGATGGTGGCGCGGTCCAGCGATGTGAATATCTTGATGTAGCGCTCGGCGTCCTCGTCTGCCACGTTGAGCCAGAACTGGTAGAAGGCGTAGGGCGATGTGCGGTTGCGGTCGAGCCAGATGTTGCCCTTCTCGGTCTTGCCGAACTTCTTGCCGTCGGCCTTGGTGATGAGGGGGCAGGTGAGGGCGAACGCCTCGTTGTCATTGCCCAGCTTGCGGCGTATGAGCTCGGTGCCTGTGGTGATGTTGCCCCACTGGTCACTGCCGCCCATCTGCAGCTTGCAGTTCTTGGTCTGGTACAGATGCAGGAAGTCATAGCCCTGCAGCAGCTGGTAGGTGAACTCGGTGAATGACATGCCGTCCTGGAATTCTCCGTTCAGCCTGCGCTTCACGCTGTCCTTGGCCATCATGTAGTTCACGGTGATGCACTTGCCTATCTCGCGTGCGAAGTCGAGGAAGGAGTAGTCCTTCATCCAGTCATAGTTGTTGACCAGCTCGGCTCTGTTGGGCGCGTCGCTCTCGAAGTCGAGGAATCTGGCCAGCTGTGCCTTGATGCACGCCACGTTGTGGCGCAGCGTCTCCTCGGTTAGCAGGTTGCGCTCCTGGCTCTTTCCGCTGGGGTCGCCTATCATGCCTGTGGCTCCGCCCACCAGTGCCAGGGGCTTGTGGCCGCAGCGCTGGAAGTGGCGCAGTATCATCACGCCACACAGGTGGCCTATGTGCAGGCTGTCGGCCGTGGGGTCGATGCCCACGTATGCCGTCACGGTCTCGCGGTTGAGCAACTCTTCTGTACCTGGCATCATCTGGTGGATCATGCCTCTCCAAGTAAGTTCTTCTACAAAGTTCATCGAATGATTAGGGGTTTCTTCTGTTGTTGTGATTCTCTCTCTTGTGGCCTGCGCTCACTTCACCTCCCAGATGTCGTTGGTCTCCAGGAGTTCCTCAAAGGTGTGGTAGGGCTTCTTGGCCTTTATCTCCTCGACCTGTGCTGTCACGCAGTCATCATAGGTGGGAGCCTCCACATCCCTGATGACACCCAGCGCGACAGGGAACCCGTCGCCGTTGCCCATCAGGGCCAGTTTGAGCTGCAGTGTGTCATCCTGGCAGTGCGCGTCGTGCACCAGGATGTCCTTCTCGGTGATGCCGTTCTCGCCCAGCTTCACTATCTTGAGGCCGAAGCCCTCCTGCATGAGTCCGAACTCGCGGTTCTCGCCGAAGATGAGTGGCTCGCCGTGACGCACATAGATGGCGTTCTTGGCACGTCCTTCCTTGGTATATACGGCATCGTGCGTGCCGTTGTTGAAGATGACGCAGTTCTGCAGTATCTCGCACACGCTGGCGCCCTTGTGCTCATTGGCGGCCTTCAGAATCTCCACAGTGCCGGCCGCGTCGGTAGCCACGGCGCGTGCAAAGAAGTGTCCGCGTGCTCCGAAGCACAGCTCGGCGGGGCGGAAGGGGTCCTCCACCGTGCCGTAGGGGCTGCTCTTGCTCACGAAGCCACGAGGGCTCGTGGGGCTGTACTGCCCCTTGGTGAGTCCGTAGATGCGGTTGTTGAGCAGTATCATGTTGAGGTTGATGTTCCTGCGGTTGGCGTGGATGAAGTGGTTGCCGCCGATGGCCAGGCCGTCTCCGTCACCGCTCACCTGCCATACGGTGAGGTTGGGATTGGCCACCTTGCAGCCAGTGGCTATGGCGGCAGCGCGTCCGTGGATGGTGTTCATGCCATAGGTGGCCATGTAGTGAGGCAGGCGGCTCGAGCAGCCGATGCCCGAGATGACCGCTGTGTCCCATGGGGCAACGCCTATCTCGGCCATTGCCTTGTGC
>CAVKOT010000203.1:0-5083 GCA_963658045.1 Opitutia bacterium UBA4654
TCTCGTCATCGACCCATAGGAGTTTGTATGCAGCCATATTGTGTGTCCCTTTCATTGTTAATGTGTCCCCTGGATTAGAAGCCGTAGGGGAAGTCGTCGTCATCTGACTCGTCGGTCTCTCCGCCCTCCTGCTCGTTCTCGGGCACCACGTCGTCGGGGTCGATGATTTTGAGGTCGGTGGGCTCGTCTATCTGCAAGTCCTCGGGCACCTGCATGGGTGCGAAGTGCGAGTCGTAGAATTTCTTATAGTCATCGAAACTGTACTCCGTGCCTATGAGTTTCAGGTTCTCCTCCGAGACAAGCAGCGAGCGTATGCCCTTGAGCAGGGTGCCCATGTGCTTGTCGGCATATAACTTCTGGGCATAGGCGTGTACCTCGTCATAGGAGAGGAAGCCCTTGATGGCCATGAGGCGAAGTCCACGGTCCTCGGTAATCTCGATGTCGAAGTTGCGCACCATGTAACTGGTGAAGTTATAGTGTGCCATCTCGTAGAGCAAGAGGTCCTCGTCAAGGCTGGCAGTGGGGTAGGCCAGCAGGAAGACGAAGTTGGAGTAGCGCTCGTCAGAGAGTTGCTTGGCCGCGTCGGTGCTGTCCGCACCCTCCTGGCGCGAGCGTCGTGACCAGATGCTGCTGGCGTCATACCGCTCGTCCATGAGCTGGCGTCCCTCATCCAGCCCCTTGACGATGGCGTTGGCCAGTGCTGTGACCTCTTCCTTGGGGTACTTCTTTATCACCTCCTTGAGGGTGACCAGGAAGGTGTCACGCTCCCCGCCATAGAGGTTGGCCATGGCGCGGACGAACATCATGCGTGCGCGGTTGGCTCCCTGGGGGAAGTTCTCGGTGCTGAAGGCGTAGTTGCGCTCCACCTGGGCATAGTCACCCTGCAGGTAGGACTGGTAAGCCTGGGCATAGACAGAGTCTTCCATGTGCTTGCCCTGCCTGGCTATCATCTCGTAGTAGGGGCTTCCCAGCAGTGAGGCCAGTTTGCCTCCTGGGTATTCCGTGAGCAGGAGGTCGCGGTACTTCCTTGCCTCGTCGGGCTTGCCGATGCGTCCGTAGAGCAGGAACAGGTGGTAATAGATGTCGTCGAGACCATCCCTGTCAGGGAAGTCAGCGAGCAGCCGCAGCATGGTCTTCTCGGCCAGGGGGAAGTTCTCAAGCCGCTCCTGCTCCAGTATGCCTGCCTGGTACAGGGCCTCGGAGAGTTGTTCGTTGGAGGCGGCCATCTGCTCCTCGGTAAAGGGTATCTGCTTGAGGTAGAACTCACGGTTGTGCGGGTCGTTGGCCAGGGAGTCCTTGCGTGCCTGTTCCTCCTGGTCGGCACTCTCTGTCCCGCCTGCTCCATACAGGCTGTCAGCCTGCTCCTCGCTCACCTGCGCTCCGCCTGCCTCATCCCCTCCGGGCAGTGACTGGCGGTTGCTGATGCGCCAGTAGTCCACGTTGGGACGCTGTCCCCACCGCTTGTGGAACTCCTCGGCCCCCTTCTTCACCATGGCTGGGTTGTAGAAGTACCATGCTCCCTTCTGCCCGCTGGCCGTGTTGCCTGTCGGGGTCTGTTGTGTCTTCTGTGTGCCGCTGGAGGCATTGCCATTCTGGGGCTTGCCGGTGGATGTGGCCGTGCCATTGCGTGCCGCCTTCTTCTCCTCCTCCTTCTCCTTCTTTTTCAGAGCCTCTATCACGCGGTCGATGGCTGCTGTATATTCCGGTTCGGTCATGCGGGCCAGTGCCTGCAGGCTGTCCTGCAGCTTGATGGTGCTCAGATGAGGCTCCAGCTCAGTGAGTATCGCACTCCTGCGCTCGCTCTCCTTGCGCTCGGGATGCTCCTTGTCGAGGATGGCCACGCAGTCCTTGTAGGTGCGTGCCGCATTGATGTAGTCCTCCCTCTGCCAGTACATCTGGCTTAGGCGCAGCAGGAGCATGGCCTTGGAGGGGCCACTCTTGGTGGCCTCGGCCACGCCCTTCTCCCATGCCCCCAGGCAGTGGGCTGTGTCCTGCACGCCCAGGTAGATGTTGCCCATGGCGTAATACACCTGGTCCAGGTAGTCCTTGTTCTTGTCGCTCTTGGCCATTCGCCTCAGCCGCGAGATCATCTGGCTGAACTTTCCCTTGGGCATGACCTCGGTCTGCAGGATGCTTGCGTTGAATGACATCTCATAGGGCGGACTCGCCTTGCGCACCTTGCTCAGTGCCTTGTAGGCCAGTGTGTTGTCACCTGTCTCGCGGTAGAGTTGCCCCAGCAGGAAGTTCAGGCGTGCCCGCTCTATCTTCCCCCTGGTGTGCTTGATGGCCGTGCGCAGGCATGGGATAGCCTCCTTGTATTGGCCTGTGAGTATCCTGTAGGCCGCCTCGGTGTTCTCCTTCTCGATGGTGCCCTGGCGTGTGGTGCTGTCCCGCCTCATCTTGCCCAGGATGTCCTCGGCATCGTAGGCCCATCCCAGGGCCACATAGCAGCGTGCCAGGCGTGCCTTGGCCACACAGGTGATGTCGGGCTGTGTGCTGTAGATGCGCAGGATGTAGTTGTAGGTGCTGGCCGCCTCGATGAACTCTCCACGGCGGAATTGTGACTCGGCCATGAGAAACCATGCGTGGTAGAGGTAGGGGTTAAACTCCTTGCGTGCCAGGTAAGCCTTCTCCTTTGGGGTCTTGCGCTTGTTGGCGCTGGATGTCGGACGCTTCTTGATGCTGTGCAGCTTGATGGCCTTCTCGCTCTTGGTGATGGCCGTCTCATAGTTTCCCTTGCCCAGTTCGGCTGTCTTCTTGTCCATGCACGCATACATGGGCAGCAGGCGGGTGTAGTCCTCCACGTGTCCCTTGAGTTGTGCCTCACGTCCCTCCTTGTAGGCGACCTGGCCGTTGTAGAGCGTGTTGAAGCGTGCTGTGGTGGCATGGAAGAACCGTGTCGCCGAGGTGTTTTTCTTGGTGGAGCAGGATGCGAGGGCCATCACCACGAGCCACAATGCCACGAGGCAGATGCCGTTCCTGCATCTGCCGGTGTGCTTCGTGTGTGTGTCCTTATCCATTCGTCACTTCTCCTTGTTGCTGATGGCGCGCCTCCTGCATCGTTGGCCTTGCCTGGCCAGCGTGGTGTGGGCGGCCTGCAAGCCCCCTGTATTATATAACGTGTACGTGTGCCATATTATTATGCTGTGGGCTTGGATTGTGGAGCCTGCCTGCGCTCCTCCACGATGAGGATGACCTCGTCGCGCACGCCTTCGGGCAACTCGATGCCACGCAGTTGCAGGCTGCGTGTCCATCCGGCCACCTCCTCCTCGCGCATGGTGTAGAGCACGTCGCGGAACTCTTCGGTCTCGTCCTCGGTGTAGTCCTCAGGAGCACGTCCCTTGAACCGGTCCAGTTCCTCGTCATCATAGTACTCCACCTTCTTGCTCACGGCTGAGAGCAGGCTCTCCTTCTCGCACACCTCATGCTGTCCGCAGCATTCCGTGTCGGGGATGACGGGTTTCTCCTCCTGAGTGGCGTCCTTGCCCTGGCGCAGGTACTGCATGGCAGCCAGTGCGCCCAGTGCCAGCAGGCAGATGGCGGTGATCAGATAAATCATTCGCGTGTGCCTCCTTCCTGTTCCTCCTCGATGCGAAATCCTTTCAGTTCCTGCCAGAAGTGCGGGTAGGACTTGCTCACCACCTGCGGGTTGTTCATCTCCAGCATGCCTGTGACCATGCAGGCGGGAGCCAGCGACATGGCCATGCGGTGGTCCTCATAGGTGTCCATGACAGGACGCTCGCCGGCAGGGCAGCGCTCGCCATCCCATGTGAGCGTGTTCCCACCCTCTTCCCTGAGCACAAATCCCAGTTTGCGCAGTTCGGTGCAGAGTGCTGTCAGGCGGTCGGTCTCCTTGATTTTCAGGCTTTGCAGTCCTGTAAAGCGGAAGGTGACCCCCATCATCACACAGGTCACCACCACGGTCTGTGCCAGGTCGGGCTGGCGCACGAAGTCACACTCATAATGCTGGCAGGGTTTTCCCCTGCGTGCCAGGCGTATTCCCTCAGCACCCTCCTTGTCCACGAAGAACTCGGTGTCAATGCCCAGGGGAAGGAATATCTCGCGTATGGCAGCGTCACCCTGCAGGCTCTTGCTGAAGAGCCCATGCAGCGTCACGGCTGGCTCTGGGTCTCTGGTGAGTGCCATCATCTCGTACCAATAACTGCTCGCGCTCCAGTCGTTCTCTACTGCATAGGGGGTGGGCACATACGGCACAGGCTCCACCAGGAGCGTGCGCGTGTCCTCCCATCTGGCCTTGGCTCCGAAGTCACCCATGATGGCCAGTGTCATGTCGATGTAAGGGCGGCTCACGATGTCGCCTGTCAGGCACAGTCTGAGCCCCCGCTCCATCATGGGTGCAATCATCAGCAGTGCGCTGATGTATTGGCTGCTTACGTTGCCAGGCAACTCCAGCCTCCCTCCCGCCAGGTTGTGCCCGGTGATGCGCAGGGGCGGAAACCCCTCCTCCCCTGCATATTCTATCTCCGCACCCAGTTCCCTCAGCGCATTCACCAGTATGCCTATGGGGCGATGCCTCATTCGCTCGGTGCCTGTGGCGGTGTGCGTGCCAGGTGTGATGCTCAGATAGGCGGTGAGGAAGCGCATGGCCGTGCCAGCCGCCATGATGTCAATGGTGTCGGGCATCTCGCCCAGTGCGCGCAGCATGACCTGCGTGTCATCGCAGTCAGAGAGGTTCTCCACTCGGGCCTGCTCTCCTGCCGCGTTTCTCGAAGCCAGTGCCTGGATGATGAGTGCGCGGTTGCTAATGCTCTTGCTTGCAGGTATTTGTGCGTCCAGGCAAAGTTTCTCTGGAGGGTAAATCCTTATGCGCATATATATGGATGTAGATGAAATTGCATGTAAATTTGATACAAAGTTACGAAATTATTTGGAGGGAAAGAAAAATCATCCTACCTTTGCAGCGCAAAACAAGGTTACGGGATGTAGCGCAGTTGGTAGCGCACACGTCTGGGGGGCGCGAGGTCGCAAGTTCGAGTCTTGTCATCCCGACCTAATGATAAGGGCTGAGCTCTACAAAAGAGTTTAGCCCTTTCTCTTTTCCATACATGCTCTCTGTAATTGG
>CAVKOT010000204.1:0-5029 GCA_963658045.1 Opitutia bacterium UBA4654
GGGCATAGTGCATCAGTTTGCCCGTCTCAATGTAGGAGTCGGTCCGTCTCTCCTCCTCGGGTTCCTCGCCCAGGCTGTGCATGAAGAGGCGTGCCTGCTCACTCTGCATGAAGCACATCGATGGAGGCTGTGTGCTCATTGCGGCATCTATTGCGTTGCTGTCGTCATTGGGCATGTTCATCCTCTTGGCGAGTCGTTCCTGCTCATCCTCAGCCTGACTCTCCTGGTGTGGTCTTTCCACTCGCCCGCATGGCGTGCCCTGCTCATAGCGCAGGGCATCCTCCTCCTCGGTCATCTCCAGCGCGCTGAAGATGAGGTCGCCCACGCAGGCAAGTTTGCCGTTGGCCGAGGTCAGACCCCATATCATCAGGTTGCAGCGTGCGCGGGTAAAGGCCACGTATATCATGTTGAGGGTATCGACACGCCTTTGGAGCATCTCCTCCTGATAGTCGGGAGCAAACACGCTGTTCTCCATCTGTGTGGAGAGCCGTATGGGCAGCGTGCCTATCTGGTCAAATGGAGGCTCGGTGGCACTGCACCAGAGCAGGTTGTCGAGCAAGGGGTCGATGCCCATGTTCCAGTCCATATAGGGCAGGAAGACGGTGTGGTACTCCAGTCCCTTGGACTTGTGTATGGTAAGGATGCGTATGCCACCCGTCTCGCTGCCGGGAATGGGGCGTGTGGAGAGCGTGTCGTCCCATGCCTGCAGGAACTGGTGGATGTCCTGTGGATTGTCGCGCAGGTAGTTCTGCAACTCGTCCATGAAAGCCAGCACATAGGCATCTTGCCCCTTGACATGCTCCAGCCCCAGCACATGGTACAGCCGCTCGGTGAGCAGCAGGAGCGGCAGGCGCGCCATCTGGTCACGGAGTGAGGTGAGTGCTGCGGGCAGCACGTCCAGGGGTGACTGCCTCATCACCTGGGTGAGCTGTGTGTCGAGTCCCAGCACATCCTGCTGGTAGTGCAGCATAAGGTAGCGCAGTGACACGGGGTCGGCCCTCTCGATGCCGCTTGCGACCACCTGCAGGGCGGCCACCAGCATCTGCACCGACACTGATGCCTGGAGCAGGAAGGCTTCGTCACTGACAAGTGGAATGTCGGGAGCCAGGTTGTGGAAGAGTGAGAGCAACTGGGCCGCTGTCCTGTTGCGCCGCACCAGGATGGCCATGTCCTGCTCATGCACCCCCTGTGCCCTCAGTTGGCGTATGCTCTGTGCCATCTCCAAGACTGTGCGCTCGTCGTAGTCGTCGGGCTTGTTGCGCCCCTGTCTCTTGTACAGGCACACGCTGGCATACCCTTGTGCCCCATCGGGGTGGGCACACCTTTGTGCCACATCGGTGTATATGTCGGTCAGGCGGAAGCGGGCTTCGGGAACCAGGCTGTCCATCAGCGTGGCTGCCCGTGGAAAGAAAGCGTTGTTGAAGTTGACCACTACAGGTAGGCTTCGCCAGTTGTCGTTGAGCGTCACTTGCTGTGGCGACAGGTTGCGCAGGTCGCTCTGGGCCCCCTGCAGGATTTCCCAGTCTCCTCCCCGCCAGCGGTATATGCTCTGCTTGACATCACCCACGAGCAGGCTGTGCCCGCCGGTGGACAGGTTCTCAAGCAGCAGACTGCGGAAGTTGTCCCATTGTAGCCGACTCGTGTCCTGGAACTCGTCTATCATCACATGGTGGAATTGGATGCCCGCACGCTCCAGCACGAAGGGTGCGTCACTGCCCTTCACCATGCGGCTCAGCAGGGCTGCAGTGCGGCTCAGCAGGAACTGCCCTGCCTCGGCGGATATGTCTGTGGCTTCCTCCTCGATGGTTCCCAGCAAACGCAGGGGCGGGAGGTAGTGAAGGGCCAGCCTGATGCTGTTCAGTATGCGCAGTGCCTCGGCATATTCAGAACAGAAGTTTCCCAGTCGTCTGGCCGTCTCTGTGGCCTCGGCCATGAGGGTCGTGTCCTTCCTGTCCGAGGCCTTGAGCAGTTTCTCGGGTGCCTGTGCCGCATCGGTGATGCGCGTGGCAGGCAGTTTGTAGGCGATGGCACGCCCTTCATCGGTGCCCATCTTGCTTGCCCGCATGAGAAATGGCTCAAACGTGTTTCGCCCATAACTGATGCGGTCAAAGGTCATGCCCTGCCCATTGATATGTGCCAGCAGTTCGGCGGCTTCCTGCCGTATGGCTTCCTCCTTCTCGGTCTTCAGTTTTCTGAGTGTGCGCTTGAAGTTGGTGGTTTGCTCCTGCTCTTCCTCGTTTGTGTGTGTCTCATCCCTTTTCCTGCTCTGATATTCCTCCTCATAGATACACCGTCCCAGTGAGTTCATGCCTCCGCGTATATCCCAGCGGTCGCTGCTCTCAATCTGCTCACGTACATAGTCGAGCACCCACTGGCGCACAGCGGGCCGGTCGGAGAGGTGGTCCATGACACAATCCACGGCGCGTGCCACCACTTGATTGCTGTTCAACTCCACGCGCAGCCCTGATGTGAGTCCCAGTTCACGGGCCAGGGTGCGCAGAATGCTTTGGAAGAAGGAGTCGATGGTCTCTACCCTGAAGTGGCTGTAGTCATGCAGGATTGTGCTGAGCGCGGCCTTTGCCCGCTGGCGCAGGACAGGTGGCGTGAGCGAGAGTCCCTGCTTCTCCAGGCATTCTGTGACTTTGTGCAGCATGTCCTGGCTGCCCTTCAGGTTGTTGCCGAGAATATAAAGTGAGGTGAGGATGCGGTCTTTCATCTCGGCTGTGGCCTTGTTGGTAAAGGTGACAGCCAGGATGTGCTCAGCCTCGTGGCTTGTGGGGGTGGACAGCAACAGTGCCACGTATTCTGCCGTGAGGGTGAAGGTCTTGCCCGAGCCTGCGGAGGCCCGGTAGATGGTCAGTGGTGATGTCATATAACACAAAGGTAAGCATTATCTGCCTAAAAACGGTGCGGGAGGAAAGACAAATATGTCCTTCCTCCCGCATAATGCCCTTAGGGAAAGTGCGTGTGGCAATAGGGTGTCCCCCTGCCCTGTATCTGTTTACTTGGTCTGGTGCTTCTTGGCCTGGCGCAGAGCCTTCTTGATGGGACGTGCCTCCACGCCCTCGAAGGTCATCTTCACGGGAGCGATGGTGCCGTCTGCATTGAACACGAGGCGGTCGATGCAGGTCTCGCGGTAGTTGCCGTCGGTCTTGTCGAGGGGGCGACGGTGGTACACGATGTAGTACTCGTCCTTGCCAGGAATCTGGATGACCGAGTGATGGCCTGCTCCGCGTGCCACGCTCTCGTCCTTCTCCAATATCTTCCCCTTGCGCTTAAATGGCCCGAAGGGGCTGTCAGAGATGGCGTAGGCCACACAGTAGTCGGGTCCTGTCCATCCGCCTTCGCTCCACATGAAGTAGTACTTGCCGTTGCGCTTGAGCATGAAGGGGCCTTCCACATAACTCTCGCTGGGTGTCACCTCATGGAACAGTTGGCCATCGGGCCAGGGAACGATGGAGAGGAGGTCGGGGCTGAGCTTGCACATGTTGCAATGCCGCCAGCCTCCGTAGTACATGTAATACTGGCCGTCGTCATCACGGAACACAAACTGGTCAATGGGCTGCGCACCATTGACGATGTCGTTAATCAGCGGCTTGCCCAGCGCGTCCACATAGGGCCCCTCGGGTTTGTCGGCTACGGCAACGCCTATGCCACCCACCTCGCCCTGGTGAACGTCGTTGGCACCAAAGAACAGATAGAATTTGTTGTTTGCCTCAATGATGGCCGGTGCCCACAGTGCACGGCGAAGCCAACTCACGTTCTTCTGTTCCAGCACCCGCTCATGCTTGGTCCAGTTTACCAGGTCGGTGCTGGAGAAAGCATCGAAGAACAGTTGTTCGTCAAAGGGCGCGCTGTAAGTGGGAAACACCCAGTACTTTCCCCCCATGACGGCAGCCTCTGGGTCGGCATACGTGCCATGGAAGATGGGGTTTCCGCTGCGCTTCTTGCTCTTAGCACATGCGGGTGCCGCCACCAGCAGAAGGCTTGCGAGGGCAATGGATAAGACTTTTCTCATATTCATTTGATGTGTTTTCTTGTGTCTGTGAGTTCTGTTTGGACTGTCTGTATGGTCAGCAGGACAGACTTGTTTAGTTCTTAAAGGAATGTATGGGAGCGGGTATGCGTCCAGTGCGGTTGACGAATGCTGCGCAACTGAATCCATTGACGGGCATAATGGGGGCATAGCCCAGCAGTCCACCGAACTCCACTGTCTCACCCACGCTCTTGCCTATCACGGGGATGATGCGCACGGCCGTGGTCTTCTGGTTGACCATGCCAATGGCAGCCTCATCGGCTATGATACCGCTGATGGTGGTGGCTGGTGTGTCACCGGGAATGGCTACCATGTCCAGTCCCACTGAGCAAACGCAGGTCATGGCCTCCAGTTTCTCCAGCGTGAGAGCACCTGCCTGCACTGCATCTATCATGCCCTGGTCCTCACTGACGGGGATGAACGCGCCACTCAGTCCGCCCACGTAACTGCTTGCCATCACACCGCCTTTCTTTACCTGGTCGTTCAGCAAGGCCAGGGCAGCGGTTGTACCTGGTGCTCCGGCATGCTCCAGGCCAATCTCACACAGGATGTCGGCCACGGAGTCACCCACTGCGGGGGTTGGAGCAAGGCTCAGGTCAATGATGCCAAAGGGTACACCCAAGCGGTGTGAGGCCTCCTGTGCCACATATTGGCCCACACGAGTAATCTTGAAGGCCGTCCTCTTGATGGTCTCGCACAGCACCTCAAAGTTGGCGCCGCGTATGCCTTTCAGTACATGGTGGACTACTCCAGGGCCACTTACGCCCACATTGATGATGGCATCTGCCTCACTCACTCCGTGGAAGGCACCAGCCATGAATGGGTTGTCATCGGGGGCGTTGCACAGCACTACCAACTTGCCACATCCCAGCGAGTCGTTCTCCTTGGTAGCCTCGGCTGTCTGCAGAATGACTTCTCCCATCAGCCGCACGGCATCCATGTTGATTCCGGTCTTGGTACTGCCCACATTCACACTGCTGCAGATGCGCTCGG
>CAVKOT010000205.1:0-4972 GCA_963658045.1 Opitutia bacterium UBA4654
ATCTGAAGCGGCTCAAGCAGATAAGCACCCTCATTGACAAGGCCAAGCAGCACCTGGACCGCAACGTGAGCAATGCCGACCTCATCGCGCTGAGCCGCCTGCAGGACAGCCTCACCTACTTTGTCACGTCGATACGTGGAAATGAGAACCTGCTCTCGAAGCTGAAGTTCAAACTGCCTGTTGACGAACTGGACGCGGACATGATCGAGGATGTGAACATCGAGATGAGCCAGGCGCGCGAGACCACCAGCATCTACTCCAACATCCTCAACTCCACCATGGACACGTATGCCAACATCATCAACAACAACATGAGCAGCGTGATGAAGATGCTCACCAGCATCAGCATCATCATGATGTTCCCCACGCTCATCGCAAGTCTGCTGGGCATGAACCTCATCAATGGCATGGAGACCGTGTGGTGGGGATTTCCGCTCGCCCTGCTCCTTTCGCTGGTCGTGACACTGCTCTTCACCTGGTATTTCAGGCGCAAGACATGGATTTAGCCACAAAGACGAAAAAAAACGCCCAGCCATTAGGCAGGGTGGGATATTTTGACTTATTTTGTATCCCATAAGCCCTAAAAAGGCTAAGGAAACCAAGTTTTCAACTCAAAAAACAGTACGATGGAGTCATCTGAGACTAACGAGACCACTGCCATGGAGCAGTCCACTGAGATCAATGCAGAAGTAGGGCAGAACGTGCCTGTGACCGAACAGCCTGCCGAGGACACTGTGACCCAGCCTGCCGAGGCTGCGCTGCCACAGGAAACAACGGACGGGAATGCTGCGGCCGGAACTGAAGGCACGCCTGCCGCCACTATATACAAGACCAAGGAAGAGGTGGTGGCACGCGCCAGGCAGATCGTGGAGAGCGGAGAGGCATCTGACAAGCAGGAACTGGACTTGCTGAAGCAACTCTTCTACAAGTACCACAATGCCGAGGCGCAGAAGGCACGCGACGAGCACATGGCCGCAGGAGGCACCGAGGAGACATTCATGCCCCCCGTTGACCCGCAGGAGCCTGTCTTCAGGGCTGCCATGCAGACCATACGCGAGCGCAGGGCCGCATTGCTGCAGCAGCAGGAGGAGCAGAAGAAAAAGAACCTCGAGCGCAAACTGCAGATACTGGCGCGCATACAGCAACTGGCATCCACACCCGAGGAGGCCAACCAGGCCTTTGACGAGATGAAGGCCTTGCAGGCTGAGTGGAAGGAAATCAAGGCGGTGCCCGCCGAGCAGGCCACCGAGTTGTGGAAGAACTACCAGCTCTATGTCGAGCAGTTCTATGACTTGCTGAAGCTGGGACATGAGTTGCGCGACTATGACTTCAAGAAGAACCTGGAGATAAAGACACGCCTGTGCGAGCAGGCCGAGGCACTGGCCGACGTGCCTGACGTGATACAGGCATTCAACCAGTTGCAGAAGCTCCACCAGGAGTGGAAGGAGACTGGGCCTGTGGCCAAGGAACTGAGAGAGGAGTTGTGGACACGCTTCAAGAACGCCTCTACCGTGGTCAACAAACGGCACCAGGCTCATTTCGAGGCCATCAAGCAGGCCGAGGAGGAGAACCTGGCCAAGAAGACCGAACTCTGTGAGCAACTGGAGGCCGAGAAGACCGACGGGCTCAAGACTTTTGCCGACTGGGATGCCGTGACGCAGAGGATCATCGCACTGCAGGCCAAGTGGAAGACCATCGGATTTGCACCGCAGAAGGTGAACGCGCAGATATTCGAGAGGTTCCGCAAGGGATGTGACGCATTCTTTGAGAAGAAGTCACAGTTCTTCCGCCAGCTGAAGGAGGAACTCAACAGCAATCTGGCCAAGAAGAAGGAACTCGTGGAGAAGGCCGAGGCCCTGGCCAGCAGCACCGACTGGCGCAGCACCAATGACATACTGGTCAACCTGCAGAAGCAGTGGAAGGAGATAGGCTCAGTGCCCCATAAGTATTCCGACGCGCTGTGGAAACGCTTCGTGGGAGCCTGTGACCAGTTCTTCGAGGCCAAGAAAAAGGCTCACGCCGAGGCTCATGGCGAGGAGAAGGCCAACATGGAGCAGAAGCAGGGCATCATTGACGCGCTCAAGGAACTGGCTGCCAAGGAGGGTGAGGACATCATGCAGCAGGTCAAGGAACTGCAGCAGAAGTGGAACGAGACTGGCCATGTGCCCTTCCGTGACAAGGACCGCCTCTATAAGGAGTACCGCGAGGTGTGTGACAAGATCTATGGCGCGTTCAGTGCCAGCCAGCGCCAGCGCAGGATGAACAACTTCCGCACCAACCTGGCCCAGAAGATAGAGAAGGGTGCAAGCACCATCGATACTGAACGCCAGCGCATGATGCGTGCCTATGAGCGCATGCAGGAGGAACTCAAGACTTATGAGAACAACCTGTGCTTCCTGACCAGCAACAGCAAGAAGGGCAACAGCCTGGTGGACCTGGCCAAGAAGAAGGCCGACAAGCTGCGTGAGGAACTGAACCTGCTGGCACAGAAAATCAAGGCTGTGGATGAGCAGATTCAGAAAGAGCGTGAGGAGAAGGCTGAGTAAGCGCAACAGCCTTTGCTGACATAAAATGAGGAGCGTGGAAGTGCGACTGCATTCCCACGCTCCTCTCTTTTTTGTCCCCATGCGGGAACTCTTGTGCGCGCCTATTGCCTGTTCCCCAGGTTGGTCAGCCTCACATAATCCACCAGGGCATGATTGGTGCTGCGGTTCATGTTCTCGTTCTCGGGGCGGAATTCCAGTGTGACCGTGTGCCTGCCATTGCTGAGGTGCACATGCAGCGAGTTGGTCATGCCCCAGTCGTCCCAGTTGCCCTCGCCGCGCTGGGGCAGGACTATGGTGCCCACCTTCTCTCCGTCAACACACAGGGTGCGCACGGCACAGCGGTTCCTCGTGTTTACCGGGCCGTTGCCGTTGGCATAGCGGAAGGTAATGCTGTAGTCGCCCTCCTGGTCCACTGTCATGGGAATCTCCAGGCGCGTGCTCTTGTCAATTTCGGCAAATCCATTCCCTGTGTAGCCCTTCACGCCCTCTTTCGGCTTGCTCTTGGCCTCCTTGGACGAGATGGCCGTCTGCCCGCCAGGCATCTTCACATTGACAAACGCACGTGTCGAGCGAGGCTCCGAGGCGAAACTCTCTGTCCCCCTTACCCCTATCACCTGGTACTCACCAGGAGTGGAGGCATCGAAGGTGGTGCTGCGTGTCTCGGCTATGCGCTCTCCATCGCGCAGCACGATGTAATGCCCGATATACTCGATGGGGTTCCAGCACAGCGTCTTGCCCTCGAGCCAGGTGATGGGCGTGAGCGGTGCCTTCTGGTTCTTCACGTTGTTCACCTTCATCGCGGGCAGTTCGTTGTCCGCCATCACAATCTCCACCTTGAGATTGCCCTTGGCCTTCTTTGCGCTGATCAGGGGAGCATGCTCCTTGCCGTTGACCTTGAAGGACTTTATCTCGCTGCCATGCCCGCTCACCGTGATGTCCAGGCTGGCCTCGCGGTACTTGAGATTGCTGAGCGTGCGTGTGCCGTCCAGTGCCCTGGGCACAAAGGGATGGAAGGCCAGCGCGTCCTTCTGGAACTCTATCCCGAACAGTATCTTGTGCGTGATGGCCAGGTTGCCGCTCAGGCACCACAGCATGTTTGACGAGTTGAGCTCCGTGGCGATGTCCCCGTTGTCCAGGTTGAAGTTCTCCTTGTTGGTGCAGAACAGCGCGGCCGGCCTGAACACCGCCCCTATGGCCTGCATCACTCCCTGCTCGTTGCCCACCCTGGCGTTTGCCAGTGCCCACCATGAGGCCACCCATGGCCATAGCGCGTTGTTGTGATAGGCGGGCATGTCCGCTATCTGGGGGAAGAAGATGGCTGCGCCAAAGGGCGTGGTGGGGTTGTTCTCGGTGATGCTCCTGGCCCGCTCGTCACTGGCGATGCCCCACAGGATGGCCAGCGACTCGCCCAGCGTCTCGGCGCGGGGATTGAGGATGAGGTGGTCACGCCCATACAGGTACATGGCATAGTAGCCCTTGTCCTGCATCCACAGACGGCTGTTCACCCCCTGGGCGATGCTTGCGGCCTTGGCCCTGGCGGCTGTGGCCGTCCTTTTGTCACCCAGTTCCCCGGCCATGGCAGCCAGCACCTGCCAGGCACGGCAGTGCACGATGGAGGTCGAGAGCGTCTCGGTGTTGAAGATGTCGGCACACTGCATCCAGCGCGGGTGGCTCTGCTCGCGCCAGTCGATGAAGGAGGTCTCGCCCTTGGCAAGGCCTGTCTCGGGGTCATACACCGCCAGGCTGTCCGTCTCCAGCGAGCGTTTCACCACAGGGTAGATGTACCTCAGCCAGTCCCTGTCGCCCGTCACCTTATACACCTCATAGGCAGCCACGCTCCATATCTCGCGGTCGGTGCTCACGGGCCATGCCCCTCCACTGCCCGTGTCCTGGATGATGCGCCCCAGCACATCCACCTTCCTGCGCAGTGACACCTTCGATGCCTCGGGCTGCAGATAGGCCATGGAGAGCAGGATGGAGTAACTCACGTCACGCGTCCACACTCCCGCCCACTCCTTGCCTGTGCGCAGGGTGGTGTCAGGCTCCACGGCATTCACCATCTCGTCAAGCCCCATGTTGTAGATGGCCGTGTGCAGGCGGTTGCCGGTCACGAGCCTGGGGTAGGCCGAGATGTCGTTCCTGAGCCTCCAGCTCTTGCTCACGGGCATGCGGAAGCCGGGCTGTGCCGAGTAGGTGGAGACTATCTCCCGCTCATTGGGGGCCGTGGCCATGAACTCCCCCTGGCTGATGGTGTCGCCATGCCAGGAGTAGGCCTTGGTCTTCACAAACTCCTGCGCCTGTGCCGAGAGTGCTCCGCACAGGGCCATTGTGCATAATATCAGTTTATTCATAATCAGTTCAGATTTTTTGGTAAGTAGATGTTCAAAATTAAACACCATTATATTTCGCCCAGACTGCGAGGTATA
>CAVKOT010000206.1:0-4959 GCA_963658045.1 Opitutia bacterium UBA4654
ATCCTGCAGTATGCCTACACTGGACGGTGGAACAAGGACTGGGCTGCCCATGACCTGGGTGGCTATCCCAAGGCCAACGGACAGACTTACGGTGACGGAATGCCCGTGGAGGAGGCAGGCAACATGCTCACCCTGCTGGCCCTCATCACGCGCCTTGACGGCAACCTCGACTATGTGCGCAAGTACTGGAAGATACTCACACGCTGGACTGACTACTGCTATGCCAACGGCAAGGACCCCAAGAACCAACTCTGCACCGATGACTTCATGGGCACCTCAGAGCGCAACACCAACCTGGCTGTGAAGGCCACCCTGGCCGTGAGGAGTTATGCCCAACTGGCCACCATGCTGGGCGAGGACGAGGTGGCTGCCGAATATACACAGAAGGCCGAAGAGATGGCGCAGTACTGGAAGGCCAATGCCTACGCCACTTCGGGCGGAGCGCACTATCTGCTCAACTTCGGTGCCTCGGCCAGCACGTGGAGCACCAAGTACAACCTCATCTGGGACCAGATATGGGACTGGAACCTCTTCAAGGAGGTGCGCCAACGTGAACTCAACTTCTACCGCAACAAGATTATCCGCTATGGCCTGCCCCTTGACAGCCGTGGTGCTGGCTGCAAGAGTGACTGGGTGATGTGGACAGCAGCCATGGCACCCTCCGCCACTGCCTTCAACCAGTTGCTCAACCCGATATGGAAGTACATCAACGAGACCACCTCACGCGTTCCTGTGTGTGACAACCACCGTGCCGACAGCGGTAACATGTGGATGTTCCGCGCACGCTCAGTAGTGGGTGGCTACTGGATGAAATGCTTCACCGAGAAGCTCAAGGCAGGAGAGATAGGCACGGGCATCACCTCACCAGACACTGAGAGCGCACACCATCAGGATGGCATGCGCTCTCGGCAGGGTATCTATGACCTGGGCGGACAGGCTCTTGACCAGCCACGGCCAGGTGAGATCTACATTCAGGACGGCCAGAAGAGGCTCAACAACCGATAATCCACTTGCTGCCAGGCAAGAGGGAAATCAGCCTCGTGGTAATCACGCAGCACACATAGGTGCTGATGGCTATCACCGGGATGGCAAGCCAAACGGGGATCAGGGGATTTGCCTGGTCCCCGTTTACTATATATGAGGCGATGGAGGCCAGGAAGAACATGTGCATGAGGTACATGCCATAGGACATCTTGCTCACCTGGGTAATCCACTTGGGAGCCTTGGCCTGATGGATGCAGGTGAAGAGCAGGAATGCGCCGAAGGTGCTCAGGAGCACATTGGGCATGCAGAACTCCCACGCCCACTCCAGGTCGGGAGTGTTGATGAGTTGTCCGGGAACGCCCTTCCACCAGAAGGCCCAGGCGGTGAACACGCATCCCACCAGCAGGCAGGGCAGTCCCACCCACATGCGCTTGGTGCGCGACCAGGTCAGATGCACACGGATATAGTGTGCCAGCACCAGATAACCCAGGAAACCTGAGCAGTACCACAGGAGGTGGAACTGGTTCCAGAAGCACTCGCCCCACAACTCGGGAGACACCCAGCGGTGCAGCCATGACATGCAGGTGCTCACGGCAAAGAGGCCGATAAAGATAAGTTCCTCATGGGGCTTGCTGCGCTCCAGCCAGGGGGACACCACCGGGATGATGAGGTAGAGGCTGAAGAGGGGATACATGAACCACAGGATGCCACTCATTGAGGTGAAGTTCCAGGGTATCATCTTCAGGTCGGCCACACTCTGCTCCCAGGTCATGCCTCCCCACAGCAGGGGCAGCAGCGAATAGGCCACCAGGAAGATGAAGAAGGGGGGCAGGATGTGCTTGAACCTGCGCTTGTAGAACGAGGTCATCGTCTGACCAGGCTTCATGGGCACCAGCAGGTAGGCCGAGATCATCATAAAGAGGGGCACACAATAACGTGACACGCCTCCGTCCCAAAAGGCCACCCAGAAGCGGTTGGTCTCATTGGCCAGCCTTGACACATTGCCCGCGATGCCCGAGGCATCCGCGCCATAGAAGTTCTCACTTGCGTGCACCAGCATCACCAGCAGGGGAGCCACCACGCGCACATAGTCCACAAAGACTACTCTTTCCTTTTCTTGCATACGGTCTTGTATTACATTGTTGTTTGAATGGTTTGACACACTTTCCTGCCAGTTGTTTTTGAGTGCCTGCTTATTTTCCCTAACTTTGCCCATACATTATATAATATAGCAGACTGATATGGCAAGTTACTGGACACGCAAGGATGACCAGAGTGGCGAGACAGCCACGGTGTATCCCTGGCAGGAGGAGATAGGGGGCGGTGACAAGGACTTCCCCGAGCCCCCTTATGATGATACGGACAGGACTGACGCCCTGACGGACAAATAGCCGCCCAGGCATATCATCCTGGTTGGGAAAACAGAGAAAGCCATGTGCCGCGCACCTGGAGCCAGTCTCCAGCATGCCTGCGGCACATGGCTTTCTTTTGTTCACTTCTCAGCCTTGGCTGCGCCCTTCTCCTGCTCCTTGGGCAGTACCAGGTTGAGTATCAGCGCAAGCAGGAAGATGACAGCCACACAGTTGTCGGCAAAGACAGTGCGCACGATGTCGGGGAATATCTTGAACATCTCGCTGGAGGCCGTGAAGCCCAGTCCCACACTGAGGGAGGTGGCCACGATGACCAGGTTACGCTGGTTGTTGCCGCACTTGGCCACCATGTTGATACCGGCAAAGAGGATGCTGCCAAACATCATGATGGTGCATCCGCCCAGCACAGCCTGCGGGATGGTGGTGAGCACAAAGCCCACAGCGGGGAAGATGCCACCCAGTATCATAATCACCGCGCCAGTGGCGATGGTGAAGCGGTTGACCACTCCCGACATGGCTGCCAGTCCCACGTTCTGGCTGAACGAGGTGATGGGGGTGCAGCCAAAGCATCCGGCCACGGTGCTCACAAAGCCGTCACAGGCAATGGAGCCCTGCAGTTCGCGCGGCTTCACATCCCTGCCCACTGCGCTGGAACACAGGGCTGTGGTGTCACCAATGGTCTCTGTGGCCGACACCAGGTAGATGGCCACCACCGAGAGTATCGTGCCCAGGTGGAACTCTGGCTTGAAGGGAAGCAGGCGGGGCAGTGCCACGATGCCCACATCGTGAATGCCCTCAAAGTGTACCATGCCCATGCCCAGAGCCACGACATATCCTACCACCAGGCCCACCAGCACCGAGAGCGAGCGCAGAAATCCGCGTGCCAGCACCTGGCACACCAGGCACACCAGCAGGGTGATGCTGCCCACAATCCAGTTGTTGACAGACCCGAAGTCGGCAGCACCCTGGCCACCCGCAAAACTGTTGGCCCCGATGGGAAGCAGCGACACGCCGATGGCTGTCACCACCGTTGCGGCCACCACAGGCGAGATGAGGCGCATCCAGTACTTGGCACACAGGCCCAGCAGGCCCTCGACCAGGCCACCCACGATCACGGCACCCATCAGCGAGCCCATGCCCTGCGTGGTGGCAATGGCAATGGCCAGGGAGAGGAACGTGAAGCTGATGCCCATCACCACAGGCAGGCGTGAGCCCACGCGCCAAACGGGATAGAGCTGCACGAGTGTGCCTATGCCGGCTATCACCATACAGTTCTGCACCAGCGCGGCACTGGTCTGCGGGTCCAGTCCGGCCACATTGGCCAGGATGATGATGGGCGTGACGTTGCTCACAAACATGGCCAGCACGTGCTGCAGGCCAAAGGGAATGGCCTGCCCTATGGGCACACGGCCGTCCAGAGAATAAAGATTACTCATGGGAGTTGATATGTAAGTGAAAGGTTATTATTGCGGACACGCCCACCTCCCGCGCCCCTCGTCCCGAGGCTGGCACGGATGGGTTGCGCGCCCGTTGGCTTGCGTTGTGTTACAGTCACTTGTTCTCCTGGGGACGGAAATGGAAGGTCTGCGTCTCATAGTCCATACCGTCCAGTATGGCTATGGACTCCAGGTGATAGCCAGCCTCGCGCAGGATGGTCCCGCCCTTCTGCTGCCCCTTCTCGATGGCGATGCCTATTCCCGTCACGGTGGCGCCCGCCTGCTTCACGATGTCTATCAGCGAGAGGGCGGCTTGTCCGTCGGCCAGGAAGTCATCCACAATGAGCACCTTGTCCTCTGCATTGAGGTAGGGGCGCGACACGAAGATGTCGTTCATGCGCTTGTGGGTGAACGAATAGGCATGGGAGATATACTTGTCATCGGTGCAGTTGGCCGTCTCACCCTTCTTGGCAAAGACCACAGGCACGTCATACAGGTCGCCCAGCAGCACGCCTATGGCTATTCCGCTGGCCTCGATGGTCAGTATCTTGTTGACAGGCTCGCCACGGAAGCGGCGCTTGAACTCATAGGCTATCTGTCGCATGATGTCGATGTCAATCTGATGGTTCAGGAAGTTATCGACCTTGAGGATGTTACCCTGCTTGATGCAGCCCTCCTCCATAATCTTCTGCTCGAGGAAATTCATAAGATGGCAGTTTATTAACTTTTAATGTTTGTTTAGACAAAGTTACAATAATTCCTCCACTCCCCCAACACCCCCGCATTCTTATTTTAAGCAGCTGTTTCAATTTAGACGACACCCCATTTCAACCACACAGCAGGACACGCGCCTGCACTCGAAAGCAATATCCCACGGACATCCCACATATTCTCCGTGAGATTACGCCAAGCGACTAAGAGTATTCAACACACTGAGAGCATATCTCAAAATGGCGAAGGAACAGGAAGCACGAGAGAAGTTTTTGCCGAAGGCAGGTTTTCGGCCCTGCAGGCTCCTGGCGCATCGCGCCAGATAGGAAAGGGATGCGGGCTCCGAAGTAAGCCTGCTTACATGAGGAGCACGCACCCCCTTCCCTATGGGAGGCCAACGGACGGGTCAGTAGATATTTAGTGGGGATAAGCAAATAAGTTAGCAATACGGAAGAGGA
>CAVKOT010000207.1:0-4929 GCA_963658045.1 Opitutia bacterium UBA4654
GGCCATGGCACTGAGCACCAGTCCCAGGGGCAGGAACTTGCGCGCGTCACTGCGGTCAGACACAGAGCCCATGAGGAACTTGCTCAGGGCATAGGCCACCGCATTCATGCCGAGCGCGATGCCCAGCTCGCTCTTGTCAATGCCCAGCTGCTCCAGCATGGGGATAGCCATGGCAAAGTTCTTGCGCACCAGATAAAAGGCGGCATAACCGATAAAGGCACCGATAAACACTTGCACGCGCAGGCGACGATAGCGCGCGTCGGCCTCGGGACCGCTGGTCTCGGGGCGGAAGGGTGGGGGAGACAATAAACTCATCTTGTCATTCTTGGGCGGCAGGACAGCCTTGCGGGGTGGCCTGCCTATACATTATTATATATTGATTGCTTCTGTGTCCTACACTTAGGGAACGCTCAGGGGATACACTCTATAGCCTGCCTGCTCCTGGCCCAGAGTCTGGCTCAGGCACACCAGCACATACTCTCCCGGCTGCAGGCTGGCGAGTGGCTTGCACACGAAGGCCTCGTCCCCATCAGCCTGGATGCTGAAGTGGGAGGGCTCCAGGCGCACATAGTCGTTGTCACGCAACTGCTCCTTGGGCAGGCGGCGATGGTCACGACGTTTCTTGAGTCGTATCAGCGCATAGTCCACCAGCGTCTCGTGCTCACCGGGCTCCACCCTGAGCACAGGCATACGGTCGTCAGTCAACTGCCTGGAAGACTTTCCCCACAGGTACAGCACGCGGGTGTCCTTGAGCTTCTTTCCTGCTATGCTCCATCCCGGCTTAATCTCAGTCTGCATCTCCTCGGCATCGACATGCACCCAGGAACCAGCCACACGCAGTGACACATCCTGGGCCTGGCACAGCGAAGCGTGGAGGCAGAGCCATAGAAGTATATTCCGTTTCATCTCATGCAAAATTAACTCTTTGTGCAGACTTGGGCAAGCATATCCTTGGATAAGTGAAAATAAATGTTTTCCTTTGCATCCACTATTTGTTTATCAACGATACTTCATTTCACTCAGAACAACTGCTTATGACATACGACTTGCTCAAACTGGGCATCACGGAACTCAATGTGATGCAGCAGGACATGCTCCTGGCCGCACGCAAGTGGGAGAGGATAGTGCTGCTGAGCCCCACGGGATCTGGCAAGACGCTGGCCTACCTGCTGCCTGTGCTGAGCCAGATGGACGAGAGACGGGAGTGCCTGCAGACGCTGGTGCTCGTGCCGTCACGCGAACTGGCCATACAGACGTGTGAGGTGGTGCGGCGCATCTGCCCCCAGTGCCGTGTGATGGCATGCTACGGAGGCCATGCGGCCATGGACGAGCACCGCACCATGAACGGCCTGCACCCGCAACTGATAGTGGCCACGCCAGGACGCTTCCTGGACCACATCGACAAGGGCAACGTCTCGCTGGACGCTCTCACGACGCTGGTGATAGATGAGTTTGACAAGTCGCTCGAACTGGGATTCCAGGCACAGATGGAGGGCATCATCAGCCGCATAGGCCAGGTGAGAAGGCGCATCCTGCTCTCTGCCACCGACAACCCCAGCATCCCGCAGTTTGCCGGCGGCGATGGTTTCCACCGCATCTCCTTCCTTGACCAGGATGACGCACTCCCCGATGGAATCACGGTATATCGGGTCGATTCTCCCCAGAAGGATAAACTGGAGACCCTGCTGCGCCTGGTGTGCGTGCTGGGCACGGGGAAGAGCCTCGTGTTCCTGGGCTTCAGGGAGAGCGTTGAGCGCGTGGGAGAATACCTGCGGGCCCATGGCGTGGCCGCCGACCTGTTCCACGGCGGGCTGGAGCAGCAGGTGCGCGAGCGTGCCATCCACCGCTTCTCATGCGGGTCATGCAACGTGCTGGTGTGTACCGACCTGGCCGCGCGCGGACTGGACATCGATGGGGTGGAGAATGTCATCCACTACCACCTGCCTGCCGACCGTGTGACCTACGTGCACCGCAACGGACGCACAGCCCGCTGGGACGGGCAGGGCAGGGCCTTTCTGCTCGTTGGGCCGCAGGAGCAAGTGCCCGACTTCGTCAGCGAGGAGTGTCCCGCCTACCGCCTGCCCCAGCGTGTGCCGGCTCCCGCCAAGCCCCTGTGGGCCACCCTGTACATAGGCAAGGGCAAGAAGGACAAGATAAGCCGTGGCGACGTGGCGGGCTTCCTGAGCAAGGTGGGGGGCCTGGAGCGTGACCAGATTGGCCGCATCGATGTGCTGCCACAATGGTCGTATGTGGCTGTGGACAGCCGACAGGTGCGCTCGCTGCTGGACAGGATACGCGGGCAGAAGATAAAGGGCATCAAGACCATCTACGCGCTGGCCGACTGACAACGCCCGTGCACAGAACGCCCCGAAAGCATACAGTGCGCATGGCACTGGCTTTCGGGGCGTTCTGCATGCCAAGGGGGCAGGCTGGCTCATTCCGTGAACTTGGCGTAGCCGCGTATCATGTGGCGCAGGTTGCTGAGCAGTTCTTGCGACTCCTGGACGAGGCTCAGGAACAGAATCATCGACTCGAGATTGAGCGGGCGGTTCTGTATGTCATCGATGATGGTCTTCCTGTAGGCCGACAGCTGCCGCTGCAGTGCCATGGCGTCAGAGCGCAGTTCCTCGGGCGAATCGGCCCTCGCGGCTCCACCCTCGGCATCATCGGCAAGCATGCGCTCGGTGCGCTTGAACAGTTTGATTATCTCCTGCCGATAAGCCAGGAAGGGAGCCGAGTACTCGCCGCTCACCGGCATGAAATTGTTGCCGATGTGCTCGCGGCAGGGGTCTGTGATGCGCTTCAGGCAGTAAAGCATCTGCGTGAGCGCGCCTATGGCCAGGAAGTACCAGGTGTTGCGCTCTATGCTGAGGATGTGATTGACCCGGCGCAGGGCCAGCACCTCCTTGCGCCGCTGTCTCTTGAGTTGCTTGCGCTGCTCCTCGATGTGCGAGGTGGCCTTCTTGAGTGGCCTGTACTCCTCGCGGAAGAAGGCATCGGTGACCTGCTGATAGCACTCCTCGACAAAGATGAGTTGCTCGCGGCTGTACTGGCGCACGTGCTGGATGAGCAGTGCCCAGTTGCTGTTCTCGTCATGCGAGCGCATAATCTGCAGGAAGAGGGTGTCCTGGTTCTCCTTGGCACTCTTGTTGCCAGACTTCAGGTTGCTCCTTATCAGGAAGAACAGGGCTGCCACAATGCCGATGGCCATGGCGGGGAAGTGTCCGAAGTACATGATGCAGGTGACCAGGTAGGCCACGATGAACGCCACGCCAGCCGTGATGAACCATCCACCGATGACCGAGAGCACGCCCGTGATGCGGAACACTGCGCTCTGGCGGCTCCATGCCCTGTCGGCCAGACTCGTACCCATGGCCACCATGAAGGTGACGTAGGTGGTGGAGAGGGGCAGTTTGAGGCTCGTGCCCATGGCCACGAGCAGGCCGGCCAGCACGAGGTTGACAGCCGCGCGCACCTGGTCAAAGGCCGCACCCGCAGGCAGCACAGCCTCGTCGGTGCAGAAGCGCGAGTCAATCCAGCGGCTCACAGGAGCGGGCACGATGCTGCCCACAGCCCTGGAGCACACCAGGGCCGAGCGCACCAGGGTGCGTGCGACAGCCGAGGAGCCGAACATCTCCTCGCCCTCATCCTGCCGACTGAGGTCCACACTCGTCTTCACCACGTTCTGGGCCTTGGGTGAGAACACCAGCGCAAGCACCATGATGATGCCTGCCGCCACCAGGAAGAAGATGGGCGTGTGGGCACTCTTCATCAGACTGGCCATGAGGAAGCCCGTGGGGTCGGAGTTGCCATGGGCCATATAGTCCTGATAGGCATCGAGTCCAGTGAGGGGAACACCCACAAAATTCACCAGGTCGTTGCCGGCAAAGGCCATTGCCAGGGCAAAGGTGCCAGCCAGCACCACCGATTTCATCACATTCACCCCCATGACACTCAGCAGTGTCATGACCAGGCTCATCAGCACGGTGCCGCCACACAGTATCATGCAGGTGTTGTCATTGACGAAAGCGTGCAGGGCGGGAGTCATCAGCGTGGAGCCCTTCAGGCCACCCACCAGCATAAACCACGCGATGCTGGTGATGGCCAGTCCGCCAAAAATGCCGTTCTTCACATGCGAGTGCCCATTGAAGGTGAAGATAATGCGGGCCAGCCATTGCGTGATGAAGCCCAGCACAAAGGCGATGGCCACGCTGAGGAAGATGCCCATGATGACGCTCATGGCCTTCTCGGTGTTGATGAGGTCACCCAGTGTGAGCGCATGGCCAGCAGCGTCTGTCACACCCCGTGTAATCTTGACCAAGGCGATGGCGAAGGCTCCACCAAGCAACTCAAACACCATGCTCACCGTGGTCGATGTGGGCATGCCCAGGCTGTTGAACACATCCAGCAGCAGCACATCGGTGAGCATGACAGCCATGAAGACGCTCATCACATCATAGAATGAGAAGTACTCCGGCAGCATGATGCCGTGCCTGGCCACGTCCAGCATGCCATTGCTGAGTGACGCACCGGCAAACACACCCACCGAGGCGATGATGACGATGGTGCGGAAGCGTGCGACCTTGGCCCCGATGGCCGAATTGAGGAAGTTTACAGCATCATTGCTCACGCCCACCACCAGGTCGAAGATGGCCAGCACAATAAGGAAAACCACGATGCAGAGAAATAATGTGTCCATAGGGAATGTGTGTATGATGTCTATTGTGATGTGCTCCCGGCCTCATGGGCAGGAAGCCCTTGCCTTGTCAGAGTGCCAGATAAAGAGCCGCGAGAAAGACGGCCACGATGACGGCCCGAACTATATTGTAGATAAACTCAGCTTTCTTTGCATTCATAATCGTTCCGCTTTTCTATCTGGCGCAAAGGTAAACAGGGGGCGTTACAGAGATGTTACACGCGCGTTACGAG
>CAVKOT010000208.1:0-4915 GCA_963658045.1 Opitutia bacterium UBA4654
CCTTCTTCAGGGTGATTACTAGGCTGTAGTCGCTGGCGTTGAAGTTGCTGATGACATTTTCTGAGGGAACGATGTAGCCTGTGTTGGCGCTCACGTCACGCGTGCAGTCGGTGCCGTCCTCGCCAGTGGCCTCCTCGAAGTGAGTGCCTGCCTGGGCATAGGTACCGCCTGCCACCACCACGTTCACGTCGGGGTCAACCCACGCGTAAGCGTATGTGCCATGGATACCACCTACCGAGTCGGGCTCGGCGGCAAACTCTGTGCCGATGATGCTAAGTTCCTCGGCCTCCTTCTCGGCCTCGTTGTCAAACTTGGTGGTGTCGCCATTGAGATAGAGGACAGGCTGTCCGGGCTTGCTGGCTTCCACCTCGTCGAAGGCCAGGCTGATCTCATCGGCACCGATGGAAGCACCCTTGTACTCATAGAGTGAACCATCCTTCACCTTGTAGCCGATGCCGTAGCACCAGATGCGCATGCTGTTGGGCAGCACGTCGAGCTTGATGGACTCGGCGATGTCATCACCCTCGCTCAGGTCGGTCACAGGAGCGATGAGGAGCGCGCTGTTGCTGCCCAGGTCGTTGGCAGTCCATGTCACCAGGCTGTGGCCGGCGTTCTGGGCGTGCAGATAGGCAGGAGCGTCATTGAGGTCGTTGCCCTTGAGGTCACGTGCGCGGATGAGCAGTTTGCCCAGGCCGCAAGCCTGCACGTTGAACAGACCCGGGGTGAGACCCAGGCTGAGGCTCTTGCCCTTGGCCAGGACATTCACATAGAGGCCGCTCTTGTGCTGGATGTAGTATGCGCTGTCACCCACTGACACGAAGCGGAAGGCCGTCTGGTCCTCGCTGCTGATGTCGTCGGGGTTCAGGAAGCGGAGGTCCTGTCCGATGCCCACCTCGCTCAGGCTGTTGAAGCCAGTCAGGTGTGAGCCGGTGTCGTCGCTCTCCTGGTTGGCGGGAGCCAGGCGGGTGCCATAGAGGTCGCCCAGGGTCTCGTTGACCACGTTACCCTTGCCCCATCCATAGGTGTCGTAGCGGTCCTCGCTGTCGAAGTAGATAGTGTACCACTTGCCAGCCTCCACCTTGTTGGCCGAGTCCATGATGCCGTTGGCTGTCTCGGTTATCTGCTTCACATACCCGTCGGTCTTCTCGTGGGTATATGCGCCGCTCTTCAGGTAAGCCTTTGCCTCGGCCAGCAGCTTGGTGAGCGCGTCGCCGTTGCTTCCCTCGGCCCACTGGCCGGGGTTGGTGCCTGTCACCACATACTGTGCAGCGTCCTTGTTGGCCTCGATGGTGCTTGCCAGTTCGGTGGGGTCAACCAGTGCTGCCAGGAATGCGTTCACGGCAACCTCCAGTTCCTTGTACTCCTCCACGGTCAGCTCGTCGGCCTCTATGCCGGCAGCCTTGGTGAGTGCAGCCTCCAGGGTTGTCTTCACCTCGCCCATCTGGGAGTACTGGGTGTAGCCGTCGATGATGGTGGGATAGAGCTGGAACTGTGCCATGTGTCCATAGCCACGGGTGGCTGTTATCTCGCTGCCTGCGGTGTTGTCGATGTAGAAGCGCAGATACTTGTAGCCCGATGCGCTGAAGAGGTTGCTGCGCACCCCGGTCTGTCCCTTCACCCAGGGAGTGTTGATGCTGTCAAGGCGTGTCCAGCTGTCCTCGGTGGTGTCGTCCAGTGCCGATGCGTCATTGGCTCCATACACGGTCATGGCCGTGATGTGGTCGTTGGCCGCGCTCATGCGTCGGCCTATGTAGGCCTGCAACTGTGTGCCCTCGGCCACAGGCTCGGTCAGAGCCACCTGGAAGTAATGGGTGTGACCAGCCACCGTTGAGGCCCATGAACTGTGCCAGTAGGTGTCGCTGTTGCCGTCAAAGAGGTTGTCGAATGACTTTCCGTTGGGCTCCTCATCGCCACAGGTGAAGGGGCTTGAGAACTGCTCACCGCTGGTCAGCAGGCCCTCGCCGTTGGTGGTGATGTAGCTCTCGTCCTTGGCAGCCACGATGGCAGAGTCACCCTTGGCCTGCAGGGCCTGGTAGTTGATGACCAGTTGCTCGTGGTTCTTGTAGGGGGCATACTCCTCGATGAGCCTTGCCACCGTCTCGTCATCCACGGGCTCCAGTATCCACTGGCTGGCGTCGGCTTCGCGGCCGTCCAGCCATCCCACGATGTTACCGCTCTTGCCCTTGCCACTTCCGTGGCCGCCACAGTGCAGGAAGTTGTATGTCTCGCCATCCTGGGGCCTGAAGGAAACGATAGCCTTGCCGTCGCTGCCGCGCTTGATGAACTTGAAGAACATGGTCTGCGTGCTTGCGGCATCCAGGGTTGCTGCTGTGCTGGTGGCACAGGTGGCGATGATGCCGTCGGTGGCAACGTTCATCACCTGGATGGAGTCGGTGCCCACGTTGGTCACCTTCCACAGATAGCGGCAGTCCGTAGAGTCAATGTCAGCCCACTTCACCAGTTTGGTGTCCAGCGTGCCGTACATTGCCTTGGTGGGGTGAGTCTCAACCGTCTCGGTGATGTCCTCGCCGGTCTCGGGGTTGGTGCCCACCACGTTGGTGATGGTGTTGGTCCAGTACACGTTGCTCACGATGCGGTAGTTGCCGTTGGCAATCGTAAGCTTCACCAGTTTGGACTGGATGTAGGCCCATCCATTGTCGATGGCATCCAACTCGGCCTGTATCTCCTCGTTGGTGATGTCGGGATACTTCCCGTCGAGGATGTCGTAAGCCTTCTGCACGTGGCCCACCCAGGCGTCGTACTCATCCTGGGTCACGTCATACTGCCCTATCTCGGGGCCGAGGTCCAGAGTGTCTCCGCGTCCCTCCAGATAGCGCTCATAGAGGGCCATGCGCTTGTTTATCTCGCTGTTCAGGAGGTCGCGCTCTGACACGTCAGTCAGGGTCACGGGGAAGATGTTCCAGCAGTTGTTGCCGCCAGCACCGGGCTCGTATGTGCCCCAGCCTGCCATGGGATAGTCCACGGGATTGCAGTCCATGGTGAAGGGTGACTGGGTCTCGGTGATCCACCATCCGCTGATGTCTTCCTTGTACACCAGTTTGTACGGAACGCTTGCTGTGGCCACGGCACCGTTGTTGCCGCCGCCGTTCAGCGTGCCGAAGTAGCATCCCTCGCCGCTCTGGATGTAGTACTGGTCATCGCCTGCGCTGATGAAGCGCATGAGAGAGCCGGCTACGTCTGTGGCCATGGCATTGTCTGCGATGGTTGACTGTGCGCGGTTCATAATCTGGTTTCCCACACCCTCCGTGCGGATGTAGCCAGGTCTGCCTGCGCTCGACAGCACATACCACTGGTCGGTGGAAATCTCAGTGACGGATTCCCCACCCACTGACACACTTTTCAGTTTCAGCTCGTCGAGCTGTGCCAGGGCTGGCACACTGAAGAGTGTCACGAGAAGCAGCGTTAAGAGAGAAGTAATCTTTCTGCTCATAGTTGTTGATAGTTTAGTGAAAAAAATGTGCTCACCCGGATGCCTCATTACACCGGTGTGAATATCTCATTGCAAATGTAAGTCAGATTTATGCTTATACATGTGCGCACGAGGGACTTTTCATGTAAAAATTAAACATTATTAACATAACGGCGTGGCGTGGTGCGGGAACTGAGGCAAAATTGTCGATGATTTGCTTTGCCCCTTTTCCTTAAATGCCTAACTTTGTGGAAACAAACATGCTGGCGGACTGCTCCCTGGCATGGAGAGATGTGAGGAAAATGAGTGAACAAAACACGTGGGCAAGATGAGGCTGCTGGGCAATCCGCTGGTGTGGCTCGTGCGCTTCCGTCATCGCTGCGGCTATGGCGTACACTCTCCCTTCGCCTTTAACTTCCTGACGGGTGTGGTGTATGAGCGCACACCCTACTATGCCTATGCCCCGCTGGACTCCGCCCTGCCCCCCGCCTTTAGGATGCGGCGCAGGAAGGGGCTCCACCTCCTGCTCAGGCTGGCCAACTGGCTGCAGCCCCAGGTGGCCGTGGTGCCCGAGGGCGCGTCCTATGCACGCTCCTACCTGCTGGCGGGTTGTGCCCGGACGGTAGTGTGTGGCCACGCTCCCGCCGCCGGTGCCGACATGGTGCTGCTGTGCAAGCCTGATGACGAGGCCGCACGCAGGGTGAGGGGCGGGGGAGTGCTCGTGCTCGACAACCTGCAGGGGCACCGCGAGTGGTTTCGCAGCCTGCCCGCGACGCTCACCTTTGACCTCTATGACGTGGGAGTGGCCATCTATGAGCAACGGCTCACGAAACAACATTATATCATCAACTTCTGAATGAAAAAGAGTAACGTATATACCTGTACGGGTGACCGCGGGCAGACCTCGCTGGCCGATGGCACGCGCACGAGCAAGTGCTGCATGCGGCTGGAGAGTTATGGCGAGGTGGATGAACTCAACTCCCATGTGGGGCTCCTGCTCTCGCTGGTGACCGAGGAGGGACTCCGGGAGTTGCTCCTGGGCGTGCAGCGCAGCCTCTTCAGCGTGGGAGCCATGCTGGCCACACCGTCCGAGGCCGCGCATGCGGTGCGCTGCCCCGTGACCATGGAGCAGGTGCATGACCTGGAACACACCATCGACAGCCTGCATGACGGGCTGCCCTCGTGGCGCGGATTTACCCTGCCCGGAGGCACCCAGGCTGCCTCGCAGGCCCAGGTGTGCCGGGCCGTGTGCCGCAGGGCTGAGCGCAGGATATGCACCCTGCAGGAGGCAGAGGGAGGCGTGGATGCCTGCCTGCTGGCCTACGTCAACCGCTTGAGCGACATGTTCTATGTGCTGGCACTGCGGCTCAATTATCTTGACGGAAGAAGTGAAATTTTATGGCATAGCGAGAACAGTGTGAAGAAATAGTTGTATATTTGCGCCCCGAAATCAGGAAAAAGCGTTAAATATATAATATAATAAGG
>CAVKOT010000209.1:0-4896 GCA_963658045.1 Opitutia bacterium UBA4654
CCGCTGGACAGACCATGCGGATGGCACCACTGGAATGGAACACAACAGGATGTGGCCACACTCCACTGGCGGAGCAGCCCATCGACACTATATATAACAAGGAAATAAAAGAACGGACAAAGATATGGCACAGATGCTTAACAAATCCTGGCGCGCAGCACTGACGGTGGCCTCTATGGCCTCGCTGATGCTCACCTCGTGCATACATGATGACTTCGGGGGGTGTAACCCGCTGGAGGGCATCTACCTCAACTTCACCTATGATTACAACGTGAAGCAGGCTGACGCCTTTGACAGTGAGGTGAGAAACCTGCACGTCTATGTGTTTGATGCCAATGGCAAGTTCGTCACCGAGAAGGACACGGCAGCCAGCATGTTCACCAAGGACTACAGCATGAGCATCGCCGACCTGGACACCGGCACCTACAAGGTCATCACCATGGCCTATGACCGCCAGCAGGTGCCCGAGCGTGACAACTTCACCCTCCCCACCCTGGAAAGGGGCGTGAGCACCGAGGACGACCTGCACGCACGCCTGCAGTACAGCGGCGGCGAGACAAGCAGCCAGATGGCAGCCCTCTACAGTGGTGAGCAGACCGTGTATCTGGATGGCAAGTTCGCCTTCGCCACCGTGCCCCTCAAGAAACTCACCAACAGTTACCGCGTCATCCTCATGCCCTACACCAGCGGTGACGAGTCCTTTGTGACCAACAACTTCGACATTCGCATTGACGGCTATGCCACCTGGCTCAACTGGGACGGCTCCCTGCGCCAGGCAGGCCGCATCACCTACCGCCCCTACAACGTGGGCATGGACATCTATGACGCCCAGCCCGGCGACCCCTCGCCAGTTGACAAGGCACTCACCTTCGACCTCTGCTCCTCACGACTCTTCTACCCCCAGCCCGAGGGACAGGACGCTCGCCTGGTCATCACCGACAAGCGCAGTGGCGAGGTGGTGTTCAACCACTCCCTGCCCTGGCTGCTCTCGCTCTATGGAGGCAGCGAGAGGCTCAAGAGCTGGAGCACACAGGAGTACCTCGACCGCCAGGACCACTACACGCTCATGTTCTTCTTCGATGCCAACTATAACTTCTATGCCCGCATCAAGGTGAACGACTGGATTGTGAACCTCTCGGAGGTGGAATTGTGAGACAAGTATTCAACACAGAAATACATAACAGATGCTGAACATGCACAAGACATACAAGACCGTTCTGGAGGGAGTGTCCCGCACGCTCCTCTCCTGCCTGACGCTCCTGGGCGCCATGCTGCCTGTGGCGTGTGTCTATGAGCAGATGCCAGAGGGTAAGGAGGAGGCAGACACCTACATCCACCTCAACCTCTCCTCCACCGAGTCGCAGACCCGTGCCGTGAGTGACAAGCACGAGGGCGAGGGACAGGAGAACACCATCACCAGCCTGCGTGTGTGGGCATTCGATTCTGACAACCAGAGCGAGAATGCCATCGCGCTCTGTTACCAGGAGGAGACCAGCCTGCAGGCCACGGACGGGAAGCACACCTTCACCATGAAGCTCCCCCGCAAGACAGGCGGCCAGGACCTGAAGCGCATCGACCTCTATATCCTGGCCAATGCCGAGAGTGGCTCCAACCTGGCCACTGCGGCCGAGAACCGTATGCTTACGCGCGCTCAATTGCAGAGCGACAAGGCCATCACGGAGCTGTTCGGTGTGAATAGCCAGGGTGACCCACAGTGTGTGGTGGTGCCAAAGAGTGGACTTCCCATGAGCCGCATCGTGCAGAACATACCCATCAGCCAGTATGTGACAGAAAGCCCCGATGTGGCCAAGCCCTCCATTGGCATCCCTCTCACCAGGTCGGTAAGCAAGCTGCACTTCTTCTTTGCCCGCCGAACCGATGCGGGGACTGACAACGTGCAGGTGACAGGCATCGAGGTGGGGGCATCCACCATCCCTATGGCCAGCCATGTGTTCCCGCTGCCAGTGTCCTTTGCCACACCTGTTCCCGATGATGCTGTGGACACTCGTGCATACACCACTTATGTCCAGTATGCCGTGAGTCAGAGGGCAACGGTCATGGCTGGCGACATTCCCGAGGTGACCGATCCCAAGACGCTCACGCGCGGGAGCGATGAGGATGCCGATGCCTATATGTCCCGCCTGGACAGGGCAGGACTGAAGAGTAAGTACCTCACCTATCTGCGCGAGACGGACAAGGAGGTGCCAGTCACCATCTATTACCGCCTGGGCGAGAATGAGGCCGAGCGCTCGGCCACCGTCAATGTGAAGGCTGGTGACCTGCGCCGTAACCACGAGGTGGTCATTTATGGCTACTTCCTCGACGGAGGAGCCCTCATGGTAGAGCCACAGGTGCTTCCGTGGAGCGATGCTGGCAACTTCGACTTCAAAGCCACACGCGAGGTAACCTTGTCTTATGCTGATGGTGATGTGCGAATGACAAACGAATGTGTGGCCATAGCCTACCAGGACTGGACTACAGGAGCCACTCCTGTGCGCTCGCCCAAGATTACGTTTAAGATTAACACAGATTCCCACCGCTGGATTTTGCAGACTGATAATCCTGACTTCGGCTTCCTGCTGGAGGGAGAGGAACAGTTGCGTGACCAACTTACAGGGTATGATGGCACAGTGAGTTTCTATTTCCTTCCTCGTAAGGAGTTTGATGGGGTGTCTGCTACAAACTGGAAGGCTTCCATCTTTATGACATTGCCCGAGGATGACAATACCCGTGTGCTTATCAATACAGGAAAGCACAAACTGCCAGGAAACGATGACCACATCAACTTTTACCAGGTGGGTCCTAATGACTATGACAAATTGAAATAAGGAACAAAGAGTATGAGCGCGAACAGATATATGACATATATGCTGGGAATTGCTTTCGTGACAGTTCTCGGCATGCTGGCAAGTTGCACCTCTGAGGAGAATTTGCCGCAGGCAGATTCTATGCTGAAGGTTGAGGCAAAGGTGAGTGGCTCACGTGCCGATGGCTCTGGCGAAGTGGCTTCGGATGACAAACTCAACGAGTCAAGTTTGAAGGGGGGGCTTCAGATATTCTGGTTCGACGAGAATGGCAAGAGGGTATGCTACTTGGACGTGAATGCAGAGCAGGGCAAGCAGACGCTCTTGAGTTCGGGCAATTGGCTACAGAAACTTGGACTATCCGCAGGGAAGACTTATGACGTATATGCCATTGCCAATGCTCCCAAGGCTCAAGTGGATGCTTGCCAGACATTGAGTGAACTACAGAATTTGACATTGAGTGACGAGAATATATGGAAGGTACACACTGAGAAGGAGGAGAAGTATTTCCTTATGGACCAGCACATCAGGTGGACTCCCAATGATAATAGCAGGCAGGTAATCAGCCTGGATGCCATGAAGCGTGCGGCAGCCAAGATTCAACTGGATGTGGACATCAATGTGGCGGGCTATCAGGCCAATGAACCTAAATTTCGTTTTGAGAACTATAACATTTCGACCAGTTTACTGGAGAAGGGTAGTGAAGGGCAGGTCTCTGTGAGAGAGATGGAACAGTATGTTGGAAACTCCAACAACTCCAAGAGAGAGGATGGACTCCCTTGGAGATATGTGGCCTATAGCTATGCCTTCTCCTGGGCTGGCGATTCGGTACGTCGTCCCAGCATCCTGGTAAAGATGCCGATGACGAAGAATGGCGAGCAAGAACCCCGCGATTATTACTATCGTATCCCTGTATGCTCCGCAGAGAACACTTCCCTAAAGCGCAATCACATCTACAGAATAAAGGCAAAGATTACAGAACTGGGTGCCAGTTCTGAGTTGAAGGCAGAAACGGAGGCCAATGTAAAGTACAGCATCCTGGCCTGGAAGGAGGATACTGTGAATGTGGATGTGCCAGACCGTAAGTTTCTCATGGTGACTCCCGAACTGGTGTTTATGAGGAATATCGCGGAGGACAACTCCAGCGTGAAGTTCTATGCCTCCAGTGCATGTGAGGTGGAAATCATGGAGGTGTACTACTACGACAAGAAAAACAAGAAACAGCTCATCACCCATAGCAACACCGCCCAATATCCGACCATCACGCTGGAAGGCATCAAGTCAGGAAAGGTGAAGATAACCTCTCCGATACCAACCAACAAGACCGTGAAGTACATCCGCTTCAGAATCAAGTTAGTTGGCAGCAGTGACTATCGAGAGGTACTGGCAAAGCAATATCCCCTGGAATATGCCCAAAACATCGTGGGCAAATATTCATCGAGAAGCACAGCAGGATGGGTGAGCGACCAAAGGTCAGGAGGCACTTATCGGGATTTTGCCTACAAATCGGGTTGGTATACAGAATATGGCTACCAAGCCAAGATTTACCAAGATGGCGACATCAAATATTACTATGGAGGAACGAGCGTAGGCGAATCGTCCAACAATAGCAACAACCTGATGTACGTGATTCAGATTACGAGCACCAACGGCAAGTATGTCATTGCCCATCCGAAGTTGAAAGCCGATGGCTCTTCTGATGATCATGTCGTATCGCCAGCCTTTATGATAGCCTCCCAGTTGGGAGCCGTCAAGTCGGGTGGTTTCGATGCAAACTCAGCCATCACCCATAGTCGCTCCTATCGGGAAGTGGCAAGCGACGGAACGATATACGACAACTGGCGACTGCCTACCAACGAGGAGATTGACATCATCATCGAATACCAAGGGAAGGCAAACTCGCCTATCGCCAGTGTGCTGACCGGTGCCCAATATCGTACTTTGAGCAAGGAGACCGTGGCTACAGGTATCGCAGGAGCAAATAGTGACAACTTCGTGCGCTGTGTGCGTGACCTCACACCGGAGGAAATCAAAAAGTAGGTATAGGCGCATAGAGCGCACTTGCGAAACGCCCTATTTAAGGCGTTTCGGC
>CAVKOT010000210.1:0-4888 GCA_963658045.1 Opitutia bacterium UBA4654
CGCGGCATCGGGGTCGCTGCCACGGATGCTCTTGATGAAGGCCGAGATGATGTCGTAATGCA
The DNA here is from genome assembly GCA_963658045.1 of Opitutia bacterium UBA4654. Lineage (GTDB taxonomy): Bacteria > Bacteroidota > Bacteroidia > Bacteroidales > Bacteroidaceae > Physcousia. The sequence goes on from CAVKOT010000210.1 coordinate 63, forward strand.
TCTCCCCGTCCTTGTCATAGGCCATGGGATTCTGCTGCAAGCGGTCGGTCACGGTGCGGTCATCGATGACCACCGTGTCACCATCCCCAGCCGACTCATACAGGAGCTCGATGATATTGAGCAACTTGCGCGCGTCACCGCCACTGTATCGGAGCAGTGCCGAGGTCTCCCGCAGGTCAAACTTCTTCTGCTTGAGCAACGTGTCACGCTCGGTCACACGCCTGACCAGGTCCAGCAGGTCCTCCTTCTCCAGCGGCTTGAGCGTATATACCTGGCAACGCGAGAGCAGGGGGCGTATGACCTCAAAGGAGGGGTTCTCGGTGGTCGCGCCGATGAGTGTGACCACTCCCTGCTCCACAGCCCCCAGCAGGGAGTCCTGCTGCGACTTGGAGAATCGGTGTATCTCATCGATGAAGAGTATGGGACTGGGTGAGTTGAAGAAGCGGCTGTTGCGCGCCCGCTCTATCACCTCGCGTACCTCCTTCACCCCGCTGGTCACAGCGCTCAGGGTGAAGAAGGGGATGTCCAGTTGTCGTGCTATGATGGTGGCCAGGGTGGTCTTGCCCACTCCAGGAGGGCCCCAGAGGATGAAACTGCTGATGCGCTTCCCCTCAATCATACGGCGCAGGACGGCTCCAGGCCCTACCAGGTGCCGCTGCCCGATGTAGTCGTCCAGTGTCTGAGGACGCATTCTCTCTGCCAATGGTTGCATATCACTTGCAAAGTTACGAAAAAGCGGCAAGGTGAGTCAGTCGCCAGGGCTTTTTTTGTCACCCCACACACCAGGGCACACTGCCAGGCAAGACGCACACGCCAACAGTCCCGGTGGGGCTGGAATTTGGCAAGCAAACCCTTTTATTCAAAAAAGCATGCAGGAGAATAGGGAAAAAAGGCGTAACTTTGGCATTCGGAAAATGTATATCACAACATAAGCCGACATAATGGAAAACAGAAGTCTGGTTACTATAGCCAAGCACACAAAGGAGAGGATTCTGTACCTCATAGAGATGGCACAGGAGTTTGAGCGTCATCCCAACAGGCGCCTACTGGAGGGCAAGATAGTGGCAACACTGTTCTTCGAGCCAAGCACACGCACAAGGCTGAGTTTTGAGACAGCCGCCAACAGGCTCGGAGCCAAGGTGATTGGGTTTGCCGACCCCAAGGTGACCAGCGGCACAAAGGGCGAGACACTCAAGGACACCATCATGATGGTGTCCAACTATGCCGATGTCATCGTCATGCGTCATTACCTGGAGGGCGCGGCACAGTATGCCAGCGAGGTGTCACCGGTGCCCATCATCAATGCGGGTGACGGTGCCAACCAGCACCCCAGCCAGACCATGCTGGACCTATATTCCATATATAAGACCCAGGGCAGGCTGGACAACCTGAACATCTACCTGGTGGGCGACCTCAAGTATGGGCGCACCGTGCACAGCCTGCTCACGGCCATGCGCCACTTTAACCCCACCTTCCACTTCATCGCACCCGACGAGCTGGCCATGCCCGACTACTACAAGATGTACTGCCACGAGCATGGCATACACTTCATCGAGCACCAGGACTTCGATGCCGACACCATCTCGGGGGCCGACATCCTGTATATGACACGCGTGCAGAGGGAACGATTTACCGACCTGGAGGAGTATGAGCGTGTCAAGGACCGCTATCTGCTCAAGAAGGACATGCTCTGCAAGGCACGACCCAACCTGAAGATCCTGCACCCGCTGCCCCGTGTCAACGAGATAGAGTACAGCATCGATGACACGCCCTATGCCTACTACTTCCAGCAGGCACGCAATGGACTCTATGCCCGCCAGGCCATCATCTGCGATGTGCTGGGCATCACTCTGGAAGATATCAAGAATGACAAAACCATCATCTTATGAAAAGGGAGGAACTGCAAGTAGCCGCACTGAGGAACGGCACAGTAATTGACCATATACCCTCAGAGAAAATCTTCGAGGTTGTCAACCTGCTGCACCTGGAGCAGGTGCACTCTTCGGTGACCATCGGATACAACCTCAAGAGCGAGAAGATGGGCAAGAAGAGCATTGTGAAGATAGCCGACACCTTCTTCACACCCGAGAAACTCAACCAGCTCTCGGTCATCACGCCTAACGCCACCCTGTGTATAATCAAGGACTATGAGGTGGTCGAGAAGCGCGAGGTGCACATGCCCGACGAACTGATAGGCATCGTGAAGTGTGACAACCACAAGTGCATCACCAACAACGAGCCGATGAAGACGCGCTTCCATGTGCTGGACAAGGACAAGGGCATCCTGCAGTGCCGCTACTGCAACCGCGAGATCTCGCTCGACAAGGTCAAGCTCGTGTGACCAGGGAGACAGCCACAGAGACATAGATATCAGGATATTCACATACAACTCACTAACTAAAGAGGGAATAAGATTATGGAAAGAGACAACACGGTGTTCGCGCTCATTGAGGAGGAAAGGCAGAGGCAGCTGAGGGGCATCGAACTCATCGCCTCGGAGAACTTCGTCAGCGAGCAGGTGATGGAGGCCATGGGCACATGCCTGACCAACAAGTATGCCGAGGGCTACCCTGGCAAGAGATACTACGGAGGCTGCCAGGTGGTGGACAAGGTGGAGCAGCTGGCCATCGACAGAGCCAAAGCCCTCTTCGGAGCAGAGTATGCCAACGTGCAGCCTCACTCGGGCGCTCAGGCCAACGCAGCCGTCTTCCTGGCCGTGCTCAACCCTGGCGACACTTTCATGGGGCTCAATCTCGACCATGGCGGGCACCTCAGCCATGGCTCGCTGGTGAACACGAGCGGCATCATCTACAGGCCCGTGGGATATAACCTCAACAAGGAGACCGGCCGCGTCGATTATGACGAGATGGAACGGCTGGCACAGGAGCACAAGCCCCGCATGATTATCGGCGGAGGCTCGGCATACAGCCGCGAGTGGGACTACAAGCGCATGCGCGAGATAGCCGACAGCGTGGGAGCCATTCTGATGATTGACATGGCCCACCCCGCAGGACTGATTGCGGCTGGCTTGCTGGACAACCCCGTGAAGTATGCCCACATCGTGACCAGCACCACCCACAAGACTCTGCGCGGCCCGCGCGGTGGACTGATCCTGATGGGAAAGGACTTCGAGAACCCCTGGGGCAAGAAGACTCCCAAGGGGGAGGTGAAGATGATGTCGCAGTTACTCAACAGCGCTGTGTTCCCTGGCATACAGGGCGGACCCCTGGAGCATGTCATTGCCGCCAAGGCTGTGGCCTTCGGCGAGGCACTGACTCCCTCATTCAAGGAATGGGCAAAGCAGGTGAAGAAGAATGCGAGCGTGCTGGCAGACGAGCTCATCAAGCGTGGCTTCAACATCGTGTCGGGCGGAACAGACAACCACTCCATGCTGGTGGACCTGCGGAGCAAGTATCCCGACCTCACCGGAAAGGTGGCCGAGCGCGTGCTCGTGGCCGCAGACATCACGGTGAACAAGAATATGGTGCCCTTTGACTCGCGCAGCGCGTTCCAGACAAGCGGCATACGCCTGGGCACACCAGCCATCACCACACGAGGTGCAAAGGAGGACATGATGGTGCAGATAGCCGACTTCATCGAGCGCGTGCTCAATGCGCCCGAGGACGAGAGCGTCATCGCTCAGGTTCGCTCCGAGGTGAACAGCCTCATGGCAGGCTATCCCCTCTTCGCCTACTAAGCGTAGGGCCAGGGGGCTGGAGGCATCATCCGACACACACATCCAAGGGCTGTGCCTGCCAAGGCACAGCCCTTGACATTTCTTACAATCTTACGACCACGACAATGAAGATATTGCACACGAGTGACTGGCACCTGGGACAGTCGCTGTACAACCATGACCGCGCCAGCGAACAGGCCGACATGCTGAGCCAGTTGACGAAGATAGTGAGGGAGGAGCAGCCTGACGCCTTCCTGGTCAGCGGCGACATCTTCGACACGGGCCAGCCATCGGCTGCCGTCCAGAGGATGTTCACCGACTCACTGGTCAACATACACAACGCCTGCCCAGGCATGACCATTGTGTGCACGGCAGGCAACCACGACAGCGCCAGCAGGCATGAGATATTCCGCCAGCCCTGGCTCAGCCTCAATGTACACAGCATCGGACTGCTTGACAAGGAACATCCCGAGAGGCACATCATACGCCTCCCCGGGCTGGGCTACATCATCGCTGTCCCCTACTGCTACGAGCGCAACATCCCCGAGGGCTTCTTCCAGCAGCTGCTTGACCTGGTGGGTGAGGAGAATGATGCCCGCCTGCCAGTGGTCATGATGGCCCACACGACCCTGGAAAACAGCGACCTGCGTGGGCACAAAGCCAGGGGGACTGCGGCCATAGGAGGCATCGAGACCATGACCATCAGCCAGGCAGGACACGGGTATGACTACCTGGCCCTGGGGCACATCCACCACGCGCAGTGGGTCAAGGGCACTGGCCGGCGAGCACGCTACAGCGGCTCGCCCCTGCAGACCAGTTTCGACGAGGACTATGACCACAGCGTGAGCATCGTGAGCATCCCCAGGCATGGTGCCGAGGCCGACCTGCACGCCATCTCCATCCAGTCCATCCGTCCGCTGGTCACCCTTCCCACCAGCGGATATGCCGACTGGGAGGAGGCCAGGGAGATGCTGGCCAACTTCCCCGACGACCATCCCGCCTACATCCGGCTCAACATCTCTGGCGGAAGCATCATCCCACCCAATGCCTCCGACGAGGCCGAGATGCTCACCCTGGGCAAGGAGTGCCGCTTCTGCATCATCAACCGCGAGCACACCGACACGGGCGACACAGGCACCGCGACCATCTC
>CAVKOT010000211.1:0-4877 GCA_963658045.1 Opitutia bacterium UBA4654
CTCATAGGGCGTGGACTGTTCCTTGCTTGTCATGCGTGCAGGTCACTTGGCGGTAACCGATGATTAGGCAAGTAATGGAATGGTTACACGCCTTTATGTATATATATTATAATGAGACACTTTCGTAATAAAAACATGTTGCAAGCGTTACGGGCTGCAACGTTTTGCTTGGTTATGGGTATGCTTGCAGCAGGCTGCAAGAATGAGATGGACACCCTGCAAAGTTTGAAGGATGAGTTGGCACAGACGGGTGATACACTCATAGGCTATTCCCTCAAGGAGCACTATGCCATGTGGATTCATGAGGACAAGCCGATGAGTGCGGAGGGTGAGATACCGGATGCCGGGATGCAGTCTCTTTACATCTGTGACCTAAGCAATGGCGAGCGCACAAGGATTTTCACGACAAACAAGGATTCTGTTACGCTGAACCCTTATGCTGATAAGCAGGTGTGCCTTGAGAGTATTACTGCATGGCGGTTCACTCCAGACAGTCTGGCGCTGATTATCGAGGACGGTTACAATGGCCGCTACTTCTACACCTATATGCTGCCTGTCAAGGGGAAGGAACTTTTTGACCTGGGCGTGGATGGCATCCCCGATGACCAGGTTCTGAAATCCGGGAAGATACCTGTAAAGGAGACGGGTTATTTGTTTGAGACAGAGGACTACGATGACGGGATGGAAGGCTTGACCACAGGGTGGAGTTACCTTCGCAACTATTGCTACAACACCCAGGGAGAACTCCTGTCGAGCGATGATTCCATAAGCGTCTTTCCTGACGACCCTGGTTGCACCATGTTCAACACAGAGTTTCGGGCACATGCGGGAATGGAGGAGTCTCCCGAGAAGTTGAAGATAGAACTGTACAGGAACTCGGCATACAGGATAGGGGATGTGGAGCGCATAGCCAAGAATGAGGTAAAGTTTGAGAGGACGTTCAAGGGCACGTTCCGCCTGTTTGAGTTGAAAGTGGAGTCCATGCAACTCGTCAACGACCTTGACCGTTGGGACGGGCAGGGCAATCCCGCCAAGCGTTACCGTCTGGATGGTGAGAACTTTTCCATCTACACGGATGATGACCGTGCGGCCGATGTGGATTATCCCTCGTGGGTAATCATCGCTGCCCAGGCCCATGACATCCGCCATCTGGGATATAATCCATTTGCGGGAATGCTTATGGGTGTGTTTAACGCCCAAGGCGCGGGATTCAACGAGGACGCAGAGTTTACCTTTGCTAAAGCCCACATGATTTATTCAGAGTAAAAAAGCGGTGCAGGGATGAATAACTCAATGACGGCATGAAGGTGCTTGTGATAGTGGAGAAGGGAGTATGGGCAGGAACTGTTAGAAAGCCTTAGGTCGCTGCGTCCTCATCAGGTAGAAGGCTTGAAGGTTTATAGCCTTTCGGGCAAGGTGGGTGCGATGCTCCGACAGAAGTCGTCATCGCGGACAGGAAGATTTATTATAAAAGCGTCATGGGGCACAATACAGGCTCCATGACGCTTTTGCCTTGCTCACCACAGGGACACCTTGCCATACTTGCCCATGTCGAAGCATGCACTGATGCCCATTGCCCGGAACGCCCGCGCAATGGTGGAGAAGGACAGGTTCTGCCCTTTTTCTATACGGCATACCTGTGACCGCTTCACGCCCATGAGCTCACCCAATTGCTCCTGCGTGAGTGCTTTGGCTTGGCGTGCCTTCCTGATAGTGTCGCCCATAAGAAAAGATTTCATTTCGTTTTCGTACTCATCACGCAGTGGCTCTCCTGTTTTACCCAGGGCTCGGTCTAGTGATTCTGTAAAAGTATAACTTCTCATATCAGCGTATTTGTTGTTTGTCCTTTTCTTTGAGATATTGTTCTCTAATGTCTTCTGCCTTCCTTATCTCCTTGCGTGGGGTCTTTTGAGTTTTCTTAATCAAGCCATGTGTGGCAACCACCAATTTCTTTTCCTCATTGTCCCAAAAGGCAAACAGACGGTAGGCCATCTTGTTGTAAAGCGTGCGAAACTCCCAAATGTCGGTGTTCTCCAATTTCTTGAAGATTTCCTTGTCTATATAGTACATGCTTTTCCCCATGTTATAGTATATCTTTTTTCGGGCTTCTGGTGTGATGCTTTCGAGAAACTCTTGTGCTTCCTCCAGTACCTTAATATCGAAAAGTGGTGCCTCGCTCATTGGCTTTATATCTTATCGATGCAAAGTTAATACAATTTGTTTGTGTATATGTAAACATGCAGAGAGTTTTTGCATGCCTATCTTCCTGTCAAGGCAGAGGTAAAGAAGTATCTTAGGATACTTTGCCAGGTATCCTAAGATACTTTCCCATTTATCTTAGGATACATCGTCAAGTATCTTATAGGGCAATAAAAATGTCCACAGGGCGGGAACTGAGGCTCCATCCCTGTGGACATTTGCTGTTGTAGTGGGGAAAAGGGGGGCGGGGATTACTCAATCAGCCCGCGCCCTTTCTTGAATGCTGTGTCATCGGGCTTGCGGCCGGCAAACTGCTCGAAGAGTGTCATGGGCTCCTCGGAACCTCCCCGTTCCAGGAATGTCTGCTTGAACTTCGTGGCCAGCGGCTTGTTCCACACGTTGCCCGTCTGCTCAAAGAGGGAGAACGCATCCTTGTCGAGCACCTCGGCCCACAGGTAGCCATAGTAGCCCGCGCTGTAGCCGCTGGAGAAGATGTGGTTGAAGTAGGTGGTGCGGTAGCGGGGGACTATCTCGGGGATGAGGCCTATCTGCTGGCACACCTTCCGCTCAAACTGCTCTATGTCAATGCCCTCGATGCTTTCCAGCTCATGCCACTTCATGTCCAGGATGGAGGCCGCACAGAGTTCGGTGGTCATAAAGCCCTGGTTGAACTTCAGCGAGTTGTTAATCTTCTCCACCAGTTCGGCAGGGATTACCTCTCCCTTCGCGTTCTTGGCATACTCGGCCAGCAGTTCGGGCTGGAAGGCCCAGTTCTCATTGAACTGCGAGAACATCTCCACGAAGTCGCGTGTCACATTCGTGCCACTCACGCTGGGATAGGTGCACTGGCTCAGCAGTCCGTGCAGGGCATGCCCGAACTCGTGGAACACCGTCTGCACCTCGTCGATGGTCAGATACTCCTGCAGGTTGCCCACGTTGACGATGATGGGGCGCACCATCTCCCCCCGGGCATCCACATACTGCTCGCGCACGTTGTTCATCCACGCCCCTCCGCGCTTGCTCTCTCGCGGCAGCCAGTCGGTGGTGAAAATGCCCAGCAGTTTGCCCTGCTCGTCTGTCACCTTGAAGGTCTTCACCTCCTGCGGATTGTAGGATGGCACACCCTCCAGCTCCTCCATGTTCACTCCATAGAGCCTCTTGGCAGCCAGGAACACCCCCTTCACCACATTGTCCAGCTTAAAGTAAGGCTTGGTCAGCTCCTCGTCCAGGTCATACTTTGCCTTGCGCACCTTCTCAGCATAGTACCACCAGTCCCAGGGCTCAATCTTGCTTCCGGCAGGCAGCAGTCCAGCCCTCACGTCCTCGTCCATCACGGCCTGCATGTCCTTCACCTCCTCGCGTGCTTTCCTCACGGCATCCGTCATGATGCCCTGCAGGAAGGCATCCACTGTGGCAGGGTCGTGCGCCATCTTGTTCTCCAGGATGTAGGCGGCGGGGCAACTGTAGCCCATCAGCCGGGCCTTCTCGATGCGCAGGCGCATGACATCCAGGATGAGCTGCTTGTTGTCGGCCTTGTTGCCATTGTTGCCACGGCTGGTGTATGCCTCGAACATCTGCCTGCGCTTGCCGCGGTCGCTGGTGGTGGTCATGGCGTTGGGGTAGTCCGACACGCTGATGCCGAACTTCTGCTTGAAGGCATTGCTCTCCTCCAGGATGTTGTTGCCTATCTTCTGTGTCTTCGAGGCCATCTCCGAGTTTATCTCCTTCAGCCTTACCTGCTTGTCGGCACTGAGTCCCACGCCATTTCGTTCAAACTCCTCATAGTGCTTCTTCAGCACCATCTGCTGCTCGCGTGTGAGATGGGACTGGTCGCCCTTGTAGAGTGTGGCGATGCGGTCATAGAGTCCCTTGTTGAAGGAGAGGTTGTCGCTGTGCTCCGTCATCATGGGGATGGCCAGCTCCATCACGCTGTCCAGCGCGGGTGTGCGGTCAGTCTCGCTCACGTTGTAGAGCACCCCCGACACCTTGCGCAGGATTTCCCCCGAGAGTTCCAGGGGCAGGATAGTGTTGTCAAAGGTGGGAGCCTCCTGGCTGTTGACGATGTCCTCGATTTCCTTCTTCTGTTGCTCGATGCCCGCCTGTATGGCGGGGATGTAGTCATCCGTCTGGATTTTCTGGAAGGGCGGGATGCCATAGGGCGTGTCCCATTCCGTGAGGAAGGGGTTCTCGCGGCTTGTGCAGGCCGTGAGGCATGCTGCTGCAATCATAGCGGTGAATAGTTTTCTCATTATGTAATTATTGATATATGGTGAGTTCGGATGGTAAAGTTAATGCTTTTTCTTTATTTCCCAAGACATTTGAGCATCTTGGTGATGCACTTTTTCTTTTGTTCCATGTTTGGGTGGACATAGAGGTTGAGGGTTGTTGTAATGTTGGCATGACCGAGCAACACGCTTACGGTCTTGTAGTCGCAGTTACTTTCAATACAGCGTGTGGCAAAGCTGTGGCGTAGTCCGTGGTATTTCAGCCGGGGAATGTCAAGACGCTTCATCAGTCGATGATAGTAGTTGCGGTAGGTGCGTGGCTCTGTCGGTTTTTCCTCATTGGACAGTACATAGAAGTCTGTGTTTACCACCTTTTTCAGGGGCTTCACCATTGCCAGAAGTTCCTTGTTCATCGGTATCTCACGGCATGAGTTCTTGGTCTTGGGTGTGTTG
>CAVKOT010000212.1:0-4841 GCA_963658045.1 Opitutia bacterium UBA4654
GTGCCATGGCCATGGCCAGCATGGCCGTGCCTGTCACCTGGCTGGATCTCCTGCACCACCCCGAGCGCAAGGCCGTGGCTGTGAGCATGATGGCCGCGCTCAACTTCCTGGTCGGATGGTTTGGCGGTATGGGCTGGCCTCCCTGTGGGAGGGTGATGACCCACTGGTTCTCACAGAATGAGCGTGGCACGATGATGGCCGTGTGGAACTGTGCCCACAATGTGGGCGGAGGGCTGATAGGCCCCATGGCCTCCTATGGTGCCGTGTGGTTTGGGTCGTGGCTCTACGGCTCGCAGACCGAGCTGTACTTCCTGGCCGGCACATTCATCTTCCCCGCTGCCACAGTCATCCCCATTGCCCTGCTGGCCTATATCCTGCTGCGTGACACGCCCCAGAGCCAGGGCCTGCCTGCCGTGGAGAAGTGGCGCAATGACTATCCCCAGCATTATGACGCCAGCAGTGAGACTGTGCTGAGCATACGTGACATCATGCTGCGCCACGTGCTGCCCAACAAGTGCCTGTGGGCCATTGCCCTGAGCAACGCCTTCATCTATATGGTGCGCTACGGGTGTCTCGACTGGGCTCCCGCCCTGCTCAGCGACCAGGGGGTAGATATCAAGTCGGCTGGCTGGGCCTACTTCGCCTATGAGTATGCCGCCATCCCTGGCACCCTCATCTGTGGCATCATCAGTGACCGCGTCTTCAAGGGCAACCGTGCCTGGCCCACCATGCTCTTCATGTCTCTCGTGGCACTCTTCATCGGCATCTACTGGTATGCCTCGTCGCTCGACACGCCCAACATCAGCCTGGTGACACTCAGTCTCACGGGCATCGGTTTCTTCATCTACGGCCCTGTCATGCTGGTGGGCGTGCAGGCACTTGACCTTGTACCCAAGAATGCGGCTGGCACAGCGGCCGGACTCACCGGCTTCTTCGGCTACTTCTTTGGCACGGCCATCCTGGCCAACACCGTCATCGGTCTCATATCGAGTCATGCCGGGTGGAACTGGACTTTCGTCTCCCTGCTCCTGGCCTGCCTGTTCTCCATCCTGCTCATGCTGCCCACTCTGGACAGGCAGAAGCGGTAAGGCCGAGTCATACAGTCACACGAAAGCGCGCGGAAAACAGCCTGCACATGCAAGGATTCTGTTTTCCGCGCGCTTTTTCTTTATACTGCCCCGATTTACCTGGCAGGGCACACCCAAAAACGCACCACGATGCGATGCCTCACGCATGCCCCTGCGACCCCCCATGCATGCCGCTGCGTTGCTGCTCGCAGGGGCATGCGTTGAGCGGCGCACCGCACTGCCTGGCATCATTCACTTGGGTTCGGGGGATTTCGCCACGTTCCGTACTGCTGTGGCAAGGTATGGGGGAGGGAAAAGTATTGCAGTGGGGGTGTTCAGAGGAAACGTCTGATCCAGTCCACCGACACACCACGGCGGCGGGCGTAGTCACGCACCTGGTCATCCCCCACAGGGCCCACCGAGAAGTGCCGGGTGGCCGGATGTGCGAGCATGAGTCCGCTTGTGCTGGCATGTGGGAGCATGGCACCCGTCTCGGTCAGCCTTATGCCCAGTGATTTCATGTCTATCAATTCGTCTATCAGGAAGTTGATGCTCTGGTCGGGCATGGATGGATAACCCACGGCAGGACGCTTGCCCTGGTAACGCTCCATGAAGAGGTCATCCACAGTGAGGTTTTCTTCGGGCGCATAGCCCCACCACTCGCGCCGGGTCTGCAGGTGTCCCACCTCGGCAGTAGCCTCTGCCAGGCGGTCGGCCAGTGTCTGTGCCAGCAGGTGCATGTAGTCATCCGAGGAGAATGACTGCTCCAGTGCGGCATCCGTGGTGGAGGCGAAGATGCCCACCCTGTCGGTGACTCCCTGGCTACGCGGCCTTACAAAGTCGGACAGACACAGGCACGGCTCACCCGGCTGTGCCGTCTGCTGGCGCAGGAAGGGAATTGAGCGGCCTACCTCGGGAAGATGGATGTCATCGCCATCGCCGAAGGCATCGAAGAGTCCCACGCGGAAGTGCGTGTGCGCGCCCTCACTGCTCCATCTGGCCAGGAGCGCGCGCGCGTCGGTCAGCAGCCTTGCCGCCTCACGCGCCTTGGGTTGCTCGGGGACGGGCAGCGTGGCTATCCATGCCGCATGGCATCCCGCGCAGTCATGCACGCGCGTCAGTTGGACATATCTGAAAGGAAATCCCCAGGCATGGAAGAAGTAGCCCCACTGGATATAGGGGGTGATGCTGGGGATGGTGTAATGCTGTGTGTGTATCACTGGTCCAGGTTCTCCACATAGCCCTGGTACTTCTTGGGCAGGGCCTGCATGATGGTGTCATAACTCTCGCTCATCACCTGCTTGATGTCGTCGGCTCCCTGTCCATGCGGGGCGATGGGCTTGTGGATGACCAGGCGCAGGGGATGCCAGGTGAGGAAATAGAAGCCCCTCTGGCGGGGAAGCACGTCAAACGTGCCGTCGATGGTCACCGGCACGACGGGGAGTTGCAGTTCGTCGGCCAGCAGAAACGCTCCCCGGCGGAAGATGCCCATGTGTCCGGTAAAGGTGCGCGCGCCCTCGGGGAACACCACGACACTGGTGCCGTCACGCAGCACCTGGCGTGCGCTCTCATAAGTGTGCTGTATGCTCTTGGGGCCGCTCTTGTCCACGAAGATGTGGCCGGCACTCTCGCAGGCCTTACCCACCAGCGGCAGGTGGCGCAGCTGCTTCTTCATCATCCACTTGAAGTGCCGTCCCAGGAATCCATAGACGAGGAAGATGTCATAGGGGCCCTGGTGATTGGCCACGAACACATAGGATTGCCCATTGACCAGGTTCTCCCTGCCCTCGACATGCACGGGCAGCAGCATGACGTGGCACATCAGCCTGCTCCACACATGGGCAGGCCAGTAGCCCCACCATGAGGCGTTGCCCAGCGTGCAGCCCACAATGGTGGACAGGCAGGTGATGATGGTGGCGATGAGCAGCACAGGCAGTGCCACCAGCAACTGGTATGTCCGGTACAGGATTTTCATAAGCGGTTTGGGGATTTTGTGGCGGCGGCCATGCGCATGCCGTTAATACTCGTGCATCTTCTCCATATTGCTCTCGGCAGCCTTGATGTACTCGCGCACGTAAGGGTGGTTGAGGAAGTAGGGAGGAGCCTGGGACAGGATAGCGTCTATCTTGGGATTCAGGATGGGATATTGCAGCGCGCTGGTCATAATCATGAACACGCCAGGTCCGAGCACGTTGTTGTAGTTGTTGGATATGAAGCGTGACACAAGGCGATCGTTCTCATCGGTCAGTTCGCGGGCCTTCTCACCCAGTTCGGCGTTTATCTTGTCATAGCTGACCCCATCCATGATCATCTGTGACTCCAGGTGCGGAAGTTCGGCCATCTGTGCGTCAATCTGCGTCTTGCGCTGTATGAAGTGGCTCAGGCTGTCGTTGAGTGGCGTTCCCGTCGCACTCTGCGAGTTCTCCCCTATCGTGAGTGATACCTCTCCGTTCTCAAGCACAAGGGGCATCACGCTGGTGTCATCCACAAAGACATTGGCCATCATCACCGAGTCCATGACTCCCTTGAAGCAGAACTTGCCATGCACGACCCGCGAGGAGTCGATGGAGCGCATGTCTTCTCCCGCAAAGACTTTCAGAAAGAGTGTCTTGCCTTCCAGCCCCTCCACGTTGGACGTGCCGTTGACCACATACTGGTCAGCGCATGAGGCCAGCATGGCAGCCGACACCAATATCGGAAACATAGGATTCCTCATATCATCTTAGCGTTTATATATACTTACGCAAAGATAATGCGAATCCCTGTGTTACGGAAATAAATTAGGACTTATTAAGATTTTTGTCCCTCGCCAACTCCTGTGGGATGCGCCATGAAGTGTACAGCTCGAGCATGCAGCCCACGGCGAGGCTCACGACCCACTCGTTGCGCGAGGCAAAGCCGTAGTGCATGTCCTGCATGCTCATCAGCACGGCGGCAAGCACGAAGCAGGCCGAGGCGAGCAACTGCTGGCGACGCAGGCGTGTGAGTGTCACGCTGCGTCCCATATACTCGGTGCGCAGGCGCATGGAGGCATAGGCTCCCGCTCCCACGGCATACAGGCAGAGCGAGGTCATGGGAGCAAACAGGTGGGCGGCGGCACCGGCAAGCATGAGCAGTGCCCCCGTGCGGAACAGGAAGTTCTGCCAGTGATTCAGTTCTCTCATTGTGCGATGCTGTCTTTGTCCAGCGTGTCTGTGTCATCGGTGGCCTCCTCGTCGGTGGGCCTTATGACGAAGATGTCCTCGTCGGCACGCTTCATATAATACTTCTCACGAGCCACCTGCTCCAGTTTGCCAGGGTCGGTGTCCAGGCTCTTGAGCATGCGGCTGGCCGCGTCGAAACGCGCCTCATAGTCGGCTATCTCGTGCCTGAGCTCGGTGATGCGCTCCCTGCGGTGGCTCCGCTTGAGCACGCTGTTGTCATCGAGCACGCCTATGACAAGTGACGCAAACAGCACAACAAGCAGGTACTTGTAGCGGCACATGCAGTTCCAGAATGAATATACTTTGCTCATACCATTATTATATTTAAAGGGAGGATAATGCAGGCAAGGCGTGGGGAGGAGCATGCCACCCCTCTGCCCAGTGTGGATTATCAAGGGCAAAGGTAGGAAAAAAGTGGAGTTGGAGAGTCCTGTAAGGCATTTTTTTTCTATATTTGCAGACACAAGCAAGCGAGTTATGGAAGAATACATTGTGTCTGCGAGGAAATACAGACCACTCACCTTTGACTCAGTCGTGGGACAGCATGCGCTCACCACCACGCTGAAGAATG
>CAVKOT010000213.1:0-4814 GCA_963658045.1 Opitutia bacterium UBA4654
ACTATGTGCAGGCCGAGAATGCCGCAGGCGTGAGCGATGCCGCAGGCTCTAACTTTATCACCTATGGCGAGGCTTACAAGGATGGCTTCAAGGAGTCATTTGCCAATGGCGAGTTCACCACCTCTGACTGGATTATCTCTGTGATAAATCCCAGTCCCTACAACAACGAGTTCTACAACCGCTACTGGGGCACCGAGCATGCCAAGACTGACCGTGGCCCCTTCCCCACGCCCCAGGACAATGATGGCGGCCTGCTTATCGCCTACACGGACTATATCGATGTGTCATCCCGCCTGGTGTCACCGCGCATCAATGTGGCTGGCATGAAGAATCCCGTGCTCACCTTCTGGTTCTACCATTACTTCTCCAACTCTGAGGACAGTTACTCATCACCCAAGGAGACCATGACCGTGGAGGCATACCAGAATGGCAAATACACCGAGATGCTTGACAAGCCCATCCTGCTCATCAATGGCAATGGATGGTACAGTTACTCCATCAGCCTCAAGGACTATGTGGGCAAGGAGGACTTCCAGTTTGCCTTCAAG
The DNA here is from genome assembly GCA_963658045.1 of Opitutia bacterium UBA4654. Taxonomy (GTDB): domain Bacteria; phylum Bacteroidota; class Bacteroidia; order Bacteroidales; family Bacteroidaceae; genus Physcousia. The sequence goes on from CAVKOT010000213.1 coordinate 549, forward strand.
ACCCACAATTTCCTGAGCCATGACATGCACATCGACAACATCTCCATCGTGGACGTGCCCTCTTATGACCTGGGCGTGACCTCGTTCCTCGTGCCCGAGAAGGTGTCTGCAGGTTCCGAGCGTGAGATAAGCGTGACCGTGGCCAACAAGGGAGCCGAGGCAGCCACAGGCTACTCGGTAGAGTTCCTGCGTGATGGACAGGTGTTCCACAGCATTGTTGCCGACGAGCCTCTGGCATTTGCCAAGGAGCGCGTGTTCAGCGTGACCTTGGCCCCCGATGTCACTGAACTGGGCAAGGTATATACTTACTCGGCCCGTGTCGTGTATGCCCAGGACGAGAATAGCGCCAACAATACCACCGAGGACATTCGCTCCGAGGTGCCTGGCAATCATCTGCCCAGTGTCAACACCCTGGCATCCAGCAGCAGCGACAGCGGTGTGGAACTCACTTGGGACGAGCCCGAGGAGAGTGCCGGCAATGCCGTGGTCACCGAGGGATTTGAGGGCTATGAGGCATTCACCATCACCAACATGGGTGACTGGAAACTCGAGGACCTGGACAAGGGTGCCACATACTCCATCTCCAACTCTGGCAGCGCGACCGAGGACTATGACTATCCCAATGCCGGAGCAGCCATGGCCTTCCAGGTGTTCAATCCCTCAGCAATCCACCTGACCTCCAGGCTGTGGACACCCTACCTGGGCAACCAGATGGCCGTATGCTTCGACTCTGGCAACGGAGTCTCCAACAATGACTGGCTGATTTCCCCCGAGGTGCGTGGTGGTTCCCAGGTGACCTTCATGGCCAAGAGCGTGACCGCCATGTATGGCCTGGAGAAGTTTGCCTTCTGCTATTCGACAACAGACCGCGAGACTGCCCACTTCAGCCAGTTGGGTGACGTGGTGGCCGTGCCTGCTGGCGAGTGGACTCAATACACCTTCACCCTTCCCGCTGATGCCAAGTACTTCGCCATCAACTGCGTCTCATCTGACAGTTATGCGCTCCTCGTTGACGAGGTGACCTATGAGAGCACCGAGCCCATGACCCTCTCGCTGCTTGGCTTCAACGTATATCGTGACGGCAAGAAGATCAATGGCGAACTGGTGGAGGAAGGCTTCTATGTGGATGACGCGGCCCCTGCAGGCAAGCACACCTATAATGTGACCGCCGTGTATGACAAGGGCGAGTCTGCGCTCAGCAACACCGTGGGTGTGGCCACAGCGATAGACGATGTGCTGCTGGAGGGCATTGCCATCTACAGCCAGGGGACCTCCATTCATGTCCGTGGAGCCAAGGGACAGCGCGTGAGTGTGTTCAACACGCTGGGCCAGTGCTTCGCAAGGGAGACTGTCAGCAGCGATGACTTTGCAGTCACCCTGGCTCCAGGAATCTATGTGGTGTCAGTGTCAGGCAAGACCGTCAAGGTGGTGCTTGAGTGAATCGTAGTACAACAACAGAAAAAATGAGCAACAGATTATATATGTCAATGGCAGCAGCCCTCCTGGGGACTGTTGCCATGCAGGCGCAGGGCATAGTCCCGCCTTACAGCAATGAGTTTGCCACGTCGCTGGGCGACATGAAGGTCGTCAATGCCGAGGAGGAGTCTCCCACCTTTATCTTCTCCTCCTATGGCGGATACAGTTATGGCGGTGGTGTCACCTATACGGGCAGTGCCGCCTATGCGGCCAATGACTATCTCGTGTCTCCCGCCATGGAGGTGAGCGAGGGTCGTGTATATACCATCTCCTACATGTGCAAGAATGGTGCCAGCGGCACCCCCTACAAGGTCTCTGTCCTGGCTGGCAGCAGTGAGGATGACCTCAGCGAGGTGGTCGGCACCGAGGAGATTGCCTATGGCTACTCCTTTGCCACCTACAAGTGTGCCTATGAGGCCAAGGCTGCAGGCACCGTCTATTTCGCCCTGCATGTCGAGCGCGAGGCAGGCACGGGCACGATAGCCTTTGATAACTTTGGCGTGTCGGCTGGCGTGTCAGCCAAGGCACCGGCTGCAGTCACGGGCTTCACAGCCACTCCCAAGGTGGAGAATGACACCTTCGTGGTGGCATTGCAGGCCCAGGCACCCACCCTCACCCATGCGGGAGCCGCACTTGAGGGGCTGGTGACCATTACTGCCACGAGAAGTGACGGCGTGACCATCGCGGCCCAGGAGGGCGTGAAGCCAGGCGAGGCCATCGCCATCACCGACCAGTCTCCGCTGGGCACCTACACCACCTATTCGCTTACGGCTGCCAATGAGTATGGCACGAGTGCCGAGGCCACCGCTACGGTCAACCCTCTGTTTGGCACTCCTGCGGCAGTGACCGGGCTCACGCTTCACCAGGCCCAGGACACACTCACGCTCCAGTGGGATGCGGTGACCACCTCCACGAGCGGTGCCGAGGCCATCTTCATTCCCTCGCAGGTCACCTACAGGGTCGTGCGCAACACCAGCGCGGGCAAGGTCACTGTGGCTGACAGCCTCCAGGACACCACCTTCAGCGAGCTGTGCGACATGCCCGAGGAGGGCCAGGAGGCAGTAAGCTATACCGTGACGGCTGTCTATAACAACCGTGCCGGTGCGGCTGCCGTGACAGGAAGCGCACTCGTGGGCCATCCCTATGAGGGGGAATACACCGAGTCGTTTGCCAACTATGCCTATAGCACCAAGACCTGGACAGTGGAGGCCGGAACATCCAACGTGTGGATGCCCACGTCTTCCGTGTATTCTCCCTCCTGCGGTCCGCAGGATGGTGACAATGGCATGCTCAAGTGCCAGAACACCACGGCCAAGAGCGTGTGGGTGGCCTCTCCTGTCATCAATGTGGCAGGGCTGAAGAACCCCCGCCTGGACTTCTACGTGTTCCAGGACCCTTCCTCCACCTACGACAATGCCATCCAGCCCATGCTGCGCACAGCCGGGGGGGATGTCTCACTGGGTGATGACATCGCTGTCAATGGCGGCGAGAAGGGATGGAACCGCTTCTCCTACTACATCCCTGCTGATGTGCGTGAGGGTGACTTCCAGATTGTGCTGAACGCGCTGCCTGGCGGCTACACATCGGTGTGTGTCGATAACATCACCATCAGGGACATCCTGGACAACAACCTCGTGCTGGAGGAGATGGACATCCCCGAGAGTGTGAGGGTGGGTGACACCATCCTCGTGAGACCTGTGCTCACCAACAAGGGCTCAAAGGTGGCCTCTGGCTACAGCGTGAGACTGCTGCTCGATGGTGAGGAGCTGGCAACGGTGGCTGGTGATGACATCAGCAGCGAGGAGAGCCTTCCCGTGACCTATGCCTTCCGCGCCACTCCTGCCTATGCTGGCAAGACGCTCACGTTTGAGGCCCAACTGGTGTATGCCGCCAACGAGAGCAGTGAGGCCAACACCGTGACTGGCTCTGTGGTGGTGGAGGGAAATGACTATCCTGCTCCTGCCGACCTGGCCCTTGCACAGGACCATGGCGCTGTGCTGCTTGCCTGGACACAGCCCGATGTGCCCACAGAGTCCACCCAGGAGGAGGTGAGCGAGGACTTCGAGGCCTGGACCTCATACACTGCCGAGGGGGAGCGTGGCTGGACCTTCGTGAATGCCAATGGTGCCAACGCCAATGGTATCGACGGCAACCATGCCAGCACACCCAACGCCATCATGGTGGCCGATAATGTGAAGAACTACACGGCCAAGTCTGGCACCAAGGTGCTGGCCATCTCCAAGCCCTACAGTTATCGCGACACGCCCGATGACTGGGCCATCTCGCCCGAGGTGGTGGGCGGCCAGACCATCTCCTTCTCGGCCGTGTGCTACAACAGGTATGCCTATCTGGCTGGAAGCGATGCGTTCACCATCTGCTATTCCACAGGTTCCACCGACCCCAAGGACTTCAAGCCCGTGGGCGAGCAGACCATCATCAAGTCACTCGCATGGCAGGACTACACCGTGACACTGCCTGCCGATGCCACCCGCTTTGCCATCCATGCCACGGCCATCAACAATGACGGCCTGTTCTTTGATGACTTCCATTTCGTGCAGGGGTCCAAGCCCGTGGTGCTGCAGAACTACAACATCTACCGCGATGGCGAGCTCATCGCCACCAGTGCCACCAACTCCTACACCGATGAGGATGTGGTGGATGGGGCAGAGTATGCCTATCATGTGTCGGCCGTGTATGACCGTGGAGAGTCATTGTGGTCCAATGAGGCAGCGGTGAAGGTGGCTACCGGCATCAGCGGGACAGCCTCTGACGCGTCGGTCGGTGTGGCCC
>CAVKOT010000214.1:0-4796 GCA_963658045.1 Opitutia bacterium UBA4654
GAGTAGTCAAACTCTCCAGCCTCGCCAATCTTGAGCGCGCCCGAACCGAGCAGCAGCACTTTCTTTATATTGCTATCTACCATATTATCCAGTATTAGAGAAGTTTCACGAAGTCATCAAACATGAATTCCGTATCCACCGGGCCAGAGCAGGCCTCGGGATGGAATTGGGCAGAGAACCAGGGGTTCTGCTTGTGGCGCACACCCTCGTTGCTGCCGTCGTTCATGTTCACAAACAGGGGCTCCCAGTCAGCGGGCAGCGTGGAGGAGTCCACGGCATAGCCATGGTTCTGGCTGGTGATGAAGCACTGGTTGGTGCCCACCTTGCGCACGGGCTGGTTGTGACTGCGGTGCCCATACTTGAGTTTGTAGATGGTGGCACCTGCGGCCTTGCTCAGCAACTGGTTGCCCATGCAGATACCCATACAGGGACGCACGACGGGATTGGCCAGGAACTTGCGGATGTTCAGCACGGCAGCCTCGCAGGTGTCGGGGTCACCGGGGCCGTTGGCCAGGAACAGGCCGTCAAACTCCAGGTCATTGAAGTCATAGTTCCAGGGCACACGGATGACCTCCACCCCACGTGCTATCAGGCAACGCAGGATATTGGCCTTCACGCCGCAGTCCACCAGCACCACCTTCTTGGCGGCACCCTCGTTGTATCGGATTATCTCGCGGCAGGAAACCTGATCGACAAAGTTGACACCGGCATAGTCGGCCTCGGGCACCTGGTCGGGCATGTCGTCAAAGAGTATCTTGCCCATCATCACTCCATGCTCCCTCAGCACCTTGGTCAGCTGGCGCGTGTCGATGCCCGTGATGCCAGGCACCTGCTCACGCTGGAGCCACTGCGCGAGCGTCTCCACACCGTTCCAGTGGCTGAACTCCCAGCTGTAGTCGCTCACGATGATGGCACGCGCGTGGATCTTGTCACTCTCCATGAATTTGGGAAGTCCGTCCTCACGATAGGTGAAGGGTGGCACGCCATAATTGCCCACAAGCGGGAAGGTGAGTGTCATCAGCTGTCCGGCGTATGAGGGGTCGGTCAGGCTCTCAGGATAGCCCATCATTGCTGTGTTGAACACCACTTCTCCTGCCACGGGCTTCTCGTAGCCAAACGAAGTGCCATGGAACTCCGTTCCGTCTTCCAGTCTCAGTGTAACCTTTCTGTTCATTTATTTCTTTGAATAGATATTCTCGTAATAGTTCATGAAAGCCTTGTTGACCAGCTTCACGCCACCTGGTGTGGGATAGTCGCCACTGAAGTACCAGTCGCCCCTGTGGTCGGGGCAGGCGCGGTGCAGGCCCTCTATCGTCTGATAGACAAGTTCTATCGGCGTGGTCACCCCTGCGGGACGCAGCATCTCCACAATCTTTGCGGATATCTCCTCATCGGTGAACGGGGCGTATATCTCCTTCACGTGGTTCTGCATCTCGGCGGCAGGCAGGCCACACTGGGCCTTGCTCTGGGCATAGACATCCGCGATGATTTGCTCCTGCCCCCTGTCCTTGAGCAACTCGATGGCTGCCCTGAAGGCGATGAACTCCTCCATGCGCGCCATGTCTATACCGTAATAGTCGGGATAGCGCACCTGGGGACTGCTGCTCACCAGCACTATCTTGCGGGGATGCAGGCGGTCCAGGATGCGTATGATGCTCTCCTTGAGCGTGGTTCCGCGCACGATGCTGTCGTCGATGACCACCAGGTTGTCCACATAGGGCTCCACGCTCCCGTAGGTGATGTCATAGACATGGGCCGCCAGGTCATTGCGGCTGTTGCCCTCGGTGATGAAGGTGCGCAGCTTGATGTCCTTGATGGCAACCTTCTCACTGCGTATGTAGGGGCGCAGCACCTTCTTGATTTCCTCGATGGTGGGCTGGTGGTCCTGGGTCAGTTCATACAGCTCCTGCACCTTCTGGCGGTTGAGTTTCTTCTTGAAGCCATCCAGCATGCCGTAGAAGGCCACCTCGGCCGTGTTGGGGATGAAGCTGAACACCGTGTGGGCGATATCGCCGTTGACAGCCTCACCGATGCGCTCTGTCAACTGCTCGCCCAGCGCCTTCCTCTCCTTGTAGATGTCGCGGTCACTGCCACGGCTGAAGTAGATGCGCTCAAAGGAGCACGCCCTCTTCTGCTTGGGCTGGATAATCTGGGTGAGACTCACGTCCCCGTTGCGGCGCACGGTGAGTGCCTGTCCGGGAGCCAGTTCCTGTATCTGGTCTGTCTCCAGGTCAAAGGCTGTCTGTATCACAGGACGCTCGCTGGCCACCACGACCACCTCCTCGTCACGGTACCAGAAGGCGGGACGGATGCCCCATGGGTCACGCATGCTGAACATCTCACCGCTTCCCGTAAACCCGCACACCACATAACCGCCGTCAAAGAGCGGCGTGCTGGTCTGCAGGACATTGCGCACATCGATGTTCTTCTCGATGAAATGGGTGATGTCCATTCCCTGCAGTTTCCTGTCCAGGGCGATGTTATAGACACGCTCACTCTCGCGGTCCAGGCGGTGCCCTATCAGTTCCAGCATGATATAGGTGTCACTGTAGATGCGCGGATGCTGCCCCTTGGCCACTATCTTGTCAAACACCTCATCCACATTGGTGAGGTTGAAGTTGCCGCACAGGCACAGGTTCTTGGCCTTCCAGTTGTTCCTGCGCATGAAGGGATGCACATAAGAAAGGCCACTCTTGCCGGTCGTGGAATACCGGAGGTGGCCCATGTATATGTCACCGGCAAAGGGAAGGTTCTCCTTGACAAAGGACACGTCCGACAGTTGCTGTGATGAATATTCGGCAAAGCGCTTTTGCACGTTCTGGAAGATTTCCGTGATAGCACCGCTTCCCAGGGCCCGTTCACGGAACATGTATTCCTGTCCGGGGTCAGCCTCCATCTTCACGCTGGCCAGTCCCGCGCCTTCCTGGCCACGGTTGTGCTGCTTCTCCATCAGAAGATAAAGTTTGTTGAGCCCGTACATCCATGTCCCGTACTTCTGCTGGTAGTATTCCAGCGGCTTGAGCAGGCGTATCATGGCCACTCCGCATTCATGCTTCAGTTGTTCCATTTGCTCTCTATATAAATATATAATTGTATAGGATATGCTGTTATGTCCGTGCCTGTCGCATGGGTCTCCCGCACCATACCATCCGGCACAGCACAATACACCCTGTCGTAAGGCGATGCAAAAGTAATGCTTTTATGGCATTCTGGAAAGTTTATGCGCCACAAAAACGGCTGCGGCAAAATTAAAAGTCGCAATCCCGACGGATGTCTGTTTCCCGCCCTGCCGTCATCTCCCGCCCGCCGGGGTGAGCCGGCTTTGACGGAAAGGGCCGCTGGCTTGGGCCTGGTGGCCTGGCATCTGCTGCCGTCTGGCGTGGTAAAGTTTCTGTTCGGAAGTTGCGAACACATGTTCGATGATTGCGAACATGTGTTCGGTGGTTCCGAATATGTGTTCGCAACTTGCGAACAGAGATTTCAGCGGGCTATCCTGGGCAATGAGAGCGTCTCGTCCCGACTCTCAACTTAACAGCGTTGATGGGGATGGCCAGCCATGGGGATATGGCAGGGGGGCGTGCCACAAGTCATGCTGACGGCAGTCAAGGACGGACTGGAAGCCTAAAAGCACTGGCCCCTGGGGCATCGTCCTGGGGAACATGCTGCCATAACGAAGTCGCCCTGTAAGGGCAAAAGCATCTTGCATCCAATGCTTTTACCCTTACAGGGCGACCTTTGGGGTTTGTGAACTTAGGGCGTTATCCCAGGCTAAGTGCGGATTGCCCTTTCCTGGCGCATAGGACATGACTTACGGCACGCCCTCTTTGTGTCACGCCAGGCTCTTGCCAGGCACCAGCCATCAGCCTCTGCCCTACCTTGCCAGCATCTTGCGTGTGGCGTTGCCCTCGCTCACGAGGTTCATCCCATGCTGCATGTGGGCCACCCGCATGCCTGAGAGGGTGTAGATGGAGCGGGGATTGCTCCCCTCTCCACTCACCTGCTCTACAGCCGTCACGTAGTCCCTTATCTTGGAACTCCTGACCAACTCAAATGTGGCAGGCTTGGACTTGTCCATATACACGATGCCGTGCTCCTGGGTCGAGTCGAAGTTGAAGTAGCGGGGATAGCGTCCCACGCAACGGAGATACACGCTGCCGTCCTCCTGCTGCTCTACCTGGAACCACTCGCCCTTGCCCTCCACATTGTCCATGGCACACATGTCAAAGCCGTTGGAGTGCAGGCCCCAGTACTTGGCCGGCTGCCTGCCCTTGACCGTATAGAACGATGTGAAGCCGCTGACGGGGGCAAACAGGAACTGGAAGGTGCGGTCGCTCAGGTTGTCCTCGCTTACCGGGGCCAGGGCGTAGCAGCCGTTGGTGGAGTTGGGATAGTACTGAAGGAAAAGTCCAGAGTCCACATGGCGCAGGTAATAGAAGGCTGTGGACGAGGAGATGACGCTCACCGGGGTCTTGTAGGAGGTGTTCTTGCTCGTGGCCACCACACCCAGCTCGGCCACAGAGGCATACTGGTTGTTGTCGTGTGTGCTGCGTATCACGAAGCGCATGTACCTGCCCGAGGTGCCGGCCGCCACATTCACATACTGCATGACCGACGTGTTCTGCAGGGTGCCCGAGGCTGCCGGGGAGCCCCATGCGCGGGTGCTGTTGGAGAAGTACACGTCAAACTCCCTCACGCGGCCATTGCCTCCGTCCTGGCGGCCCTGGTAGGCGAACTGTGAGATATTGTAGCAATACTTCATGTCGATGACCACCTCGTGCGGGCAGTCGGTCTTGTTG
>CAVKOT010000215.1:0-4765 GCA_963658045.1 Opitutia bacterium UBA4654
TTTACACTGTTCTTAATTGTTAAAACGGTGTAAAGTAAATCTGTATTAAGTCACCCCCTCCATTACAAGCCTCTGGCCCGTGCTACACACCCTGTTCCCTGTCCGTCATCATGCCCATGTGGCGGTTCTTGGCCTCCTCCCTGAACTCCTTGGGCGACACGCCCACATACTGCTTGAAGTACTTGCCAAAGAAGCTCTGCGTGGGGAAGCAGTACTCCACAGAGATTTCCTTGATGCTCTTGCCCGAATAGAGCAAGGTCTGCTTGATGCTGTTGATGACAATCTGCACTATCCACTCCTTGGGCGGCTTGCCGGTCTTCTCCCTGATGATGGAGGCGAAGTAGCGCGGGCTGAGCCTCTGCTCGCCTGCATAGAAGGCCACCTCGCGCTCACGCTTGTACCTTTGTGTCAGCGAAGCGAGGAAGTTCTGCAGAATGATGTCCTTCATGTCCATGACTGGCTGGGGCTCTGGCTGGTTGGCAAAGAAATAGAAGAATATCTCATGCAGGATGACCTCCCCCAGTTTGGAGAGTGACCGCTGCAGGATGGCCTTGCTCTCTTCATTGGCCTTCAGCGTTCCGAACAGCCTGGTCCTGCGGTCAATGGCCTCCAGCAAGTCCTCAAGCAGGCTGCGTTGCGTGGAGGTAAGGCTCACGCGGGGGTTCTCCCTCAAGGTCAGGACACTGGACGTGAAGGGGATGTTCTCCAGCATCTCCATGGCATACTCCACACTGGTCTTGTAGGTCACGCCGTCCAGGTCGGGAGTGGTGCTCACGATATACACATAGGACGAGGGCAGGTAGATGTACACGTCACCCGGCCTGATGTGCAGCGTGCAGCCATTCATGCTCACCACCGCCTCGCCCCGCTGGCAGTAGAACATGCCGCACATGTCGGGGTAAAGAAGCACGTTGCGGTTGGTGCTGATGGCATCCTGCAACAAATCCAGCGCGAAACGCTCAAAGGGTAAACAGACCTTGTCCATATGGCAAAGGTAGGCAAAAACTACACTACGAGAGTACGAAAAGTGCAGGGAAATATACTTAAAACACATTAAAAACTACATATCGAACAATATTAAGCGTGTTTCGGACTTTGTGAGAATGCCTAATAGTCATACCTTTGCCGCCAAAAAACAGATTATATAACGGAACAGGCTATGAACATCAAGTTTTATCTCAGCATTCTCCCGGCAGTCCTGCCGATATTGGCATCCTGCGGTTCCTCCACCAAGCAGGCTCCTGACGAGGAGGCCGTAGTGCGCATCGACACCGTGGAAGTGCCCCAGGGGGCCATCGAGATGCAGTATCCGGGGCATGTGGTGGCCGCCACCGAGGCCAACGTCTCCTTCAAGGTGGCAGGCACGCTGAAGCGCGTGTATGTGGACGAGGGCGACTTTGTGAAGGCAGGACAGCTGCTTGCCGAGATTGACCCCGTCGATTACAAGGTGCAGCTGAGTGCCACGGAGGCAGAATATGCACAGATAAAGGCTGACGCCGAGCGTGTGATGGGGCTCTACCAGGATGGCGGAACCACAGCCAGCAACTATGACAAGGCCCGCTATGGGCTCAAGCAGATAGAGGCCAAGTTGCAGAACCACCGGAACCAGTTGGCCTACACGCGGCTCACGGCTCCCTTCTCGGGACGCGTGCAGAAGCGTTACTTCACGGGCGGAGAGAATGTGTCTGCCGGCCTGCCCATCATCAAGATACTGTCGGACAACGCGCTGGAGGTGGAGGTAAACCTGCCTGCGGCATCCTACCTTGACCGCCAGAACTTTGCCAGTTACTCCTGCACCTTCGACGTGCTGCCTGGCGTGCGCGTGCCTCTCACGCTGATAGGCATCCTGCCCCAGGCCAATGCCAACCAACTCTACACCATGCGTCTGGCCCTGCCCAAGGAGAGCGGGCGTGTGGCACCGGGCATGTCCTCATGGGTGAGCATCACCATGGCCGACTCGACCAGCACCGCCTCATGCGTGCCCGCAACCGCCTTGCTGGAGAAGGACGGCAAGAGTTACGTGTTTGCCTATGCCCCATCGACAGGCAAGGTGAGCCGGATGCCCGTGAGCGTGCAGATGCTGCACACCGACGGCACAGCCGAGGTGGAGGGCAGCCTGAAGCCGGGCGACCTGGTGGTCTCGACGGGTGTGCATCACCTGAAGGACGGACAGAAGGTGCGCATGATGACACCCGTATCTAAAACCAATGTGGGAGGGCTGCTGTGATGGACTTGGGCAAATGGGCATTCAACAACCGGCTGCTGGTCTATTTCCTCGTAGCCGTGTTCATGCTGGGAGGAGCTTACGCATGCTATGACATGAGCAAGCTCGAGGACCCCCAGGTCAAGGTCAAACTGGCCATGGTGGTCACCACCTACCCTGGAGCCTCGGCTCACCAGGTGGAGATGGAGGTCACGGACGTGCTCGAGAAGCGCATACGCACCATGGGTGACCTGGACAACATTGAGAGTTACTCATATAACGACCTGTCCATCATACAGGTGGAGTTGCGCAGTACCGTGAGCAATGCCGATGTGGAGCAGTGCTGGGACCGCCTTCGCCGCAAGGTGTATGATGCACAAAGCGAACTGCCAGCTGGTGCGAGCACCTCGGTGACCAAGGAGGACTTCTCGGCCGTGTATGGCATGTTCTATGTGCTCACGGCCGACGGCCTGTCGGACAGGGAACTCAAGGACTATGCCGAACTGCTGAAGCGCGAGCTCGGCAACGTGGAGAACGTGGACCGTGTGGACATCTATGGCGAGCAGAAGGACTGCATCCACATACGCCTCCTGCAGGACAAGATGTCGAGCCTGGGCGTACTGCCCGCCGAGGTGCTCGCCACACTGAACGGACAGAACAAGACCTCATACGCCGGATACTATGACAATGGCGACCAGCGCGTGCGTGTGACCGTGGCCGACAAGTTCCGCCAGGTCGAGGACATACGCCGCATGATCATACAGGGACACGAGGATGACCAACTCCGGCTGGCCGACATAGCCGAGGTGGAGAAGAGCACAGAGGAACCCGTGCGCAACGCCATCACCTATGACGGACAGCACGCACTGGGCATCCTGGTGGCCTCATCCAGCACTTCCGACATCGTGAAGGTGGGCAAGGCTGTGGAGAAGCGCATTGCCGAGATCAAGGCCGACCGCTTCCCCACAGGACTGGACTGCCACAAGGTGTTCTACCAGCCCGAGCGTGTGACCGAGTCACTGGGGCAATTCGTCATCAACCTCATAGAGTCGGTGCTCATCGTGGTCATCGTGCTGATGTTCACCATGGGCTTCCGCAGCGGCCTCATCATAGGCATCAGCCTGGTGGTCATCGTGTTCGGCTCATTCCTCATATTGGGCAACATGGGCGGCACCATGCAGCGCGTGTCCCTGGCAGCCTTTGTGCTGGCGATGGGCATGCTGGTGGATAACGCCATCGTGATAGTCGATGGCATCCTGGTGGACCTGAAACTGGGCAAGCCTGCCCGCGAGGCCATGACCGAGGTAGGGCGCAGGACGGCCATGCCACTGCTGGGTGCCACGGGCATCGCCATCCTCTCCTTCCTGCCCATCTTCATGTCGCCCGACACGGCTGGCATCTATGTGCATGACCTCTTCGTGGTGCTGGCAGTCTCACTGCTGCTCAGTTGGGTGCTGGCACTCACACATGTGCCCCTGATGGCCAACCGCCTGCTCAAGGCTCCAGCCACCAACGGGAAGCAGGAGAACGAGAGCGACCTCTATAGCGGACGCACTTACCGTGCCCTGGGCCGGCTGCTGCGTTTCTGCATACGCCATCGCTGGAGCACCACAGCGGTCATGCTGGTGCTGCTGTGCCTGTCGGTACTGGGCTATCCGTATGTTCACCAGGGCTTCTTCCCCGACATGGCCTATGACCAGTGCTATATGGAGTACAAACTGCCAGAGGGCTGCAACAGCACCCGCGTGCAGAAGGACCTGCAGAGCATCGAGGCCTATCTGCACTCACGCCCCGAGGTGACCCATGTGACAGCCTCCATCGGTGGAACGCCTGGCCGCTACAACCTCGTGCGCACGGTGGCCACGCCATCACTCTCCTACGGTGAGCTCATCATTGATTTCAAGTCGGCCAAGGACCTGGATGACAACATCGAGGAAATCCAGGACTATCTGACAAGCCATTACCCCGAGGCATACGTCAAGGTAAAGAAGTACAACCTGATGTTCAAGAAGTACCCCATCGAGCTGCAGTTCCAGGGTTCAGACCCTGCCGTGCTGCATGCGCTGGCCGACAGCGCACGCGCCATCATGGAACGCAGTGGAAAGGTGCGGCTGATAACGACCGACTGGGAGCCCAAGGTGCCTGTGCTCGACGTGGACTATGACCAGGCTGCCGCACGCAGCATAGGACTGAGCAGAAGCGACCTGAGCCTGTCCCTGATGACAGCGGGAGGTGGCCTGCCTGTGGGCAACTTCTATGAGGGCATCTACCCCAACACCATCTATGTGAAGTGTGTCAACGAGAAGGGTGAGCCTGTCGATAACCTGCAGGACCTGCAAGTGTTCTCGGCCATGCCCTCGCTGATGGGTCTGGCCAATGAGGACAACCTGATGCGGCTGCGCACCGGCACACTCACCAAGGACCAGTTGCTGGCCGACCTCATGAGCACGACCCCCCTGCGCCAGGTGAGCCGTGGCGTGAAGGTGGAGTGGGAAGACCCTGTGGTGCCCAGGTACAACGGGCAGCGCATGCAGAGGGTGCAGTGCTCTCCCTGTCCGGGAT
>CAVKOT010000216.1:0-4715 GCA_963658045.1 Opitutia bacterium UBA4654
TGCCAGAAGAAGAGCCTCGAACTGGCCAAGATCCTGGTGGAGTATTTCCAGAAGAAGGGTGCCGACCCGCAGAAGGTGGAGGGCAGCATCAGCTTTGACCCCATCGAGAAGATCCTGACCAAGGGCAAGGACAAGTCGGCACTGGTGGCCGTGGCCAAGGATATGGTGGAGACGCTGGCTGGATGGCCACTCTTCCGTGCCGTGGCAGTGAACGCCTACAAACTGACCAATGCGGGAGCCTACAGCTACCAGGACCTGGGCTACGCCCTGGCATGGGGCAACGAGTACCTGGCCGCACTCACCGAGGCTGGCGTGCCAGCCGAACTGGCCGCACAGAACATCAAGTTCAACCTGGGCATCAACGGTGTCTATTTCATGGAGATTGCCAAGTTGCGCGCGGCACGCATGCTGTGGGCTCATGTGGTAAGGCAATACACCGACGACCAGGAGAGCGCGAAGATGCACGTGTGCGCCTACACCACCACCTTCAACCAGACCCTGTTTGACAGTTACGTGAACATGCTTCGCTCGCAGACCGAGGCCATGAGCGCGGCCCTGGGCGGTGTGGAGAGCATGGTGGTGACACCCTTTGACACCCCCTATGAGACCCCCACGGACTTTGCCGAGCGCATAGCACGCAACCAGCAGTTGCTGCTCAAGGAGGAGTGCCACTTCAACCGCGTCGTGGATGTGGCAGGCGGTTCCTACTTCGTCGAGGAACTCACCACAGCCCTGGCAGAGCAGGCCTGGAAACTGTTCCTGAGCGTTGAGGAGGATGGCGGATTTCTCAAGGATGCCCTGGAGGGCAAGGTGCAGACGGCCATCAACGAGACCTCGGTGGCCCGCCATGCCAATGCCGGCAAGCGCAAGGAGTTCTTGCTGGGCACCAACCAGTTCCCCAACTTCACCGAGAAGAGCGAGGGCAAGACCCCGCTCGACAGCGGCTGCGGAAAGTGCGGCTGCACCGGTGACATCCCCGCTATAGGTGACACACGCCTGGCCAGCGACTTCGAGGCCCTGCGCCTCTCTACCGAGAAGGCCCCGAAGGTGCCTGTCGCCTTCATGCTCACCATCGGCAACCTGGCCATGCGCCAGGCACGCGCCCAGTTCTCATGCAACTTCCTGGCCGCCGCAGGCTACAAGGTTATTGACAACCTGGGCTTCTCCACCGTGGAGGAGGGTGTTGACAAGGCACTGGAGGCCGGTGCGGACATCGTGGTGCTGTGCTCCAGCGATGACGAGTATGCCGAGTATGCCATCCCCGCCTACAAGTACCTGGACGGACGCGCCATGTTTGTGGTGGCAGGCGCACCTGCCTGCTCTGACGACCTCAAGGCCGCCGGTATCGAGAACTTCATCCATGTGCGCGTGGACCAACTGAAGACTTTGAAGGAGTATAACGCTAAACTGGGAATTTGACAATGGCACGCAAATCATTTAAGGATATAGACATCTTTGCCGGCATCGAGGCAAAGAACGGCCAGGAATGGCAGAGGGAGAATGGTATCACTGCCAACTGGAAGACTCCCGAGCAGATTGACATACAACCCGTATATACCAAGGAGGACCTGGAGGGCATGGAGCACTTGAACTTCGTGGCAGGTATCCCGCCCTACCTGCGCGGCCCTTACAGCATGATGTACCCGTTCCGCCCGTGGACCATCCGCCAGTATGCCGGATTCTCAACGGCCGAGGAGAGTAACGCATTCTACCGCCGCAACCTGGCCAGTGGACAGAAGGGCCTGTCCGTGGCCTTCGACCTGCCCACGCACCGTGGTTATGACCCTGACAATCCACGCGTGGTGGGCGATGTGGGTAAGGCAGGAGTGAGCATCTGCTCGCTTGAGAACATGAAGGTGCTGTTTGCGGGCATCCCCTTGAACAAGATGTCCGTGTCCATGACCATGAATGGAGCCGTGTTGCCGGTGCTGGCCTTCTACATCAACGCAGGCTTGGAGCAGGGCGCGAAACTGGAGGAGATGGCAGGCACGATACAGAATGACATCCTGAAGGAGTTCATGGTGCGTAACACCTACATCTACCCACCAGCCTTCTCGATGAAGATTATCGCCGACATCTTTGAGTTCACGAGCCAGAAGATGCCCAAGTTCAACAGCATCTCCATCTCGGGCTACCACATGCAGGAGGCAGGTGCCACGGCCGACATTGAGTTGGCCTACACCCTGGCCGATGGTATCGACTACCTGCGCACGGGTGTCAACGCAGGCATCAACGTGGATGCCTTCGCCCCCCGCCTGTCCTTCTTCTGGGCTATCGGAGTGAACCACTTCATGGAGATTGCCAAGATGCGTGCGGGCCGACTGCTGTGGGCGAAGATTGTGAAGAGCTTTGGCGCGAAGAACCCCAAGTCAATGGCCCTGCGCACACACTCGCAGACGTCGGGCTGGTCACTCACCGAGCAGGACCCCTTCAACAACGTGGGACGTACCTGTATCGAGGCCATGGCGGCTGTGCTGGGACACACCCAGAGCCTGCACACCAATGCCCTGGACGAGGCCATAGCCCTGCCCACCGACTTCAGCGCGCGCATCGCGCGTAACACGCAGATTTACATTCAGAACGAGACACAGGTGTGCAAGCACATCGACCCCTGGGCTGGATCATACTATGTGGAGAAGTTGACGCAGGAGTTATACAACAAGGCTTGGGAGCACATCCAGGAGATTGAGAAACTGGGCGGCATGGCCAAGGCCATCGAGACGGGTCTGCCCAAGATGCGTATCGAGGAGGCTGCAGCCCGCACACAGGCACGCATCGACTCGGGCGTGCAGACCATCGTGGGCGTGAACAAGTATCGTCTGGACCACGAGGACCCCATCGACATCCTGGAAATCGACAACACGGCCGTGCGACTGGAGCAGGAGGAACTGCTAAAGAAACTGCGCGCCAGCCGTGACAACGAACAGGTGAAGAAGGATTTGGCAGCCATCACGGAGTGTGTGCGCGAGTTCAACGAGGGCAAGAAGAGCAAGGACAACCTGCTCAACCTGGCCGTCATCGCCGCCGGACACCGTGCCACGCTGGGAGAGATAAGTGATGCCTGCGAGGAGATTGTGGGCAGATACAAGGCCGTCATCAGAACAATATCAGGAGTGTACAGAAGCGAGAGCAAGAACGACAAGGACTTCGAGCGGGCATGTGCCCTGACCGAGGAGTTCGCCAAGAAGGAGGGCCGACGCCCCCGTATCATGGTGGCCAAGATGGGCCAGGACGGTCACGACCGTGGCGCGAAGGTGGTGGCCACGGGCTATGCCGACTGTGGTTTCGACGTGGACATGGGTCCGCTGTTCCAGACACCGGCCGAGGCCGCGCGTGAGGCTGTGGAGAACGATGTGAACATCGTGGGCGCAAGTTCATTGGCAGCAGGCCACAAGACGCTGATTCCCCAACTCATCGAGGAGTTGAAGAAACTTGGCCGCGAGGACATCATGGTCATTGCGGGCGGTGTGATTCCCGCTCAGGACTATGATTATCTGTACCAGAAGGGTGTGGCAGCCATCTTCGGCCCCGGCACCTCAGTTCCCTATTCGGCCTGCAAGATGATGGAGTTGCTCCTGGGCAAGGAGTAATCCACGTCCAGGCTGTGCGGACATTCATAGAGACGGATTCCAGTTGACACTGGAGTCCGTCTCTTTTTTCTTCATACACACATTCCCTATGAAGGGGGGGTGTGCATTTGCGGTCAAAACAAGCACATTGACTGTGTTGAAAGGGCAGGACGCTCCTATTAAGCAGGATAGTAGCAAACCTCTGTAACTATTCAGCGGTAGGAATAGTTACTAATTTAGGTCTTGCCATGTTCTTATGTCCATTGGTGTTTGAAATTTATATCCATTAATCTCTATAACTGTTTTCCCTATAATGGGAATATAATTATCTATAGTTTTGCCTCCAGTGCTTGCTCCTGTAACTATTTCTATATCTTGTGCAGGAATCCAACTATTAGCAAAAAGATAATAATCTATACCATTTTTTGTCTTCTTATCAATTATTATTACTACATGCCCTGGATAACCACCAAGCACAAGTAAATCTCCAATCTTAGGTGGAACATTACTGTGTGGTAAATCCCTTGACAATGAAGCAGAACCTGCATAATTCATTACAACTTTTAAGTATTCTTCAAAATTATTCCTGCTGTAATCATTTGTGCTTTGTGCCTTAATAAGAGTTGCTCTGTTACCATTGACTTTTACTCTGTAACCTAACGCCCATTTAGAAAATGGAACTTCTAAGCCACTAGTAAGTTTGAACTTTATTTTGTTATATTCTTTTCTGGAAAAGAAAAACTCTGCCCTCAAACGTATTGCAGCATCAGCACATTGTTGCACTGATGTTACTCTTGTATCTAAAACTCCAAGTGAATGCTCTTTTATTACATTTCCTGCATAATCTCTTACCACGGTGGATTTCTTTCTTGGAAAATGCTTTATAAACAATTCCCAATCAGATAATCCCTCATCTGATATAGTGTCAAGGAATTCTACCGCATTTGTATTTGCAACAGTTTTAGTATCTGTACGACCATTACAGCTTATAATTATAAAAACCATAATGAAAATTATTAACTCTTTCATTGCTTCTTAATTTTCTTAATAAAACGTTAATATTTAATCAATCTCTTACATGAATATTGTGGTTTTATACTCTCTCCTCCATGTATTTCTCCGGGTCGCGCAAAAAATCCATAAGAT
>CAVKOT010000217.1:0-4675 GCA_963658045.1 Opitutia bacterium UBA4654
GCTGAGGAAGTACCGCGATACCCTGTCGGTGCTTGACGGTGCCCGCCAGGATGGCCTGGCTGAGGGCATCGAGACAGAAAAGGCGAATACTGCAAGACGCCTGTTGGCGGCAGGGGCCGACAAGGCGATGGTCATGCTGGCAACAGGGCTGGGCGAGGACGAACTTGCCAAACTCTCGCTGTGAGGCCTCGGGGAGAGGAGCGCCTGCGGTACCATGGACACTTTGGGCAGAAGGGGCAAATACATGTGAGGTAAGTTTGCCCCTTACGTACAAAATATGTAATTTTGCACATTATATGTAAAATGGAGTAATGGGCAACTGGAAGACTTTGACTTTCGGGATATTTTCCTGGGTGTTGGCACTCCTGCCAGCACGCTCTGCCTGTGTCATGACGGTGGAGAGGAAAAAACCCGCACGTATAGATACCCTGCAGCAGCGGACTTCCAGCAAGGACTTGCGTGGGGGGCGCAGGATGAACACCTCGACCTACCCTGTGCGCATTGAGGTGCACGGGAGGGCTGTGATGATACACAGCGACCATGTGCAATTACTTCCCATATACACTCGTGGCGGGGTGCTGAAGATGACCTTGCGTCTCAACAAGGGCACCAACTGGCTGTCGGGCCTGCCGCGTGGCAATTACTTCATCAACAATCGCCCTGTGGCAATCAAATAGCACGCCTTATGGGGGGCACACAGGACACACACTTGACACCAAGGGAGTGAGGATAACGTATAATGGCGGAAGAGAATAACAACGCAATAGTCCAGATAGACATCGACAAGATTGTGCGGCAGAAGGCCGGGACGAAGTCCTGGCTCGTCCCGCACTTCCTGACCAGGATGGTGGCGAGGCTCATACACCAGGACTTCATCAACGAGTATCTGCGTCAGGGCCGGGTGGGAGTTGACTTCTGCAAGGGAGTCATCGAGTACCTGGGCGTGACGGTGAATGTGGAGGGCGAGCAGAACCTGCCCCCGCAGGACTCTCCCTGCATCGTGGTCAGCAACCATCCGCTGGGAGCGATAGACGGGGTGACCCTGGGATATGTGATAGGCCGCCACTATGACGGGCATGTCAAGTATCTCGTGGGCGACTTGCTCATGAACCTCAAGGGGCTGGCCCCCCTGTGCGTGCCAGTCAAGCAGTCGGGGCGGCAGCAGGGCCGCGACTTCCCGCTGATGGTGAACAAGGCATTCGGTGGAACCGACAATGTAATCATGTTCCCCGCTGGCCTGTGCAGCCGCCAGCAGGACGATGGACAGATAAGAGACCCCAGGTGGCACAAGTTCTTCATCAAGAAGAGTGTGCAGTACCACCGTGACGTGGTGCCTGTGCATTTCCTCGGGCAGAACAGCCCGCGCTTTTACCGCGTTGCCCGCTTCTGCAAGCGGTGGCACCTGCCCAACCTGGCCAAGCCCCTGCTGCCCGACGAGATGTACAGGAGCCAGGGGCAGACCTATGCCGTGCGCATCGGCAAGCCAATTCCCTGGCAGACGTTTGACCGCACACGCACGCCCGACCAGTGGGCACAGTGGGTGCAGGACCAGGTGTATAGCCTGTGAGAAACAAGTTGATGACTATGGAAGAGATTATAGATAGAGTCCCGCGCGAGGCACTCCTGGCCGAGCTGACACCGGACAAGAAACTGCGCCGCACCAACAAGAGCGGCAACGACATATACATCATCACGTCGCACGACTCGCCCAACGTGATGCGTGAGATAGGCCGCCTGCGCGAGATTGCCTTCCGTGCAGCGGGCGGTGGAACGGGCAAGAGTGTCGATATTGATGAGTTTGACACGATGGAGAACCCCTATAGCCAACTCATCGTGTGGGACCCCGAGGCCCAGGAGATACTGGGCGGATACCGCTATCTGCTGGGCAAGGACTGGAGGGTGGGGGCTGACGGACAGCCCATCCTGGCCACCAGCCACATGTTCCGTTTCAGCGACCGTTTCATGCAGGAGTATGCTCCCTGGACGATTGAACTGGGTCGCTCCTTTGTGACCCTGGAGTATCAGAGCACGTTGCGGGGACGCAAGGGCATCTTCGCGCTTGACAACCTGTGGGACGGTTTGGGAGCCCTCGTGGTCATAGAGCCCACAGTGCGCTACCTCTTTGGCAAGTTTACCATGTATCCCAGTTACGACCGCATGGCCAGGGACATGATCCTGTATTTCCTCAATAAGCATTTCCCCGACCCTGACGGGCTGATTTCCCCGATAAAACCGCTGAAACTGGAGCATGACCCAGCACTCTTCCGCGAGTTGTTTACTGAGGACGAGTTCCGTGCGGACTATCGTATCCTGAACCGTGAGGTGCGCAAACTGGGCTATAACATACCACCCCTGGTGAATGCCTATATGGGTCTGAGCCCCACGATGAAACTCTTCGGCACAGCCATCAACGATGGATTCGGTGATGTGGAGGAGACTGGCATCCTCATCGCGGTGGACGAGATACTGCAGGAGAAGCGCATGCGCCACATCGACACCTTCGCCGCAGAGCATCCCGAACTGGTGAAGATAACCAGCGGGGCCAACCGCATATTCTATAAACCAGAGTAAAAGGCCGCAGGAGGAAACACGATGGCAGACACGATGGAATGGGGACAATTGCTCTCCAACAAGCGACTGGGGCAGGAGAACAGGCCGCACCGTAAGGATGACCGCACAGAGTTTCAGCGCGACTATGACCGCCTGATATTCTCTGCTCCCTTCCGCCGACTGCAGAACAAGACCCAGGTGTTCCCCCTTCCAGGGAGCATCTTCGTGCACAACAGGCTCACCCACAGCCTGGAGGTGAGCAGTGTGGGACGCAGCCTGGGCAATGACGTGAGCCGTCTGCTGCTGGAGCGTCATCCACACCTGGCCTCTACCCACCTGGCCGAACTGGGCACCATCGTGAGTGCCGCCTGCCTGGCCCATGACATGGGCAACCCTCCCTTTGGCCACAGTGGCGAGTGTGCCATAGGCACTTATTTCAGTGAGGGGGACGGACGGTTCCTGCAGGATTACGAGTGCAGTGAGACCCATGACCGTCTCACACCCGAGGAGTGGCAGGACTTGACCCACTTCGAGGGAAATGCCAATGCCTTCCGCCTGCTCACCCACCACTTCAAGGGACGGCGCGAGGGTGGTTTCGTGATGACGTACAGCACACTGGCCAGCATCGTGAAATACCCCTTCACCAGCGATATGGCAGGCTCGAAGAACAAGTTCGGCTTCTTCCGTTCCGAGGTGGACACCTATCAGCGCATTGCGCATGAACTGGGCATCCTGCGTCGGGACTGCCCACAGGGCAGCCTCTGTTATGCGCGCTATCCGCTGGTCTATCTTGTGGAGGCAGCCGATGACATCTGCTATGAGATTATGGACATTGAGGATGCCCACAAGCTGAAGATACTCACAACCGAGGAGACGCAAAGCCTGTTCCTGGGCTTCTTCGATGAGGAGAAGCGTCGGGAGATACGTGACAGGATGCTCACGTTGGGTGACATCAACGAGCAGGTCGTGTATCTGCGCTCCTGTGTCATCAACTGCCTGGAGTCAGAGTGCGTGAAGGCCTTCGTGGAGCACGAGGAAGAAATCCTGGCCGGAACGTTCCGCGGGACGCTCATCAAGGCAATCTCCGAGGGGCCGCGCAAGGCTTATGAGGCATGCGAGGCCGCTGCCATGGCCAAGATATACCACTGCAGCGAGGTCGTGGATGTGGAGATAGCAGGATTTCAGGTGATTACCACACTGACAGATTTGATGATAAAGGCTGTGACAAACTCAGCCTGTGCCTATTCCCAGCGGCTTGTCAGCAGGGTCAGTTCGCAGTATGACATCCTGGCTCCTACGTTGTATGGCCGTGTCATGGCTGTGCTCGACTACATCAGCGGCAT
The DNA here is from genome assembly GCA_963658045.1 of Opitutia bacterium UBA4654. Taxonomy (GTDB): domain Bacteria; phylum Bacteroidota; class Bacteroidia; order Bacteroidales; family Bacteroidaceae; genus Physcousia. The sequence continues at coordinate 3,894 of CAVKOT010000217.1, forward strand.
GACGGATGTCTATGCCCTGGACTTGTATAGGAAAATCAACGGCACGAGTCTGCCTAACGTGTAGGCCATGTGTTCCGTCACATTATATAATATAAGGAGGAGAGAGATATGAAGATACAGATAATCAACCGCAGTCACCATGCGCTTCCCCAGTATGCCACTGCCCAGTCGGCAGGTCTTGACCTGAGGGCAAACCTCACCAGCCCGCTCGAATTGCGCCCTATGGAGAGAAAACTGGTTCCCACGGGACTCTATATCGCACTCCCGCAAGGCTATGAGGCACAGGTTCGTCCACGCAGCGGACTCGCCCTCAAGCACGGCATCACCGTGCTCAACTCCCCCGGCACGATAGATGCCGACTATCGGGGAGAGATATGCGTGATACTGGTCAACCTTTCCGAGGAGCCTTTCCTCATCAATGACGGGGAGCGTGTGGCCCAGATGGTGATAGCCCGCCATGAGCAGGCCGAGTGGCAGCCAGTGGACGTGCTGGATGAGACAGAGCGGGGTGAGGGTGGTTTCGGACATAGTGGCGTGAAGTGATATTGCCTATGTACAAGATGCCCAACTCACCAGCCCGTCGCCTCTGCCAGGCCATCGTGGCGCTGCTGTGCCTCCTGGCCATTCCTGGTGGACTGCTTCATGCGCAACGGTCTCCCCGCTTTGACTATTTCTATATGGATGCCTTGAAATGTCTGCGTGACGGAGACAACGCTTCGGCTATCGAACTCTTAGGCCACTGCATGGAGATTGACTCCACGGCTGCCGAGGCTCTGTTCCAC
>CAVKOT010000218.1:0-4615 GCA_963658045.1 Opitutia bacterium UBA4654
TTCCTCACCTGTCCATAGCCCTGTGCCGAGTCGCCATAGAACTCCAGGGTGACGCGGCCCTCGCCAAACACATCGGGCGTGTCGGTGCGCTTGTACTTGCCGTTGATGAGTTGTGTCCACAGGCGCATGGGACGGCTCCACTTGCCCTCGACGATGTACTGCCGCCCGCCCGGCGAGGTCATGGCCGTCATCTTGCGCAGGGTGTTGCGGTCGGCCTGGTCGGCAAAGGCATTGTGGTGGAAGTCAAAGTTCTTGGGGTCACGCCCATTCGCGTCACGGCACGACAGGATGCCCGACCGCCTCTCCATGTCGGCACTCTTGTACTGCCCGCCGCCGAAGTCGAAGGCCACGCTCTGCATGCCCGCCCTCATGGTGTAGGTGTCACCCAGGGGGCCATTGCCCTCGCCCCTCACACGGGCAGGAGTCTCCCGGGGCAGGAGTCCGAACCGCTGCATCATGGACGTGTAGGCCGATGGCGCGCTCCTCATGCCACGCACATGGAAGCCCACGCTGTTGTCGGCATGAGCCATGACACTCACCCCGTCCTGGCCGTCCTGCAGCACAAGGCTCGTGGGCTTCAGCCCCCGGGTGCTGCGCAGCAGGTAGCGCGCCTGGGAGGGGACGTTGATGGCCTGGGCATAAAGGTCGCCATGCGGCGTGAGTCCCAGCGAGTGGGCATCCACGCTGGTCTCGCGCGACGGCCACTCGGTGCCACGGCTCTTCATGGCCTTGCCTGCCTGGGCATAGCCGCCCAGCCTCTGCACCAGGTAGTCCACCTCGCCCTGGGTGGGCAGGGCCCATCCCTCGGGCATGGCCTTCAGCGCGGCGGCACGGGTGTAGTACACGTCACCATCCCCCCGCACATACATGCGGGCGGGGCTGCCCGTGCCTGCCACAGTCCAGTCGTCCAGCCTGCCGACACGCTCCACGCCCTCCAGGTGCCCCTGGGCATGCAGGTCCTCGGCCATCCAGAGTTGGTCACCCACACGCACGATGGTGTAGTGGTAGCCGTCGGAGTCCTCACAACGGAAGAAGTCGAAGTGGATGGGATGGCTGCTGCGGGGGCTGTTCATGGTGATGGTGCGCATCTGGCCCGACGTGCCAGTGAAGCGGAGCACGTCGCCCACGGCATACTCCATCTCCACGCCCCTGGGCAGGACTTCCTGCTCCTGGGCAAAGAGGGGCTGGGCGAGGCTGGCCCCGCTGGCCGCCTCACTGGGCTGGCTGGCCTGCCAGTCATGGCCTGCCGCCAGGGCCAGGGCCCCGCCAGCCGCCCACTTCACGCTGCGCTCCAGCCCCGGGGCTGTGGCACGCACCACATACACGCCCTTGCCCAGCGGGGGCAGGGGCACCGAGGCGGTGCGCGCGCTGGCCTGCAGGCGCGTCTGCCAGACGAGGCGGCCATCCATCGTATATACAGCCAGGCGCACCTCGGCAGGCCGCTCCAGGCTCACGGTGAGGGTGCCGCCCGCCACCTGCAGGTCGCCGTCCTGGCGCGGGAGGGTGCCGCTGATGGCGGTGAGGTCGCCCTGGGCCTTGAGCAGGAGGGTGTCCTGCCCCAGAAGTGACACGCTGTGGCCGTTGGTGAGGTTCTCAACCAGGACTTCGTCCACGGTGGTGCTCTCGCCACGTCCAGCAAACGTAATCTTGTAAACGGGGTGCTCCGCACCGGCCCACGCCACAGCAGAGGGGAGCGTCATGCCTGCCGCCACCATAAGGGAGAGGGAGAGACGACTGAGGGTATTGACTTTCATCATATAGGTGTGATTTTGGGTTGTTACGGTTGCAAAACTACGTTCCCAAACGTGAAGGGGCGTGGTGTTTCGTGTGGTGTTTCATGGTTTTATCGCTAAAACAACAAAATGCCGGAAAAACCACAAGGGGCTGGTGACAGTGGTCCCTCCCCCCTGCCTCCCCCAGGGGAGAGGGGTTGAGGGAAAGGGACATTCCCCCGTCCTGGCTACCCCATGGGCGAGGGTCAAGATGGGCATGCCGATGCGATGGGCAACGCATGCCCCTGCATCCGTCATCGCATGCCCCTGCACCCGTCATCGCATGCCCCTGCGTTGGCGGGCACATCATCCCACATCAGATGGGCTATTATGTTTCGTGAAAAGTCCCACCCCGCAGAGGTGGGAGGAGATATGGGCATCCGCCCCAAAAACCGGAGAGGCGGGGAGGGGGCTACTTGCACCCGTACCTGTCCCGATAAGCCTGGGGAGTCATGCCCGCATACTTGCAGAACTCCTTGTGGAAGTTGCTGCGGTCATTGAACCCAACCCGCTCATAGAGTTGTGACAACTTCACATCCCTATCAGAGGCAATGAGTTCCTGGGCATACTGCAGGCGCAGGCGCAGCCTCCAGGAACGGAACGTCATGCCGTACTCGCTGCGCATGTAGGCTGCCAGTTGCTGGCGCGTGACTCCCAGCTGGCTCGCGATGAGGTCGGTGCCCAACTCCGTCTCCAGATAGAGCCGCTGCTCCACCCAGCGGTCAAGGGCCGTCCTCAGCGCAGGCTCGAAGGTGCTGGTGTCACACTCCTGTTGCCCAGAGCGGGGCTGCGCATCCGCCTCATATTCGGCTGCCTGCACAAAGAAATACCCGTTGGCGACATAGTTGACCATCGTGATGGCCACCATGAGATAGTAGAGCGTGTAGCATGCGACGAAGATGTTGTAGCACAGGTTGTTCATGGGCAGCAGGCAGACGGCCAGGGCCATAACGCCTATGCCCAGCGCGCTGTAGAACATCTGGCGCACGGGGTGCAGGCGCACGTTGACATCCTCGTCATAAAACTCCTCCAGGTTGGCCTGCGCGCGCCGGGCGAGGCGGCCGAACATGCGGGTGTGCGCCACCAGTTGGGCCGCATAGGCCAGCAGTGCCATGGGCCACAGGACACGGTACAGCGACGGGGAGAGGAGCATGGCCAGTGCCAGCGCCAGGCAGCACAGGGTGATGAGGACCAGGATGAGGGCAAACCTGCGCGGCGAGAAGTGGGCAGGCGCAATCAGCACCGAGGAGGTATAGGTGAAGAGCAGGGCCTGGAAGGAGGCCACGCACAGGGTGGCGAGGGAGAGGAGTTGGGGGGCCTCGTCAGAAACCTTGAAATAGCCCGAGAAGGAGAGCAGGCCGAAGGTGGCAAAGAGCACCCAGCGCGCATGGGAGAACTGGCTCCACGGCCCTCCGTGCGGAATGCGCAGGAAGGCAAGCACCAGCGCGGCCGTGCCGATGATGGCCGAGGAGGTGATGGAGAGCGCAAAGTGGGTGGGGAGGTCTATCATCTGCAGTGCTGGTTGGGCGGGGATGGGCATGGGAGGCGGGGCGGTCAGTCCTCGTGGGCACGCTCCTCCTCCATCTTCTGGAAATCCTTCATGCGCAGCACAAAACTGCGGGTCAGATACTTGTCAAGCACCACGGGATTGACGGCCAGTTCCTGTGGCGTGCCCTCGAAGAGTATCTGTCCCTCAAAGAGCAGGTAGGCACGGTCGGTGATGCAGAGGGTCTCCTGCACGTTGTGGTCAGTGATGAGCACGCCTATGTTGCGCTGCTTGAGCTTCCACACGATGAGCTGGATGTCCTCGACAGCCGTGGGATCGACACCGGCGAAGGGCTCGTCAAGCATGATGAACTTGGGGTCGATGGCCAGGCAGCGTGCTATCTCGGTGCGGCGGCGCTCGCCTCCCGAGAGTCGGTCGCCCAGGTTCTTGCGCACCTTCTGCAGGCGAAACTCCTCGATGAGGCTCTCCAGCTTCTCCTTCTGGTAAGCCCGGGGCTTGCCCGTCATCTCCAGCACGCTGGCGATGTTGTCCTCGACCGTCATCTTGCGGAACACGCTGGCCTCCTGGGCCAGGTAGCCTATGCCCAGGCGCGCACGCTTATAGACGGGCAGTTTGGTAATCTCCTCGTTGCCCAGGTAGATGTGTCCCGCATTGGGAATCACCAGCCCGGTGGTCATATAGAAGGAGGTGGTCTTGCCCGCGCCATTAGGCCCCAGCAGTCCCACTATCTCGCCCTGGTGCACGTTGAAACTCACGTCATTGACCACGGTGCGTTTGCCATATATTTTCACAAGCCCCTCGCTGCGCAGCTCCAGGCGTTCCGCTGCGTGCTGGGCAGCCTGGCCTGCGACATCAGCCGGTGCTGTCATCGTGTCATTGTTCATATTTCCTCTGTTTGATGTACAAAAGTACGAAAAAAGGCAAAAACGGCATGCGCCTGCCCTCGCTTTTAGGATTAAATGCGTAATTTTGCCGCCACTACGAACAACGAACCAGCATACAACACATGTTGATAACAAAAGGCCTGGCCGGATTTGGCCGTTACCTGATGCTCATGGGCAAGGTGTTCAGCCTGCCCGAGAGGTGGAGAATGTTTCTGAAGCAGTACATCAAGGAGATGTCCCAACTGGGTGTCGATTCCATCGGGATAGTGCTGCTCATCTCCTTCTTCATCGGAGCCGTCATCTGCATACAGATTAAACTGAACATCCAGAGCCCCTGGATGCCTGCGTTCACCACAGGCTACACGACCCGCGAGATTATGGTACTGGAGTTCTCAAGCAGCATCATGTGCCTCATCCTCTCGGGCAAGGTGGGCAGCAACATCGCCTCGGAG
>CAVKOT010000219.1:0-4565 GCA_963658045.1 Opitutia bacterium UBA4654
CCTGGGTGCTGGCCTCCAGGTCCTCGCGGTTCTTGATGTTGTCCACGTCACCCTCCTTGCCGTCGCTCTTCTTCACGATGGCCACCTTGAGTTCCTGGGCCAGGTTATAGAGCGAGTCACTCATGCCACGCACCTGCATGGCCTTCTCATACCACTGGCGCGCCTTCTCGGGATTGGCCTTCATCTGCTGCTCGAAGGTCTTGTAGATGCCCTGGTTGACCTGGCTGGCATTCTCGGTCGATTGGCTCAGGCCCTCGCTCACCAGTGAGAACCCGTTGAGCACGTCGCTCGACACGTTGAGGGCGAGCATGGCCATGAGCACCACGTACATCAGGTTGATCATCTTCTGGCGGGGGGAGACCCTTTTCTTCTTGATTGGCATATTCCTTGAGCCTTGTATTAGTCTGTACTACGATGAATGATGTGTCACGCTCACGCCTCGCCGCCATCGGGCTGCGCCGCAGGCGCGGGTGCCATGTTGACCGTGAGGGCCTTTATCATGCGGGCATACACATTGTTGAGTTCCTCGATCTGCTGTGCCATACGGCGGGTCTGCTCGTCTATCTGCTCGATGGTGCTCACCTGCTTGCTGATGTTGCGCAGCTGCAGCTCATAGACGGTGGCGATGCCCGTGAGTGTGCGGTTGAGGTTCTCCATCTCCTCACTGTCGGTGCTCATGCGTGCGGCCTGCTCCTTGACGCGCACGAGCACGTCGGTGAGCTCGCGCAGCTCCTGGGCATAGTTCTGCACGGCCTCCTCCACCTCGGCGGGATCGGTAGAGCGGGCCAGGGCAGGGTCGAGCGAGGGATTGGTGCCATTCTGCAACTGGTCCAGGGCGGCCTGGGCAGCAGCGGCGGCCTGTCCGGCAGCGGCCAGGTTGGCAGCGGCGGCACTCAGGCCAGTGGCACTGGAGAGGGCATCGGGATCGACAGGAGCCGCCTGGGGGGTGCCCGTCACCACGGTCGCACCTGGTGTGACAGCCACTGCGGGCTGCGGGGTGACCATGGGCTGGGCCACGGGCGAACCGATGACAATGGGGCCAGAGGGCTGTCCCTCACCCTCGGCACCAGCCTGCACACCGCCCTGGATGACGATGGTCTGGCCGGCCGACGCGCCTGTGCCCTGGCTGGCAGGGCCCTGGTCCTCGGCAGGCAACTTGTCATAGGGCTTTTCGAAGCCCGATATGATGAACACGAACACCTCGGTGCCCATGCCCACGAAGAGCATCGCGTTGGCTCCGGGCAGGTGGGTGAGCTTGAAGAGGGTGCCCAGTATGACGACAGCCGCACCCCAGCTGTATGCGTAGTTCATGAACACTTGACCCGCTGGGGAGTCCATCCACTTTTGGAATTTGGCTATGATATTCATCTCTCTAATGTACTTTATCCTTGGTTTGCTATGTTGTCAGTCTCACTTGTGCCGTGCATGCCTGTGCGTGAGCGGCTCACTTGCGCCGTGCCGACGCTGCGGGCTTCTTGCCTCCGCCGCGCGTCTTCTGGCTCCCGCTCTTGTCGTTGACCATGGTGCGCACGCAGCGGAACCCGATATAGCAGCGGGGCTGGTTCTGGTACTCATAGGTGCGCCAGGCCGAGCGTATCATGCTCTCGGGATCCTTCCACGAGCCTCCGCGCACGCTCTTCTTCTTCAGTCGGTAGGGGTCTTCCTTGGCCGCGTTGTACTTCAGTTCGGGGTTCATGTCACTCATGCTCTCCACTCCGGCCTCGGTATATACGGTGCTCGTCCACTCGGCCACGTTGCCGGCCATGTCATAGAGGCCGTTGCTGTTGGGGCTGTAGATGCCGCACTTCGAGGTGATGAGCGAGCCGTCCTTGGTGTAGTTGCCACGGTCGGGCTTGAAGTTGGCATAGTAGCATCCGCTCTCGCTCTTCACCTCCAGGCTCTTCCAGGGGTATGGGTTGCCCTCCTTGCCGCGTGCCGCAAACTCCCACTCTATCTCGGTGGGCAGGCGGAACCGCTGTATCTGCTTGGCATATCCGCCCAGCCCCTTCATGAGGAAGTTGGTGCGCCAGGCGCAGAAGGCGTTGGCCTGCTCCCACGACACGCCCACCACGGGATAGTCGTCATAGGCGGGGTTGCTGAAGTAGAGCTTCATGTAACGCTCGTTGTCGGCGTTCTGGAAGTCATTGACCCAGCACGTGGTGTCGGGATAGATGTTGACGATGTAGGTGTTCAGGAAGTCCCAGGGACCCGAGAGCGGGCGTGTGATGGTCTGCCTGACAATCTTGCCGTCGTCATCTATCCAGGCCGTGTCCTTGCTGATCATCACCTCGCTCATATCCACAGCGTGGTCGGTGTTGAGGTCACGCTCCTCTGGGTTGAGGCGGTACTTGCGCTGCGCGGCGGCCGCGTAGTCATATATCTCATAGCGGTAGTTGAGCTGGCTGGCGTCCAGCATGCGCGTGCCGTCGATGGGATGGGTCACATACACGCTCTCGATGGCGCGCTGCTCGTCCTCGTTGGCCTTCTTCCAGGGGATGGCCTTGCTCCAGTTGAGGTGGGGAGTGACGGGGTTGCCCTCCTTGTCCTCCTCTATCTTGTAACTCTCGTCACCGCCATAGGCAGGGTCGGCCAGCCGCTCGCGGATGATGCTGTCACGCACCCAGTTGACAAACTGGCGGTACTTGGCGTTGCTCACCTCGTACTCGTCCATCCAGAAGCCATCCACACTGATGTCCCTCACAGGGAACTCGGTGCCCCACAGGGAGTCGTTGTCCTCGATGCCCACGCGCAGTGAGCCCTTGTGTACGGCCACCATGCCGTAGGGGGTGGGCTCGCTGTAGGCCGACCCTCTCACGCCCGTGAGCTCGCCGCCAGTGGCGTTGGCGCTCGACCCACTCCCCATGCACCCCGACAGCGTGAGGCTTGCCAGGGCGAGCGAAAGTGTTATAAGCAGACTCTTTGTCTTCATATCCTTATAGTCTTCTCTCTGTATGTTACCTTATATATATAGTCCACGGAGCGGCGGCCCTCAGAGCAGGCGCACACTCTTGTGCAGGTTCTTGCCCTTCTTGAACAGGTTGAGGTCGGTCTGGTAGCCCACCATCACCTCGTGCGTACCGTTGAGCGCGCCTATGCCGCCCGTGTATATCTCATAACTGTAGCCGATGTTGACCCCGTGGAAGTCAATGCCCAGCAGCACGCCCACGCTGTAGGTGGGGCTGTACATCACACCGCCGTAGAGCTTGTGCTTGGCTCCGTCATACATCAGTCTCGCGCTCACGTCGGCCCTCCACTCGCTCAGGTCAGTCCTCAGCAGCGCGTCGGTGGCCAGGGCATACTGGGGATGGCGGAAGCGGAACTTGTATCCGCCCGTGGCATAGAGCGTGGGCTTGACCTTCAGTTCATAGGTCTTGTCGTCACCCAGCCGTATGGTGGGGCCCATCAGATGGGCCGCGCTCACCCCCGCATACCACACCTGCTTGTAGGTGTAGCGCAGGCCCGCGTCGAGGTCGAAGGCGGTGCCGTTGACCTGACTCGTGGCGAAGGCGGGGTCACTGCTGTCCTCCGTGTCGGCCTTCGAGCCGTCAAACCCCTCGGTGAGTATCACTGGACGCACGCCCACACTGAGCCGCCCCTTGCCGAGCTTCTGGTGATAGGCATACTGCAGGTATATCTTCTTGGTGGTGAAGAGCCCCGCCTTGTCATTCATGAAGCCCAGTCCGGCCCCGTGGTTTGGTCCGAAGAACCACAGGGGGAGGTCGGCCGTGAGGGCCATCGTGGCGGGCGCGCCGGTGAAGCCAGCCATCTGCTGGCTATAGACGCCATGCACGTCCAGCCGCCCATTGACTCCTGCCGCCGCTGGATTGTACCAGGACTGCAGCGCCCATGAGTTGGTGAACGCCACGTCAAACTGCGCCCGCGCCTGCAGGCTGGCCAGCAGCACACCTATCCACAGCAGTCTTCTCATCCTACACATAATAACGATTGCGCCCCCCACATTATTGTACCGCTGGACAAAAACTTTCCTCACTCCCCCACCAAGAGCAAGTCCATTTCCACGCAAAAGCAAGTCACATCCCAGGCGAAGCACGAATGCTTCCATATTTCCAACCACGGAACGAGCATTCCAAAGTGCGGAATAGTAATTTCAAACTTGGGAATAATCATTCCGCACTTCGAAATATAGCACATAAGAGTCCTCAACACCCCACATGCTTATATAGAAAAAGGAAGTAAGCAGGCTGCCTGGAGGAAGGGAGCGACAATCCCCCGACAAGCAGGAAAGGCGTACCGTCATGGGCAGAAGGACACGAAAGCCCCCTTGACAGCCCCTCGCGCCCACGACCAGGCCGCCCAGCCAGCATGCCGGGAGTGCCTGCTGGGGGCGCGCAAGAAGTTTTTCTTTCACTTTTTTAACTTTTTCGCTTGCGCCCTCGCATATAAGATGTATATTTGCACGTGCCTTTCGTGCCCAGCCCCATGCGGGAGCGTTTCCGCCAGGAGCGGGCACTGCATGAGGCCAAAGCCTTCATTCCACGCCGATGCGCCAGGGTTGCCACTCATCCCGGGCGGGCAGGGCGGGAAGAGGGAGGCACGACATAATG
>CAVKOT010000220.1:0-4415 GCA_963658045.1 Opitutia bacterium UBA4654
GAGAAATGGAGGAGCAGGCAGAAAGTATTTGCATAATTTGCCGTAACTTTGTGCAGACAGGCATCCGCCTGCGATGACAACGAAACCAAAGGAGAGAGAGACGATATGGCAAAGGACGGGTTGACACCCATGATGAAGCAGTTCTATGACCTGAAGGCGAAGCACCCCGACGCGCTTCTGCTCTTCCGCTGTGGCGACTTCTACGAGACGTATGCCCAGGATGCCGTGGAGGCATCGGCCATCCTGGGCATCACACTCACGCGGCGCAACAATGGCAAGGAGCACATGCCGCCCACCGAGATGGCCGGCTTTCCCCACCATGCGCTGGACACCTACCTGCCCAAACTGGTGCGGGCTGGACGCCGGGTGGCCATCTGTGACCAGTTGGAAGACCCCAAGATGACCAAGACCCTGGTGAAGCGGGGCATCACGGAACTCGTCACGCCAGGCGTGGCCATGACGGAGAATGTGCTCAACAGCCGTGAGAACAACTTCCTCGCTGCCGTCCACTTCGGCAAGTCCACCTGCGGCCTCTCACTCCTGGACATCAGCACGGGCGAGTTTCTCACTGCCGAGGGCACCGCCGAGCGCATCGACAAGCTGATGGAGAACTTCGCTCCCAAGGAAGTCCTCTATGAGCGTGGCAAGCGTGCGATGTTTGAGGGCTCATTCGGCACCAGGCACACGACTTTCGAGATGGATGACTGGGCCTTCACCGAGAGCACCGCACGCGAGCGGCTCTACAAGCACTTCGGGGTCAAGAACCTCAAGGGCTTCGGCGTGGACCACCTGCACAGCGGCGTGGTGGCGGCAGGAGTCATCATGCTGTACCTGGAACAGACGCAGCACACACAGCTGAGCCACATCACAGCCCTGCGACGCATAGAGGAGGACCGCTATGTGAGACTTGACAAGTTCACCGTGCGCAACCTCGAGCTCGTGTCGTCCATGAACGAGGACGGCATCTCGCTGCTTGACATCATCGGGCACACCGTCACCCCCATGGGGGCACGCATGCTGCGCCGGTGGATGCTGTTCCCGCTCAAGGACGTGAGGCTCATCAACCGCCGCCTGGATGTGGTCGATTGCTTCTTCCGCTACCCATCCCTGCGCGAGCAAGTGGAGGGGCAACTCCAGCGCATGGGCGACCTGGAGCGCATCATCGGCCGGGTGAGCACCGGACGTGTGTCACCACGCGATGTCATACAGTTGAGCGTCGCCTTGCAGGCCCTGGTGTGCGTCAAGCAGGAATGTGCCCAGGCTGACGACGAGACCCTGCGCGACATAGGGGAAAGGATAGACCTGTGTGTCAACATACGAGACCGCATCCTGCGTGAGATAAGTCCCGACGCACCTCTCATGGTCAACCGTGGGGGCGTGATACAGCCTGGGGTGAACCAGGAACTGGATGACCTGCGACAGATAGCCTTCAACGGCAAGGAGTATCTCCTGCACATCCAGCAGCGCGAGGCCGAGGCCACTGGCATACAGAGCCTGAAGATAGGCTACAACAATGTCTTCGGCTATTACCTGGAGGTGCGCAACACCTACAAGGACCAGGTGCCGCCCGAATGGATAAGGAAGCAGACCCTGACCCAGGCTGAGCGATACATCACCCAGGAACTGAAGGAATATGAGGAGAAGATAACAGGGGCCCAGGACCGCATCCTGGCACTGGAGACACGCCTCTTTGCCGACCTGGTGGCCGACCTGGCACACTATGTGGGGGCCATACAGACCGATGCCTCGCTGGTGGCACAACTGGACTGCCTGCTCTCCTTCGCCCTCTGTGCCCAGGAAAACCGCTATGTGCGTCCTGTGGTGGACGAGTCAGAGGTGCTTGACATACGGCAGGGACGGCACCCGGTCATCGAGAAACAACTCCCCTTGGGCGAGAGGTATGTGGCCAACGACGTGTACCTGGACACCACAAAGCAGCAGGTCATCATCATCACGGGCCCCAACATGGCGGGTAAGAGCGCGCTGCTCAGGCAGACGGCACTCATCACGCTCATGGCACAGATGGGATGCTTCGTGCCGGCCGAGAGCGCACACATCGGATATGTGGATAAGATATTCACCCGTGTGGGGGCAAGTGACAACATATCCATAGGCGAAAGTACCTTCATGGTGGAGATGAGCGAGGCGGCCAACATCATGAACAACCTCTCGCAACGCTCGCTGGTGCTCTTTGACGAACTGGGGCGTGGCACCAGCACCTATGACGGCATCAGCATTGCCTGGGCCATCGTGGAGTATATCCACGAGAACCGTGACGGGCATCCACGCACGCTCTTTGCCACGCATTATCATGAGTTGAATGAGATGGAGGCCAAGTTCCCACGCATCAAGAACTTCAACGTGAGCGTGAGGGAGATGGACGGCAAGGTCATCTTCCTGCGCAAACTGGAGCCCGGGGGCAGCGCGCACAGCTTTGGCATACATGTGGCCAGGCTGGCGGGAATGCCGGCGGGCATCGTGAAGCGTGCTGACGAGGTGCTGCACCAGTTGGAGCAAACCATGGACCATGACGCGCTGGGCAAGGGCATGGCTGCCCACACCGAGCCTGCCAGCGGTGTGCAGATGAGCATATTCCAACTGGACGACCCTGTGCTGTGCCAGATACGTGACGAGATCTTGAACACGGACATCAACAATCTCACCCCCCTGGAGGCCCTCAACAGGCTCAATGACATCAAGCGCCTGGTGGGCGGGAAGGCTCAGTAACTTACTGAGCAGGGGATGCCCAGCCCCCTTATGCGCTCGCCTATGGCATCGAGCACGGCTGGACTCGCCTTCAGAAGCCCCAAGACCACCTGGCATGTGGCGGCAGAGATGGACTGGCAATTAAATTAAGAAGAACAGCATCTGTAATTCACAAAAAAAGCGTAAGTTTGCATATCATTGACACAAATAAACTGACACCCATGATACTGCATGTCGCCAACCCTATTTATGACTCTGTGTTCAAATACATAATGTCAGACGAGCGCATATCCAAGACCATACTCTCGGCCCTGCTGAAGAAGGACGTGGTGAAAGTGGAGATGCGCCCGCACGAGTATGCCAATACCACACGCGACACGATCTCCATGTTCCGCATCGACTTTGCCGCCACGATACGCGAGAAAGATGCCGATGACGGTGAACAGAAAGACCGCGTTGTGCTCATTGAACTGCAGAAGACCTGGCTCGACACAGAGACACTACGCTTTCGCCAGTATCTTGGCGCACAGTACAGCAACAAGATGAACATACGCGACGACTCAACCAAGGGATTTGCCTATCCCATGGTGGCCGTGTACCTGCTTGGGCACCGCGTGGGAGACATCGAGGAGCCTGTGGTGTATGTCAACCACGACGTGTACGACTACAATGGCCGCATTGTGGAGGCTGGCAAGGAGGAGCCTTTTGTGGAGAGCCTTACCCACAACAGCATCATCGTGCAGATACCGAGACTCAGAGGAAAGGTGAACAACAGACTTGAGAAGGTGCTCAGTGTGTTTGACCAGTCGAAGAAGGACACAGAGGACAGCCAGGTACTCAATATCGATGAGAGAAAATATGAGGGCGACTCTGACATGATGTACATGCTGCATATGCTGACTGCCGCCGCCGCTGACTCGGAAATGCGGCAGGACATGAATGTGGAAGACGAGTATTACAAGGCTATAGAAGACCGCGATACCGCCATTATGCAGCGCGAAAAACAACTAAAGGAGCGCACAGAACAGATTCTGCAACAAGACAAGAAAATACAGCAACAAGGAGAACAAATACAGCAACAAGGAGAACAAATACAACAACAAGGAGAACAAATACAGCAACAAGGAGAACAAATACAACAACAAGGGCAGAAACTGAAGCAGCAGGACGAGAAACTGAAGCAGCAAAACGAAAGGCTGAAGGAGAAAGAAGAGAAACTGAAGCTGCAAAACGAGAGGCTGAAGGAGAAAGACGAGAGGCTGAAGGAGAAAGACGAGAGGCTGAAGCAGCAAGACACTCTGTTGCAGAACATGGCCAGAACCCTATCCGGCAATGGCATGACGGCATCGCAGATATCCACTATAACAGGCATAAGCGAAGAAAAAGTCAAGGCTATGCTGGAATAAAACACGCCAAGGTACCACACAGACAGAATGTATGGATGTCACATATCCCCCCTGTAGTACCACCATCCATGCACTCTCTGCCACTGGCCTACCTTACTTTCATCTATCTGCAAGCGGAATGTGTCTTTTCCTGGATTCACTAGACACTTTTCTCTTTCATAAACTGGATTAGTGGACACAAGTGCCAAAGTCACCCTGGACAGATAGACACTTTCCCCAGACTCACCCTGTTTTTGTTGACATCCAGTTTTTCTGTCAACCTTGGGGTGAGAGACTCACCGGATGCCGTGTCCTTGCGGGGCA
>CAVKOT010000221.1:0-4414 GCA_963658045.1 Opitutia bacterium UBA4654
CATCGGTGAGCTTGACATCGTTGCTGCTGGTGACCTCGATGTAGCGGAAGCCGAAGAAGGTGGTGGTGGGGTGGAATGACTCGCCCTGCTGGTCGCCACGCAGGGTGTACCTCAGCGTGGCCTCTGCCCCTCGCAGGTTGGCCGTATAGACAGAACCCTTGGGCCCGTCATCGCCTCTCGCGCTGTTGCCAGTGGTGTTGAGCATCTCGGCAAAGCGGAACTTCAGGCGTGTGCCCCGCTCACCCTGGGCCTTGAAGGATACCCAGCCGGCCGCATTCTGCCCGAGGTCGATGACCGCTGTCTGTCCTGCCTTGAGCGTGAAGGCGTTCTGCCCTGTGAGTTCCGACACCACGTTGATGCTGCCGTGCGTGGATCCACCGGCCTTCACACCCTCATAGATGACCGTGGTCTTGGGCATGCGTGCCAGTGACGGGACGGCCTTCACAATGGGGCCCTCAAAGGCTCTGATCTCGCCCTTGAAGTTTGTGCACACGCTGGTGGCGTACCATTGCGAGTCATCGAAGCCAGCCGTGGCCCATCCGCTCTCCAGTCGTGCGTCGTAGGTCTCGCCATTGTAGATGTCGCCCATGCGCAGGGGGCCGTTGGTGTTGCACGCCCATGAGGTGTCTGACCCTATGGTCTGCTCGGTGCCGTCGGCGTATGTGACGATTATCTTGCCACGGAAAGCCTGGCTCTCGGCCCCATACATCCCGTGTGAGATGCCGCCGCTCCACCATCCGCTGGTAATCTGCACACCGATGGCATTGTCTCCCTCGCGCACCAGCGGGGTGATGTCATAGGTGGAGTAGAACACTGTCTTGTGGAACTCGGTGAAGCCCGGCTTCAGTTCGTCCTGCTCGCGGGTGCCGTCGTCATGTATGACCCCGACACGCGAACCGTTGACATACACGTCATACACGCCCAGTGCCGTGGCATAGAGGCGTGCTTGCTTGATGCCGCCATGCAAGGTGAACTCCTTGCGCATGATGTCGGCACCGGGCAGTATGCTGCCATCGGCCTGCATCACACGCTTGGCTGTGCCCGCAGGTGCCTCCATGTACATCTGTCGGCTGCCGCCATACTCGACCACGTCACCGCCGTCAAACACGTTGGTCGCCTGCTCGAAGTCCTCCTGGAGCGTCACCTTGGCTGTCCCGTTGGCATCATACTCCGTCACCTTCAGGTTGTCGAAGTAGGCCTTCTCACGCTCGTTGCCGGTGGCACTCACCCTGAAGCCCACGTCACCCCTGGCCAGCACACCGGCCTCGTCACGGTAGGTGTCCACCAGCTTGTCGTCGATGTAAGTGCGCACATAGGGCGTCTTGCACTCGATGCGTATGTGGTGGGGCTTGCCCAGGATGTCATCATTGCTGAATGGGAGGGGCGTGTCATCATACTTCAGCGAGCCGTGGTTATACACATGCCTGCGCACCGTGGGGGTGGTGAGACCGAAGGTGTTGATGGCCCACATCATATAGGTGTCGGATGTGGTGGCCGAGAAGCAGATGCTGGCGTTGTCGCTGATGAGGGTCATGTCGGCCTCCACCGTATAGTGCACGGGCGTGGTGGCCTTCTGCTGCCAGCTGTAGGTGCCGGGCCCGCTCACATAGAAGCGGCCGTCTGTCACCTCCCCGCCCGAGAAAGCCTTCAGGTCAGCATCGTCAAAGTGCTCCTCGACCAGCACCTTGCCATCCGAGGTGACCACGAAGTCGTCGAAGTAAGCCTGCTCGGGCACATTGCCGTTGTCATGGTCTTCCCTGAAGCCGAATGTGCCATAGGAGAAGTCTCCCGTGCGCCGGTCAATGCGCTTGCCGTCGATGTAGGTGGTGGCGGTGTTGGCATTGCGCACCTCTATGCGCATGACATGCTTCTCTCCGTTCTTGAGGCTTATGCCCAGGGACTTCTCCTCCAGGCAGGCTGCATTGCCGCCCGTCCACTTGTGCGGGCGGAATCGTGGCGCGCCCGTGAGTGTGCTTATCTGCCACATATAATAGTTGTTGTGGTCCTGTGCGGCCAGGATGACTCCTGCGGCAATCGACTTGATCTCAAACTGCACCTCCACCTCATAGTTCTTGACCTCCTGGGGAGTCGTGCTGCCAGTGCCCTTGGGGCTGGTCGTGGGCTTGATCCATTGCGTGTCGCCCCATCCCTGCCCCTTGCCCAGGCCTGTCTCGAAGTAGGCCCGCTCGGTGCTGGTGGAGGCGTTGCCCTTGTTGTCATGCACGGTCACCTGCCAGTAGTAGCGTGTGCGCGGACTGGGCGTGAACCCTTGGGCCGCGACATCCACCGACTGCGCGGACTTCACCTCGCCTGATGTCCACACCTCGTCCTGCATGTTGCGGTCGGTGCACACCCTGATGCTGTAGGACTCCTGCAGCACATTCCTCTCGTCAGACGACAGCACCCAGCTGAATGTCGGCACGCTCAGGTCTATACCGATGGGGTTGCGGTAGGCCTGTGTCTTCAGGCTGCCTACCTCCAGGGCCTGTGCCGGGAGGGCGAGCATGAAGAGCATACTAAAGGGAAGCAGTCTTTTCATCTTCTCTTGTCTTTATTGTTGATAAATGGTTGTTTGATGTCCATTGGCAGCCCATATCTGGGTGGCATGGCTCCTTCGGCGGATTTCTGTCCATCCCTCATCTGGCTCAGCCTTTCGTTCTGCCTCGCCATCTCTCCCCCGCGACTCCCCTCGTGGGCGTGGGATGGTAGGGACGTGCTCCATGTGTGGCTTGACTGGGAAAAATGGAGAAGGCGGAATCCTTGTGTCTGGACTCCGCCTTCCCGGCTTGTTCCTTGTCCCTGTGTGTGCTTGCCTGTGGGCTTATCCCAGGCTGCGCACCGTCTCCTGCAGGGCGGCTATCTTGCTCTCCGCGTCAGAGAGTTTCTTGCGCTCCAGCTCCACCACCTGCGTGGGGGCGTTCTGTACGAAGCGCTCGTTCTGCAGTTTCTTCTGTATGCCAGCCATGAAGCCCTGCAGTCGCTTGATCTCAGCCTCGGCCTTCTTCACCTCTGCCTCTGCGTCTATCAGGCTGCCCAGGGGCACTGCATACTCATCGGTGCCGATGAGGAAGGTCTGTGAGCCTTCGCTCTTCTGGGTCACAAATCTCACCTCCTGCAGCGCGGCCATCTTCTGGATGATGCTGCGCAGTGCCTGGTCATGTGCGGCCGACAGGTCTGCACCCTCGGGCTCGATGACCTCCAGGGTCAACTGCTCGCGTGGTGCTATGTTCTTGCTCTGGCGTATGGCACGCACACCACCGATAATCTGCTTGGCCTGCTCCATGCTGGCCAGCACGGCGGTATCGGCCTCGGTGGGCGCGTCCATGGTGAGCACCGATGTCATGATGCTCTCTCCCTCGGCACGCTCGGTGATGTGCTGGTAGATCTCCTCGGTGATGAAGGGCATGAAGGGATGGATGACCTTCATCAGGTCCTCGAATATCTGCAGTGTGGCCTGCCGGGTCTTGCGGTCGATGGGAGCCTGGTAGGCAGGCTTCACCATCTCCAGGTACCAGCCCGAGAACTCGTCGGTGAAGAGCTTGAAGGCCGTCATCAGGGCCTCGTTGAGGCGGTACTTCGAGTACAGGTCTTCAATCTCGGCCACAGCGGCACGCATCTTGGCCTGCATCCACTCGATGGCGCGCGTGCTGGCCTGGGGCTGCTCGATGTCGGCCACTTGCCAGCCCTGCACCAGGCGGAAGGCGTTCCATATCTTGTTGCAGAAGTTCGCGCCCTGCTTGCACAGGTCCTCCTTGAACAGGATGTCGTTGCCCGCGGGTGCTGCCAGCAGCATGCCCATGCGCACGCCGTCGGCTCCGTACTTGTCGATGAGGCCGATGGGGTCGGGGCTGTTGCCCAGCGACTTCGACATCTTGCGGCCCAGCTCGTCACGCACGATTCCCGTGAAATACACGTTGCGGAAGGGCACATCATGCATGTACTCCTCGCCGGCCATGATCATGCGCGCTACCCAGAAGAAGATGATGTCGGGCCCGGTGACCAGCACCGATGTGGGGTAGTAGTAGTTGATTTCCTCGTTGCCGGGGTGTGTGATGCCCCTGAACAGGGAGATGGGCCACAGCCATGAGGAGAACCATGTGTCGAGCGCGTCCTCGTCGTGGCGCAGGTCCTCCATCTTGAGGTCGGGCAGGTCGAACTGCTTGCGTGCCTTCTCCAGAGCCTCCTCGGCGGTCATGGCCACCACGTAACGCTCCTCCTCGCCCTCGGGTGTGGGCACGAAGTAGGCCGGGATGCGGTGACCCCACCACAGCTGGCGGCTGATGCACCAGTCCTGGATGTTCTCCAGCCAGTTGCGGTAGGTGCTGACGTACTTGGTGGGGTAGAACTTGATCTTCCCCTCAAGCACGGGCGGCAGGGCTATCTCGGCGAAGTGCTTCATCGAGAGGAACCATTG
>CAVKOT010000222.1:0-4395 GCA_963658045.1 Opitutia bacterium UBA4654
ACAGCTGCAGCGCATGAGGGAGGAGGATCCCACATGGGTGATAGAGCAGAGCAAGGAGCTGCACCAAATCATCGTGCACGGACAGGGGGAGTTCCACCTGCGCACGCTGAAGTGGAGGCTGGAGAACAACGAGAAGATACAGGTGACATACAGCGAGCCCAAGATACCCTATCGCGAGACCATCACCAAGGCAGCGCGTGCCGACTACCGCCACAAGAAGCAGTCGGGCGGCGCGGGACAGTTTGCCGAGGTGCATCTCATCGTGGAGCCCTATTACGAGGGGATGCCCGCTCCCGAGGTGTATCGCTTCGGTGGGCAGGAGTTCCGCATCAATCCCAAGAGCACCGAGACCATCGACCTGGAGTGGGGAGGCAAGCTTGTCTTCATCAACAGCGTGGTGGGCGGAGCCATCGACGCGCGCTTCATGCCCGCCATACTCAAGGGCGTGATGCAGCGCATGGAGCAGGGACCCCTCACGGGATGCTATGCCCGCGACGTGCGTGTCATCGTCTATGACGGCAAGATGCACCCTGTCGATAGCAACGAGCTCTCCTTCATGCTCGCAGGCCGCCAGGCGTTTGCCAAGGCGTTCCGTGAGGCAGGGCCCAAGATACTGGAGCCCATCTATGACGTCGAGGTGTTCGTGCCGAGCGACAAGATGGGTGACGTGATGGGTGACTTGCAGGGACGCAGGGCCATGATCATGGGCATGACGAGCGAGAATGGCTATGAGAAGATAGTGGCCAAGGCACCGCAGAAGGAGATGCTCAACTACAGCACCGCGCTGAGCAGCATCACTGGCGGACGTGCCAGCTTCATCATGAAGTTCGCCTCCTACGAACTGGTGCCTGGCGATGTGCAGAGCAAGCTCATTGCCGAGTACGAGGCGTCACAGCAGGAATAGGCCTGGATGGGCATGCGTGGCGGCATAGCCTCCCCCGGGCATGCAAGTGGGCCAGACAATGCAGCCACATAGGTGCTTTAGTGCACGCAATCGCAAGTAAAAGTGCAGTGTAATCTTAATAATGTTAAAAACCGATGCTTTTGGCATCGGTTTTTTTTGTGCAGGAACTCTAAACCCACTAAATTTGCTGGTATGAAAAGGAGTTATATCTGGTGCATCTGCGTCGTCATAGGCGTGTCGTTCCTTGCCCTGCTTTACCTGCAGAGCCGCTACGCCTCGGCCATCGTGCGCATGCGCAGGCAGCAGTTTGAGGAAAACGTCTTCCGAAGCCTTGACCAGGCATCGCGTGACCTGGAGAAGGCCGAGACCTTCCGCTACCTGCAGACGGTCATCAGCCAACATGAGCAGGAGAAGCACGACATCCCCTCGCTCGACTCACTGGGCCAAATGCCCCAGTTGCCTCCCCTAGACACTCTGAACGGACTGCCTGGCATGCAGTTCGTGGGCAAGCGTCCATCGCAGTTCCCCAACTCCCTCACGATGCCCCGGATGAGTAACGTGGCGCGCACCATCAGCCATCTGCAGAAGCATGTGCAGGAGGCCTATGCCTATGAGCGCGATGTGCTTGACGAGGTTATCTATGCCGTGATGTACCAGGCCAGCGACCTGCGCTTCCAGGACCGGCTCAACCCGGGCGTGCTGGACAACTGCCTGCGCATGGCGCTGGAGCGCAATGGCATCAACATACCGTTCCATTACATCGTATATACGTCCGATGGGCGTGAGGTGTTCCGCTGTGCCGACTTCGACGAGACGGGCCAGCAGGTGAGTTACACGCAGACGCTCTTCCGCAGTGACCCCACAGGGCAGATGGGTGTGGTGACCGTGCACTTCCCCGACCAGGCACGCTACATCCTGGGCGTGGCACGCTATGTGGCGCCAGCCATGCTGTTCACCATCATCCTCTTCGTCACCTTCCTCGTGACCGTCTATCTTGTGGTGCGGCAGAAGAAGGTGAGCGAGATGAAGAACGACTTCATACACAACATGACGCACGAGTTCAAGACCCCCCTCTCCACCATCTCCATCGCGGCACAGATGCTGGTTGACAAGCAGGTGCCCAAGAGTGAGGCCACATACGACCGCCTGGGCGGGGTCATCAACAACGAGACCAAGCGACTGCGCCTCCAGGTCGAAAAGGTGCTGCAGATGAGCCTCTTTGACAGGAACAACATTGCCCTCAAACTGCAGGAACTGGATGCCAACGAGCAGATAGAGACCATCGTGAAGACCTACTCGCTGCAGGTTGCCAATACGGGGGGCACGCTCGAGACACGCTTCGAGGCCTTCAACCCCTTTGTCAACGTCGATGAGATGCACTTCACCAACATCATATACAACCTGCTGGACAACGCCGTGAAGTACAGGCGCGAGGATGTGCCCATCCACCTGGAGGTGGCCACCTGGAACCAGGGGCCCAACCTCTGCATCAGCATCCAGGACAATGGCATAGGCATCCAGAAGGAGAGCCTGAAGCACATCTTCGACAAGTTCTACCGTGTGCATACGGGCGACCAGCATAATGTCAAGGGCTTCGGACTGGGCCTGGCCTATGTGAAGAAGATGGTGGACCTGCTGCACGGGAGCATCAAGGTGACGAGCGAGCTGGGAGTGGGCACGAAGTTCACCATCACACTGCAGACTGTACAAGACTAATCATAAAACAAGGAGAATATGGAAAACAAGTTGCACATCCTATTGTGTGAGGACGAGGAGAGCCTCGGAATGCTGGTGCGCGAATATCTGCAGGCGAAGGGCTACGACGCCGAGCTGTACCTCGATGGCGAGGCTGGCTACAAGGCCTTTGTCAAGGGCAAGTATGACATGTGCCTGCTTGACGTGATGATGCCCAAGATGGACGGCTTCACGCTGGCGCGCGAGTTGCGCATGATCAACTCCGAGGTGCCCATCATGTTCCTCACGGCCAAGAACCTCAAGGACGACATACTGGAGGGCTTCAAGCTGGGTGCGGATGACTATCTGACCAAGCCCTTCTCGATGGACGAGCTCGTGTATCGCATGGAGGCCATCCTGCGCCGTGTGAAGGCGCGCAGCAAGCAGACATCCGTGCGCTATCAGCTGGGCCGCTTCACCTTCGACACGCAGAGGCAGTTGCTGACCATTGGTGACAAATCAACCAAACTGACCACCAAGGAGAGTGAACTCCTCACGATGCTCTGTGCCCACATGAACGATGTGCTGGAGCGTGACCTGGCCTTGAAGACCATCTGGATAGATGACAACTACTTCAACGCACGCAGCATGGATGTGTATATCACCAAGTTGCGCAAGCATCTCAAGGATGACCCCAACGTGGAGATAAACAATGTGCACGGCAAGGGCTACCGCCTGGTTGTGCCCACGTATTGAACTGGAGTGGGGGAGGAGATGCCTCCTCCCGACCTCCCCTAAGGGGGAGGGACAATATCCTTCTTCGCACCGGTGCGTTTCTTTCTTCGCGCTGGTGCGTTTTCTTTTCCACGATGGTGTTTTCCCTTCTTCACACCGGTGTCTCCCTTGCCATGCCGCTGCGCTTCCTTTTCCATGCCGCTGCGATGGGCCGCACATGCCGCTGCACCTGCCATCGCAGCGGCATGCGATGACCGTCCAGCCTTGGGCTGGACGGTTGGGCAGCGCGGTGCATCACGGGAGCCATTGTCATGCCAGGGGTGGGGAGGCATCCCGCATGGGCAAGAGCACGGCACCGGTGATGACCTGATAAGGGTGTGAGGCATGCGCCCCTCCCCCTTTGGGGGAGGTCGGGAGGGGGCTTTTCATGGGAATACAAGAAGCCCGAAGAGTCCTGCGTTCAGTGCAGTTGCTCTTCGGGCTTCCTGTCTCTTGTTGGTCTTTTCCGGGGCATGCGCGCTCCATGCCATGGAAGTAACTTGCGGTAGGGGAGTGGAATTCCCCACTGTCATTGCGCCCTTACGGGGCAGTTTGTCAGAAGCAGACTCCGCCCGTGATTCCGCATTCGTGAATCTGCGGACACTTGCTCTTGTCGGGGAAGTCCCGCCCGTAACTCACGGCCAGGAAGTATCTTTCCAGTTGCAGGCGCAGGCCCACCTGCCATCCCAGTTGGCACCTCTTCCATTCCGATGCGGTCTGGTTGTCCCTCTTGCTGTCGAAGAGGTCACCCTTTGCGCCATCCACCTTCTCTTTCCCTACCGCTATGGCACGGAAGTGAATACCCGCCTGTGGCGCGAGCGCGAAGTTGCGTGTGCGGGAGAGGTAGAATTTGTAGGTCAGGTTGACGGGGACACGGAATGTCACCAGCGCATATTTCGCGTTTCCGTGCTCCTTGTCACTGGACGAGAATGAGCACTTCATCTCCGCTCCAGCCTCCACAAACAGGGAGATGCTGTCGGCCACCTGTATGCTCCTGGCCCATCCCAGGGCCGCCTCCTGGAAGTCGATGTGGGGAGAGTGGC
>CAVKOT010000223.1:0-1243 GCA_963658045.1 Opitutia bacterium UBA4654
GATGATAGAGCAGTGTCATGCGCGCCAGATGGAACTGCACGCCTGGATCAACCCTTACCGGGCCAAGACAAAGGGCACCACGGCCATGGCCAACACGCACGAGTACTTCCGCCACCCCGACCGCTTCTTTGACTATGACGGTCTCCTGCTCTTTGACCCGGGCCGTCCCGAGAACCGCGACTTCATCTGCCAGGTGGCGTGCGACATTGTTCGCCGCTATGATGTCGATGGCATACACATGGATGACTACTTCTATCCCTATCCCGTCGCAGGGCTGGCCATCCCCGATGACGCTTCCTATGCCCAGTATGGCAATGGCATGGACCGTGGGGACTGGCGCAGGCAGAACGTCAACCTCTTTGTGAAGCAGATGTGCCACGCCATACGCAAGGTGAAGCCCTGGGTGAAGTTCGGCGTGTCACCCTTTGGCATCTACCGCAACCAGCGCACTGACCCTGACGGAAGTGCCACCACCGGGCTCCAGAACTATGATGACCTCTATGCCGACGTGCTTGAGTGGGTGCGCCAGGGATGGGTCGATTACAACCTGCCACAGCTCTACTGGGAGGTGGGCAACCGCGCTGCCGACTATGAGACACTGATACGCTGGTGGAGCGCGCATGCCGAGGGCCGCCCCCTCTACGTGGGACAGTCGGTCGAGCGCACCGTCGCCCATCCCGACCCAACCAATCCCAGCCAGCACCAGATGGCGCTGAAGTATAACCTGCAGCGCAGTCTCCCCGGCATCTATGGCAGTTGCCAGTGGTATGCGGCTGCCGTGTGCCAGAACCCCCAGGGCTATCAGGACATGCTCAGACAGGTGTACCACAGCACCCCAGCCCTGCAGCCCATCATGCCCTGGATAGACTCCAAGCGTCCACGCAAGCCCCGCCGCACCACTGTCCTGTGGACTGAGAACGGCCCCGTGCTCTTCTGGAAGGCATCGCGCGGCAAGAAGGAGATGCAGAAGGCACGCCAATATGTGGTCTATCGGTTCTTGCGCGGCGAGAAGGTTGACCTGGAGGACTCCTCGCACATCCTCGCCATCACCAGCCAGACATTCCTGCCCCTGGCCTATGAGGGCGGCAACACGGATTATGTGTATGTGGTAACGGCCCTCGACCGTCTGCAGAACGAGTCAAAGGCTGTCAAGAAGAAGGTGAGGCTCTGAGGCCCTGCCGCCCCGCAGGCCCGCTGTTGCGGGTGGGCGGAAGGGATGGGTGCGAGAGGCACTCTCCGTGCA
>CAVKOT010000223.1:1253-4346 GCA_963658045.1 Opitutia bacterium UBA4654
GTGCATGAGTTGGCACGGGGAGTGCCTCTCGCCGTTTCAGCGGGCGCATGTTCCTTGCCCATGATGGCCAGGATGCTTCCTTGCCGCAGCCTCGTCACTTCTTTGTGTCCAACTGCGGAACATATATTCCGCACTTTGGAATATCCGTTCCGTGGTGCGAAACGGATATTCCAAAGTTGGAAATATAAAAGGTACATAGGTTCGAAAAATAAGTTTCGAGCCTTCGTGGCAGAAGGAACATGCGTGCTTTTGCTTTTGTGGCGCATTTCTTCGCATCCTGTACAACTAAGTGGCTATCAAGGCACAATACTCTGCTCGAAATTTCGTAACTTTGTGGATGGCCTGGTTTGTGGCTTGAAATGAACCAGCCAGAGGAATAAACATTGTAAACCATACAAACAAACACGTCAGGACATGACAGCAAATCTCTACCAGAAGGGCAAGTTCTACATGTTGCCCATCAAGGACATCAGGAATGAGGGTGGCAACTCATTCTTTATTGTGAGTGCCAATGACAAGGAATATGCCATCAGGATGTTTGACTTCCAGCGTAACGACCAGGCCGTGCTTGACATGAGGGAACTACCCTGCATGGTCAAGGACGTGCATGGCGACAGCATCGTCTTTGTGCAGAATTTCGCATTGATGTTCCGTGACAGGTACGTGTCGGGCATGAGGTACCCCTTCGAGGTGAGTGAGGAGGTATATAGCCCCACGGCCAGTGTCAGGTATTACGATGTGAGGGACACTTACGGTGTCCCCTTCAGGCTCAGGTGTGACGACGGCACGCTGCTGGTTCCCGGCCAGCGGATTACCTGTGTGGTGTCAAGGCCGTCCAGCAACAAGCTCCTGCTCACCCTGGCCAAGGAGAGGGGCAAGCACACTGCCCAGTGTGTCAGTCCCGACCGCCTGCTGCGCGAGGTGGGCATCGGCGGGAGCGTGAGGCACTTCATCCTGCGCGGATTTGAGGCTGGCGAGCGCTTTGCCGAGGCCAGGCAATGCTACAGGCAGGAGAGTGCCGAGTGGGTCATCAAGGCTGTCATGGCCGTAGCGGGCGTGGAGCAGTGGCCCAACCTGAATGACCGCAGCCGCGAGCGTCTGCTCTATGCCTATTACCGCGTGTGCCTCTACCTGCTCGAGGACTCTGACTACCTGCAGCAGTTCTCGGAGTCAGACCGTGACAACTACCAGCAGTGGATAGCCGGGCGGGTGGCCATGTCGGAGACCTATCTGCAGTGCCTGGCCCTGATGAAGGAGGGCAGGTGCGGTGAGGAGATAGACACCATCCTGCGTAAGATCAAGAGCTCGGGCTACATCTACCATCCCCACAGGAGAATGCAGATGCTCATCGCCATGTTCTCCATGCAGCCCGCGCTGCTGGAGGAGAAGATTGACCCGATACTGGACCTGGTGCAGGAGTGTGCCAAGAACTGGAAGCAGCCCTCCTTCTCTGACGCCTTCTCCAGTTTCCTGCGCTTCTATGTCATGTCCAACAGGGATCGGGCCAACCGCCTGGCCGTGGTGGACGACCAGCAGAGCCGCAGCCTGCTCAAGCGCATGGTGCGCTCCATCTGCTTCCTGCTGCTGATGACCGACGGCAAGGAGTCCAATGCCCAGCTGTACAAGTCCATGCTCTTCCACTACCTCTCCTTTGTGAGGTCGAGGTCGGTGCTCGACAACAAGGACGCGCGCCACGACCTCTCGGAGGCACTCGTCGAGCAGGCCTTCACCACGCTGCTGCTCTCCCAGGAGGAGAAACTGGACTTCAACTGGGGGCGTGACTTCGGCAGCATGGAGATACTGGCCTACCAGATGGCCAATGTCAAGCCTGCCAACACCACCTTCCTGACACGCTCCTATGAGGCGGGTAACGTGCGCTTCACCATCAGCGCCGACGGCATCACCCTCGCGCGCGCCTCGTCGGCCGGCAGGGAGAAGAATGTGCTGCCACAGGACTTCCCTGGATGGCACAACCTGCAGATATTCCTGGACTCGCCCGCCAAGTACAGCATAAGCCGGAGTGCCAAGGGCATGCGCCTGTGGAAGGCCTACTGGCGTGACGTGGAGCAGGGACTCTTCGAGGTGCGGAGCACGATGGCGAAGAAGAAACTGAAGAAGATGGCACCCGAGGTGGGGACGGACACCTATGTCAGGGTCTTGTGGAAGGACGAGGCACACCCCTACCGCTACTACTGCCGCATCGAGGACATGACCTATGAGGGCGAGGGCTGGATAGACACCTACCAGAGGGGCGGCTCCATCGGCATGTTCCACTTTGACCCCTATCTTGACACCGACTCCTTCTTCGTGGACGGCAAGCCCATGCTCTTCCGCGTGCGGGTCAACTCGGTGGGCAGTCCCAAGGAGGACCAGCGCACCTACACCTTCGACTGCATGTCCTATATTGACAATATGGTCAGGGAGCAGGTTGACTTCGGCGAGGAGTCCGACTGCACCATCTTCTACCTCGACGAGAAGAACCAGGTGTATTGTGCCGTCACCGAGTATGGCTATGGCATCTTCCTGCCTGCCACGGGCGAGGATGCGCACTACCAGGTGGGTGACTCGGTGAGGGTGAGGGTCACCGACGCCACACGTCCCAATGCCATCCAGGGCGAGGTCATAGGTGTGGCCGCCAAGGAGGTCAACGTCAAGGAGGCGGCCACCAATGTGCTGAGGGACTATGCCGAGGAAGAACTCTATGAGGAGACCGAGGAGGACCTGGAGGAGGAGGCGATGTCAATGTCAGAGGACCTCTTCGACATCGACTACATGCGGGAAATCATCAACATCATCGACCACAAGGCGGTGCTTGAGACAGACAATGTCAAGGCCTATGCCTTCCTGGCGCTGGCCCACATCCTGGCACGCATGACGGGTGACCAGGCCATGGCCGACTACCTGGAGCAACGCATGCGCTTCCTGTGCATACTGGACGAGTACGGGGCCAATGGCAGGGTCAACGACGAGGAACTGGAGATGCTGGGCAGCAAGAACGAGGACATGACCGACAAGTTCCCCCTGCTCAGACAGAGGCTCAACGAGATGAGGATAGTCAACTGCCTGGGCATGGAGGAGAAGGATGGCTTCCTG
>CAVKOT010000224.1:0-4340 GCA_963658045.1 Opitutia bacterium UBA4654
GTGTAGAGCAGGCTGGCAAACAGGCCCACGATGCAGAACTGTGCGGCCAGCAGCCCCAACTTCCACAGGCGGCGACTGCGTGCATAGCCACGGAACACCACAGCCACAGGCACACGGCCATAGAGCCAGCCAGGGACAATGCCGCCCAGCAGGACTATCACCAGGCAGATGGCCGCCAGCACCCAGCTGCCCCTGTTGCACACCAGTGCCGAGAGCGGTGCCGAGAGGTAAGTCTCTATCGTGCCACGGCAGGCAAAGAGCAGGGCCGCAGCCAGCAGCACGGCCAGCAGCACATGCACGAGCGACTCGGTAAAGGTGATGGCGCTGATGTCGCCGTTGCCCGCTCCGAAGCACTTGCGCACGGCCATCTCTGTGGCGCGGCTCACCATGTTGCCTATGGTGATGAGCAGATAGTTGAGCACCGAGATGGTGAGCAGCACCACGGCCACGATGCCCAGTATCCAGCACATCATGCGTATGTAGTCATTGTGGGTGTATTTCTCGCTGAGCAGGTAGGGTACAAACTGCACATCCACTCCTGCCGAGCGCATGGCCTCCAGGTCCACGTTCTCCTCCATCATCTTGTGGATGTAGGGCTCCATCTCCTCCACCGTGTGCCCCTTGGCCAGGCGTATGTAGGACTTGTAGCGGTCGTTGCCCAGCCAGTTGCCCGTGCTGCTCTCGTCCAGGCTGGCCATCGAGAGGACTATCTGTGTGCCATGCAGCGAGGAGTCCCAGGGGAAGTCCTCAAACACACCACCTATCTCAAAGGGTGTGGTGCCAAAGTCCGATATGGTGAACTTCTTGCCCATCACGTCCCCGCCCATCGTCTCGGCCACACTGCGGCTTATCATGCAGCAGTAGGGCTTGTCAAGCACTTCATGCGGCTTGCCCGACAGGATGGGGCGTGGGAAGATGTCAAACAGGCTGGTGTCAGCCGCCATCACGTCGGCCTTCACACTGTGCCCGCCATCCAGCTGGCACTGTGCCCCCATGGAGACAGGTGTGGTGCGCGTGGCTGCCTCCACGATGGGGGCATAACACTTCATGCCAGGGGCGATGGCGCCAGGAGTCTGCCAGTAGTCTGACGGACTGCCCTCTCCTGTGCGTGTCACCTGTTCCTTCAGCGTGTAGGTGCGGTCCCAGGCAGGGAACCACTGGTCATAGGTTTGCTCGAAGTTCAGTTCGGTGATGAGCACCGCGCTCACCGCCAGACCCAGTGCCAGGCAGATGACCTTCTGGATGTTGTGCTGCCCACGGCGGGTCAAGTTCTTTAGTGCATTCATAAATTAAAAGCCCCACCCCGACCCTCCCCAAGGGGAGGGAGGTCTTTGTCGCATGCGGGGGATGCGTTTTTATGTTTTATGTTCTGTATGTTTCCTCTCTGTATGTTGTAGTGTGACCCCAGGAACGCCCTCCCTCCCCTTGGGGAGGGGCCTCTTCTTACTCCTCCTTCAGATGCCTCACAGGATTTTCATTGGCCGCCATATAGCTCTGGAAAGATACCGCCGCCAGTGACACCAGCAGGCTAAAGCCTCCTGCTGCCAGGAATATGAGCGGGCTGAGCGGGATGCGGTAACTGAACTCGGCCAGCCAGTGCCCGCCTATATACCATATAATAGGTATGGAGAGGGCAAAGGCCACCAGGACATATTCGAGGAAGGTGCGTGTCAACTGGCTGTACACCTGGCTGTTGTGGCTGCCAAACACCTTGCGCACGGCTATCTCCCTGCGACGCTGCCCGATGAAGTAGGTGCTCACGGCCACCAGCCCCAGGAAGGAGACCAGGATGGCCACCAGGGCAAAGAGCAGAACGATGTGCGAGAGACGCACCTGTGCGGCAAAACACTCGCGTATGCGCTGGTCGAGGTAGGGGTTTCCCCCATCCATGTCCTGGCGGAACACGCTCTTGTAGGCATCCCTCACCTGTTCCCAGGCCGCGAACTCGCTGCCCTGCGTCTCCACCAGTATCTGGTTGGCACCGCGCATGCGGTTCTCGATGACCGTCACCACCAGTTCCTCGGGCTGCGTGATGTCATAGATGTGGAAGTTCCTCATCGTGCCGTTGTACTCCACATCCTTGCCCGTGCCCATCATGGGCAGCAGTTGCCCCAGGATGTAGTTCATGGTTGCCTGCTCCTCCGCCCCCATGGCATCGAAGGTGTGCTGCAGGCTCTCGCTGAAGTACATGCGGCTGGCCGATGCCGAGTGCTTGCCGTCCAGCACCTTCAGCCCCAGGATGTCGGCATAGGCGGGGTCGCCTATCAGCAGGCGCAGGTACATCATCCTGTCGCCCAACTTGAACCCCGGCCCATTGCCGCCATTGAGTGGCAGGCCGCGGGCCCAGGCCACACGCCTCACGCAGGGCAGTGCCTGCAGCCGCTCACTGAACAGCGAGTCGTCGGCATTGCTGTGCTGGCTCACGTCGATGCTCATCACACCGTGCGTGTTATAGCCCAGGGGCGCGCTCACCAGGTGCCTCACCTGTAGCACCATGACCAGTGCCAGTGCCACCATGGTGATGGTGACTACGTTCTGGAACACGATCAGGACGCGGCTGAAGACCATCCTCGACTGGTGGCGGAAGGTGCCCCGCACCACATCAATGGGCTTGGCCCTCGACAGCACCACGGCAGGGATGATGCCCGAGAGCACGCCCGCCAGCAGGGCGAAGGCCACCAGCGTGGCCAGGGGGAGGGGCTGCAGCAGCCGCCCCATCTCTATCGTGGTCTGCAGCAGGCCACCCATGTAGGGTGCCACAGCCCATGCCAGCAGCAGGGCGACCATCAGGGAGAGCATGCTCATGAGCACACTCTCGGCCATCAGACGCTGCATGATGGCCTTGCGCTGTGCGCCCACCAGGCGGCGCACGGCCATCTCCCTGGCCCTTCGCTCCGACTGGGCCACGGTGAGGTTGACATAATTGATGATGGCAAAGAGCAGCAGCACCAGTCCGGCCACGAGCAGGATGCGCACCTGGCGCGCGCTCCCATGCTGTAGCACGCCTGCCTCCTCGGCATCCTCGCTCAGGTATTCCTGGCGCAGGGGAGTGAGGTAACAGTGGACGTAGAAGTCCTTGTTGTCGCCCAGGTCATACAGGGCAAACTTCCCCTGCAGGCACTTGTCTATCTGCCCGGCTTTCTTCTCCAGCCCCGCTCCCTCGGTGGAGAGCAGGAACATGTGTGCTCCGAAGGTGTTGAGGCAGTCCCCGCCCACATCGGCAGCGTTGAAGTTGCCCGCGTTCCAGAAGTTCATGATGACATCGGCAGGCTTGATGCACGAGCCGCGCATACTGCCCATCACACCTGTCACCTTCAGCCTCACGCGGCTGTGTCCCACCACATAGGTGAGCGTCTGTCCCATGGGATTGGCATCGCCAAACAGGCGGCGGGCAAACTCCTCGCTCACCACCGCCGCGTCCCTGTGCTCCAGCACCTGGCGGGCATCGCCCTGCAGGAGGGGAAAGTCGAACATCAGGAAGAATGTGGAGTCGGCCATGAGGGTCGCGCCCTTCTGGTAAGTGTCGTCGGGCAGCACATAGCGTACCTCGTTGGGCACGATGGCGCAGAAGGACTCAATCTCTGGGATGCGCCCGCGCAGCATGTCCTCCACGGTGTGGTGGCAGCCGTCATAGCGGTTGATGCCGTCCTCGTCCTTCACCTCGAAGCAGAGGGAATAGATGCGGCTGGCCTTGGAGTGCTGGCTGTCGGTGGTATATTCGCCATACACATACAGCCCTATCAGCACCGCAAACATCAGGCTCACCGCGAACCCAAACATGTTGACGGCTGTATAGACCCTGTTGCGTGACAGGAAGGTGAGGTATGAGCCCAGGCTGGGCAAGTGGTTGAATATTCTCATCTATGTTTATGCTTATGTCTTCTTAATTCGTAGGCTTGGGACGGCTGGCAGGGTGCCTCACCGTCCAACCCAAGGCTGGACGGTGACAGGAGCGTGGTGCATCGCCCATCGCAGCCTGCTGCGTTGACCGTCCAGCCTTGGGTTGGACGGTCAAGGGCGGTGCTCCCCCCTGCCGCAGCGGTTCCCTATAGTGCCCTTTTCATATAGTCATCCTCATATAGCCTCCGCACTCCCAGGCCCTTCCCCCTGGGGAGGGTCGGGGGTGCGGCTTCTCCTACTCCAGCACCAGCACCTCGCTGTCCTTGTATGCCTCGTAGCCGCTCACGATGACACGCTCGCCTGGCTCCAGGCCCTCCAGCACCTCATAGTATTGGGGGTTCTGCCTGCCGATGGATATCTTGCGGCGGTAAGCCTTGTGCCCATCCTTGTCCAGAACGAATATCCACTGCCCGCCTGTCACGCTGTAGAAGGTTCCCTTG
>CAVKOT010000225.1:0-4334 GCA_963658045.1 Opitutia bacterium UBA4654
TGTGGTAGTAGTGGGCCTTCCACTTCTCCATCATGTCATCGCGCTTGTCGGGAGTGAGGGCATTCTCCTGCGGGGCACACACCTCCACAGTCCATACAAACTGTGAGGAGTCGGCCATGTTCACATTGACCAGGCTCAGGGCACTGCCGTCAGTGGGGTCGGCCTGGGTGGAGAGGGCATAGCGGCGCGTGGTGCTGGCAAAGATGACATACTGGCCATCCTTTCCCTCCACCGGCACAAACTCCCACCGGCCACGGCCTGTGGCTGTGCTGCGCTCAATCTGGCTCACTGCCACCCCACTGCCCATGGCAGCCGAGGTGCCCAGGTAGAGGTTGGAGTAGGCATTGCTGAGCAGGAACGTGCCGCTGGCACCCGTCTGCAGCACCCATCGCTGTGAGTTGGTCTGCGCATCCGTCCACACCTCGGCCGCCGCGCCAGCGTCCAGCGACGAGTTCTTGGTCATGACGGAGAGTGTCCCACGGCTGATGCGCAACGTCTGTCCGCTCTCAAAGGCGAAGGCTTCCACCGTCCCGAGGCACGCGGAAACCGCCATCAGTGCCACGGACAGGAAGCGTCCCGGCACAAGGAGTTGTTTACTGTTCATATCAGAATATGGTTATTATAGTTAACTCTCTGGCAGGAGGCAACACGCGTGAGGGGGCTCCCAGGGCGCGAAATGGCCTCTTCCTGCTACAAATTTACCCATTTTGTCGGGGAAGGGCAAGAAAGCGACAGGCTATTTTCGCCCGCTCTGGAGAAAAAAGTCCTGTGTCCTAAACGTTGTGCGCGCCACAGTGGGGACATGTGCCCAGGTCGTGCATCTTGCATCCACAACGTCCACACACATAGCGGGGACGGAACCTGAGGAAGAAGCGGCAGAGCGCAACGACAGCATACAGGGCATAGAGCACCACCCCAGCCCAATAGAATGCGGCCAGGGAGAAGAGGGTGTAGAGGCACATGCACATGCCCAGGAGCGTGAGCAGATAGAAGAGAGCCCCGCCCAAGGGCAACTGGTCAAAGACCTCGTCGGCCACGGCCATCGAGAGTATCAGGATGAGCCAGAAGAGCAGGACGAAGAGGCCGAGCAGGAGGGGCAGGGAGAAGGGGTTGAGCGTGGGATGATAGTAGAAGCGCACCCACATGTCAGGCTCGAAGCGTTGGATGTGGGCATAGAGGACTGCCGCACCGCCCAGCACCACGGTGAGCAACGTGGGATAGACCGAGGCTATGTCGTGAATCAGGAACACGCGGGAGCGGGCATGGCGCACACGGCGCACCACCAGCAGGGCAAGGGCAAGGGCAATGAGGCAGACGAAATAGGGGAGGTGGCGCAGGCTGAAGAGGTAGATGAAGCGGCTGACAGGGTCATCGGGCACCACACTGGAGAGCAACTCGCCCTCGTGGGTCCAGCCCATGAGCAACTGGTCATGGGCCACCTTCACCCACACGCTATCGATGGAGTCCTCGGGGATGACCGCCACCTGGGCGATGACCAGTTCCTCACCGTTCAGGATGAAGAGGCTGTCAGCGGGGAGGGACTGGGGCGTGGGCATGTTGTGCAGGGGCTGCTGGGCCTGCAGGTGCAGGGTGTCGGCAGTGACCACAAAGTTGTCATTGACCTCATAAAGGCCAGTGTCACCCGTCCTGTTGTAGCAGGAGGAGAGCAGGAGCACGAGCAGGAGGGGCAGCAGGTTACGCATTCCAGACAGTCATTTCACACCGACGGCAATCAAACCGCAACCGAAAACGGCGGCCATCGGCAAGGTTCAGGTAAAGGGGCTCGCGCACCTGCAGGGCATTTCCCCCGCGCTTGCTGCACCAGCCCATTTCGTATCTCAGGCAGTGGCGGCAGGTCATCAGCAGACAAGGCCTGTCGCCAGTGCGGCCACACTCCATGGCCATCTCGCCCACTGGCTGCCCATGGCTCTCATAGAAACAGCGCGCCAGATGGTTGGCCACATTGGCCTGGTAGGTGAGGGGGGACGCAGTCCGGGAGGGCTCCTGGCTGTCCTGCGCTGAGGCCGCGACACTCCCACATGAGGCATGGATGCCGCCATCGGG
Source organism: Opitutia bacterium UBA4654 (assembly GCA_963658045.1). GTDB lineage: Bacteria > Bacteroidota > Bacteroidia > Bacteroidales > Bacteroidaceae > Physcousia. The sequence continues at coordinate 2,065 of CAVKOT010000225.1, forward strand.
ATGTGCCGGGGCTGATAATGGACTGGACTGGACGGCTGCCTCGCCCTGGGAAGGCCGCTCCACGCCAAAGGCCACCGCCAGGTCCTCACGCCGCCACTGGGCCAGGAGACTGCGGGGAACGAACCAGGGCTGCGAGAGGGCGACATCAACCTGGGTGCAGAGGTAGGGGGTGTCCCCCGTCTTGGCCAGTGCCTGACGGATGCCCTCGTCCTGCGGTGAGCGTGCAGGCTGGTGCTCGCACTCATGCACGAAGGACTGCTCGGCGCCGTCCTCCCGCCGCAGGGTCAAGCGGAAGCCCTGGGGCACGTCCTCCAGGCGCATCGCCAGTCCCACTGTCCTGTGGGCTGTGGGACCTGTCATCAGCCTCTCCCAGGCCTGGTCATAGTTTCGCCAGAGCACGTCACCACGCCGCACCTGGGGCATCAGCGAGGGGAAGAGGCGATTGCCCTGTGCCCTGTTGACACGAAATCCGCACAACTTGCCTCCCGCATCCAGGAAGCAGAGTCCGTCGCCATTGGCAAAGGCCGCGGTGCCAGCCACCACAATACTGTCATGTGACACCTCCCTCACGCGCCCCACCTCCATGCCACGGCTCTTGGGGGTGTCCATCGAGGCCACGCTTCCCTGCCTGCCATGCAGGAAGTAGTCGGTGAAGCCGCGCGAGAAACTGCGCTGGGGGTCGGGAGTGAAAGTGACCGCCGACTTGCCCAGCGAGGCACGCCGGTACTCCGAGGCACGCCGGGCGAGTACGCTGTCTATGGCCTGCCGGTAGGCGGCCGTCACATTCTTGACATAGGAAACGCCCTTGAGCCTCCCTTCTATCTTGAAACTTGACACCCCGGCATCCATCATCTCCTCCAGTAAGCCGATGCGACACATGTCACGCAGCGAGAGCAGGTAACGCTCGGGGGTGAGTGCCTTGCCCGCAGCATCGGTGAGCGTGAAGGGCAGACGGCAGAACTGGGCACACTCGCCCCTGTTGGCCGAGCGTCCGAAACAATATTGCGAGGCCCAGCACTGGCCACTATAACTCACACACAGAGCTCCGTGTACGAATGCCTCCAAGGGCATCGCGGGCACGGCCTGGTGTATGGCCCTTATCTGCTCAAGCGAGAGCTCACGCGCAAGCACCGTCTGCCTGAATCCCAGGCTCTGCAGCCACTGCACACGGTCGGGCGTGCGGTTGTCCATCTGGGTGCTGGCATGCAGGGGAATGGGCGGGAGGTCCATCTCCAGCAGAGCCTGGTCCTGCACGATGAGCGCGTCCACCCCAGCGCGATACAAGTCCCACACGAGGCGGCGCGTGTCCTCCAGCTCGTTGTCATAGAGGATGGTGTTAAGCGTCACATAGATGCGCACGCCAAAGGGGCGGGCATACTGGCACAGGCGGGCAATGTCATCGACACTGTTGCCTGCAGCAGCACGTGCGCCAAAGCGGGGTGCGCCTATATAGACAGCGTCTGCGCCATGGTCAATGGCAGCGATGCCGCACTCAAGGTTCTGGGCGGGGGAAAGGAGTTCAATGGATGTCATTGATGTCGTAGGGGGTCTCCTGATAGACGTAATAGTTGAGCCAGTTCTGGAACAGGAGGTTGCCGTGGGCACGCCAGGTGACCAGTGGTGGCTGCGAGGGGTCGTCGCCCCGGTAATAGTTGACAGGCTTCTTGATGGGAAGTCCCTTGGCCAGGTCACGCTTATACTCGGTGTCGAGCGTGTAGGGTGAGTACTCGGAATGGCCGGTGATGAATATCTCCCTGCCGTCCCGCGCCATCACCATGCCCACACCACTCTGAGGGCTCTCGGCAATGAGGGAGAGCTCTGGCACGGCCAGGATATCCTCGCGGTGAAGTTCTGTATGGCGGCTGTGGGGCATGTAGAACACATCGTCAAAGCCGCGGAAGATGGGCAACGTGGGCTCCAGGGGAATCTGCGGGAAGATGCCGAACATCTTCTCGGGCAGCGGATACTTGGGCACACCATAGTGGTGATAGAGTCCGGCCTGGGCGGCCCAGCAGATATAGAGGGTGCTGGTGACATGGGTGCGTGCCCAGTCGAAGATGCCGCTTATCTCGTCCCAGTAGTTGACCTGTTCATAGTCAAGGTGCTCCACAGGCGCACCTGTGATAATCATGCCATCAAACTTCTCGTCAGCCATGCGCTCGAAGTCGCGGTAGAAGGCCTGCATGTGCTCCACGGGCGTGTTCTTGCTGGTGTGTGCCTTGACCTTCATAAACTGGATGTCAAGTTGCAGGGGCGAGTTGGAGAGGAGT